>CAYHWE010000019.1:0-18396 GCA_964360445.1 uncultured Gammaproteobacteria bacterium | reverse complement strand
GTTGCTCCATCAATAACATTTCCTGATGGAGAATCAGATGTTCTTGTTACAGTCATAGAACCAGACGCGATTGTCTGAGCTGTAGCTGTAGATGGGAAAGTGCCGGTAGATAACACGTTAGCTCCGTATTCAGTGTCAGCAGCTTCGATATCAGCAGTCTGTCTTAATGACAAGCTTACAGTCCTTGTTGAACCGTCAGCGATATCACCAGTTACCTTCAAAGTTCTTGCACCTAAGTCCAATTTCTTTGGGCTGGCTGATAAATCGAATGTTACGTAGTTGTTTGAATCAACCGCAGAAACAGTTGAACCAACCTGTACTCCGTCAACAAATAACTTGAAATTCTTCAAATCAGAAGCAGTCGCAGAACCGATCTGTCTGAATCTGATTGATTTCAAATTCAAAGCTGTAGTACCGATTGTTGCAGTATTCTGCCACATTATGAAGTCATTCTGTACTTCTGGTGTAGCATCAGATGATGGAGTTGCAGAACCTAAAGCTAAGGTTCCCAATGAAGCGCTAGCAATGCTCATTGTGTTTCCTGAAACTGGGAATGAACCGCTAACTGAAGCTCCGTCAGTTGTTACATCAGAAGCCGCATTGATCGCAACGCCTACAGTCTGACCTGCAGTGCTGTCAGCGATGTTTGATTTGACAGTGATAGTCTTTGTTGTGCCCGCAGGAACAGTTACGATGCCACTAGCGTTAGTGAATGTAGCATATCCTGAGCTTACAGAAGCGCTATCAGTCAATCTTGTTGAACCGTCATATAGGTAAACAGCAGACAAAGTTGAATCAGCAGTGATGCCAGTTCTCTTTATCTTGATTGTTGTTACCTTAACTGCGCCGTCATTAGCAGCAGTCAAATTGAAAGATGCTAAAGCTGTTGCAGCTGTTCCGTCGATGATTGTGCCTGAAGCGGCAGTTGTGCCTGCTAAAGATACAGTCAAGCCTGTGCCAGCGCCAGCTGTTCCGCCTGCGCCTGATGTTAAATCAGTCAAAGCAGATTCAGCGCCAGTGATTGATGTTCCGCCAGCAGTAACAGCAGAAGATGATGTTACAACATCAGCGAAATCGAATCCATTAGCCAAGAAAGCGGCTTCTGAACCGAATAATCTGTAGTTTGAACCGTCAAAGTAGTATACATCAGCTCCTGATGAAGCCTTTACTAACTGACCAGTCGGGTATTGACCAGCTGTTAAAGCTGTACCTGTCTTGTAGTTAGTGAAAAAAGCATCTGGAACGTCGATTACTCTCTTTGCCCAATCAGCTCCGTAAAGAGCGATTGCGTTTGATTCAGAAACAATAGATCTTAAGTTACCACCTGGCTCAACTGCGTAAACAGTAGGGTTAGTAGTAATTTTTACCAATTTTGTACCTGGTCTAACAGTTGCGTTAGCTCCTAAAGGATAGCCTTCCAATTCACTTTGTGAAACGGTCACTACTCCTGAGAAGTCATTGTACCAAGACATATAAGTACTCTCATTAGGGAATACATATCTTTTGCCGTCAGCGCCAAGATAATAAACAGATGATAATCCGTTCATTTTGATCAAGTCACCAGCCTTAGCAGCAGCTTTAACGTTAGGAGCTGTTACCATAGACAATGATAAAACTGTGATCATCATTACGCTGACTACAAAAATTTTGCGTAATTTATTCATAAAGAAATTCAGTAACCATCTTATAGATTTTACGTCCATAAAATGGCATTGTGTGTTTTTTCTTTTAAACCGTATCGGTCCGGCGACAAATCAATCGGAATCCCGCTCCCCCCACACCTATAATCACAAAGGTGAGGGAGTAAAATTGCATGGGGAATTTAACTCCACAAATATTCATTACGAATATAGGTGTGGGGTGTAGCTAATTGATTTATCGCGATCCGCGTGATGCGGACGCTTTTTGAGCAAATCAATAACCGGTTTAAAAGGTTTGTTTTTTAATAAGCAGACCCATCTTTTTAGGAAGTCGACCTTGTTGATCTTGCCTGATCCGCTAATGCGGATCCATTATCCCATAAATTTTACGGAATAATGGACAAGCACTAAATTCGAAATGCAAAAATCAAAATGCAAAATTACAATTCAAAATTAAAAAATAATTAAAATTTTGGCTTTTGACTTGAACTTTAATTTTTTATTATCTTTATCAAAGTCCTCGATCCCGGAATTTTTACCAATAGCGAATAAATCGCATTTACCATCCTCATTCCCGGATTATTATGCAAATTCTCCAAAGCAGCTTCATTGATGCTGAAAAAATTTTCTTTCGGCAAATCAGGCAATCCTTTTTTTGAACAGATGGCGACAAAATAAGCCGGCTTTGATTCATTGGAAAAAATCACATCGGATCCGTCTCCGCCCATTTTCAAAAAACTTGCCATTCCGTTATGTTGCTCTATTATCCTGAAATCGGAAAAATATTTTTTTAACAGATTTTCAAACTCTTCTCTATCGTATTCTTTGAGATGGTAAGGATTTTTTTCCAAAAATACATCTTTGTTCGGGGTTGATATGATCACCAATCCGTCATCCTTGGCCGCCTTTGCCAATTCGCTTAAAAACCTTTCTCCCTCTTGTAAATGTTCGATCGTTTCAAATGAAATAACGACATCAAATCCATATTCACCTAGATTCAAACCGTTTCCCTTTTTGAATTCCAAATTGTCATAAACGAATTTTTTTCTGGCGCCATTCAAAGCATCCTCGTCGACATCCATGCCTATCACTTTTTTTGCTCCTGCTTTTGCTAAAATATCCGATCCGTATCCCGATCCGCAGGCTATATCCAGGACTGTCTTGCCCTGCACGAACCTTTTGGCCAGCCCATAACGGATCATATGCTCATCATAAATAATATTTTTCCTGCTTCCGATATCCGAAACAAAACGCTCATCAAAGGTGTTGGCCATAATCTTTTTTAATTTTTTACAGTGCTTGTCGCTGCTTCTCCGCCGACCGATTCAACCGTGCTTGTGGCATTGCTGCCCGCGACGCCGTCGGCATCTCCGGCAGTCTTATCCAAAATCGCATTCGCCTCTTCCAGCTTATCCAGAGTGCCGGTATAATCTTCTTTTTCAAACAGCTGCTTGGCTTCATCCAAAACCTTTTTCGGGCTTTCCGCGACAGGCGCGTCATTTTCTTTCATATCTATCTGCATCCCATTTTTCGTCTTTTCAAAATCAGCGCTGAATACCTGATCTTCAACCGCCGCAACCTGGCTTGAACTTGCAACATCTTCTTCTATATCATTTTCAGTTTTTCCGCCATTCATCTTTTCCAGCCTGATCTTGGCGGCAAAAATTTCTTTTTTAAAATCGCTGGTCAGTTTCTCCACCCTGCCATCTTTCTTCTCGCTTTTGTCCTCTTCTAAAACTTTAGCGATCTCGTCCGCCCTGTTCCCGGCGAATTTTATTTCCAGCTTAGCCTTTTCTTTTTCATCGAAAGTGATCGCTTGCTGCGTTTTTTCGCTGATTATTTTCGCTATATACAAAGAATCTCCCGGTTTTGTGTCGCGAGCCGCTTTGATGCTTAAGATGCCGCTGCCGAATATCGCGGAAATGATCAATAAGAACACTCCGACCGGCTGGGCCAGCCATTCTGTTTTTTTGAAAAATATTTCAAAGATAGAAATACCCTTATCCTCCGATTCCTGTCCGCTATAAATCTGGGAAATCAAAACTTCCCTGCCGGTCTTTTTCCATTCAGCCGCAGGTCGGATATTTTTCAGACTATTCAGTTGTGACAGCAATTCTTTTTCTGTCATATATAATTATGGGTTAGAGTATGGGGTGAAGGGTGTAGATAAACTCATAAAGACTTGATATTACTACGCCCTAAACGCCAAACACCGCACCCTATTTCTTGTATTTCGAACTGATCAGATCTTTCAAGGCTTTCAACGCGCGGAAAGTAAGGATCCTGATATTGCCTTTTGACTTATTAAGGATATCGGCGATTTCTGATATTGATAATTCTTCTATGAATCTCAATACGATGACTTCGCGATATTCATCTTTCAATTCAGATAAACCCTGTTCAACGATCGACATATCGGAAAGCACTTCTGTTTTTTTCACGATGTCCTGTCTTTCATCTTCTATATCGTTCTCGACAAACTCGTTTTCGGCAAGGATATTCTTCCTGCTGTTTTCCCTGTAATGATCGATTACCGAATTTCTCGCGATCTTATAGATCAGCGCCCGCAAAGTTTTGGAATCAGTTATGCTGTTGTTCTGGATGTGATTCCATGTTTTCAGGAAGACAGAAGAAGTGATGTCCTCCGCTTCTTCCTTGTTTCCTATCTTAAAAAAAACAAATCTGAATATCTCATCGATATAAAGGTCATACGCTTCTATAAAAGACTTCCTGTCTTTATTCTTGACCCGGGAATATAATATCTTTTCTTTGAATATATTAAGACTCATTTAATTATACGAAGGAGTTATAGTTTTGTTACAGTTGTATTCTTTAATAAACAGAAAACCCGCGAAAGCGGGACAACATATGCCAAAATTATTATAGAGCCTCCCTCCCTATAACTTATATCTTCCTTTAATTGGATAAAAATAAATTAACATATTTCCCCCAAAAAAGCAAACGAATTAGCGATTGGTTAATTAGTCAATTAGTTTAAATTTTGAGACCTAATCACTAATCAACTAATCACTAATTAGCTAAGTCTTGATTTTTTTTGCAATTTATGAGAACATATGGAAACAAATATTTTTTAAGTCCAGGGATACCTAGACTTAAAACAACAATAAAGCAAAAATAAGATTGGATACGTTAGAGCTGTTTCACAATTCCATGGATCAAATTTCAAAAAAGTAAAGTCTACATTATTGTAGACTAAAAGTAGAAAATCCCCTATTTTTCAGTATATAATAAAATTTTATTTATAAACTTTAAGTCTACATTATTGTAGACTTAACCAGTCAAATGGAGACGGATTTCAAAGAAAATTCAAATAACGATGAAACTGGATTTAGTATTGAGAATGATGGCAATGAAACTGATGGAGATATAAAGAGTGTCTTATTGAATAAGCCGATCATAAACCCGATCTGGCTTTCAGTTTCAGAGGCAGCAAAGCTTGGCGGCGTGCAGACCAAGACTGTTCGCCGCGCTATCCAGTCAAAAGTAATAAAATACAAGATCGTAAGAAACCGCTATCTGATCGACTTCAAATCTTTGATCGTTTATCTCCATACAAAGACTAAAATAAAAAACAAATTGAACCAATTCGGCGTCGGCCAATATATTGATAAGTGGCTGGATTGAAGATTTTAAAAACAAACAACTCTTTTATTTTCCGCCTGAAGCAGACCCGCATCAGGCGGATATTTTTTATTTTTTCTTTATCTTTTCTTTATCTCATTTTTTGTATAATTTATAAATCAACACCTGCTTTGCGCGCTCAGAAAAAATATCCTATAATATAGGTATATTCATAACTAAAACCCATGCTAAAAAATCTTAAAAAAAAGATTAGTAATTTTAATTTCAACAAATTATTTTATTACTCCCTGCTTGCGATAATGCTGATCCAATTTTTTATGGTCAGTATTATTTTTTTTAACGCGAAAAAAATAATCGAAGAACAGACTTTCATACAGAACCAGCAAAACCAGCTTGACGGAAAAATAAATGCCATCCAATCGCATCTTATGCGCATCGAGGCCCAGCTTTACAGAATGCAGACTAAATAAATTTATATATTATATTAATTCAAACTTTTTAGCATCACTAAAAAGCAAAGAGGAGGCGTATGAATAAAATAAAAAATCTTCCGTTCATCTTTGAGCTGAAACGGAAACTGAACAAACTGACTGTCTGGCTGATCATCCTGGCAACCATGCTTTGGAGTATCGGCCTGCCGGCGAACTTTTCTATCATACCGGCACGGGCTGTCGCGCCGACGATTTTAAAAGTTGAAAAGGTCAACCCGACAGCTGTCGAGGTAAAATTTTCAGAAGCAGTAAAAAATGCCACGACTACGGGCAATTATACTTTCAGCGACGGGCTCTCGGTCGTTGACGCCATACAACAATCGTCTGATGTATATAGGATCATAGCGAATGGGAATATCACGACAGGATCAACAACTATAACTGTAAGCGCCAACATCCAAAATATGGCTTCTGAAGCAAACGCAGACACAGGAGCGAAGGCGATTACCGAATCTCCGAAAATAAAAATCAGTGAAATAATGATCGGCACCGCCTCGTCCTCCCTGAATGAATTTATCGAATTATACAACTCAGGCGGAACTTCGGTCAACCTGCAGTCAGGAGGTTATGTGATAAATGTAAGGACTGCCACCGGAACATCGACTCCGCTCTCTCTTACTTTCGCGACTTCCACGATTCCCGCTTTCGGCTTTTTCCTGATCGCCTCCAGCCAATATTCAAATATCGGCGTTACTCCTGACGCCACCTACAGCGCAACGACTTCGGCTGAATTGACGGCAAACGGTTCGGTTGATCTATATATAAGCACAACAACCGCTATCGATGTTGTCGGCTGGGGCACTCAGCCGATCGGATTGGAAGGCACGACTGCCACAAGCACAACCATCGGCCAGTCTTTGGAACGCAAAGCATTCGGCAGTTCAGACGCGACCAAAATGGCAGCCGGCGGACAGGATGCCTCTATGGGAAATGGCTGGGATTCTAACAGTAATTACTTCGATTTCACAATAAGGACATCTCCTAATCCTCAGAATTCAACTTCCATCGAGCAGCCCAGTTTCAATGGCTACCAGGGACCGGCCGGAAACGGACCGATGATCATGCATATGCCTCCGAATCTTGCTCCCACCGGCTCTGATTTCAATATCTTGGCGCAGATGGGAGATCCACAGACTCCGATTAACCAGATCGTAGCTGAATTGCATTATATGGTCGGAGACGGGACGCCTGGAAATAATACTACGGCAAATTACACCACTGAAATCGGAACGCACCAATCAAACGGTTACTTCAGATTTACGATTCCGCAGGCCACCATCGACACCAGCACAAGCAGCGGATTGTATTATTATCTTAAGGTAACATCGAATGGAGGATCCAAATTTATGTCCGGCAGCGCTTCTGCCGATTCAGGCGGACTGGAATCGACTGTCGCCCAAAATCCTCTTATTATCTCGGTCCAAAACAGCGCAGGCTGGACCAAACATAATATAACCGGAACTATCAACGACCAGGCAAGCTCTCCGATTTCCGGAGCGTTGGTATTCCTGGAAGGAACCGGATACAGCACGACAACGGCGGCGAATGGATCCTTTACCCTAAATAACGTCAAAGACAGCTCTTATAATCTTATCATCGTAAAAGACGGATATTATGAAAGCTCTTTCATGAATCTTTTCCTCAATGGAGCTAACTTCTCGATCGGGACATATGTTTTAAATGCCGGAACCGGCGGCGGCATGTCCGGCGACAGCACAAAACCGACTGTAAAATGGACCGGACCGACAGATGGGATGTCCGGCACGCCTCCAGGGACAGAAAATTTCAAAGTGTTTATCGGCTTCTCCAAAGATATGGACAGCTCAACGGTAAACAATACCAATATCTATTTATCCGCAGATGGCAGCACGCCGACTTCTTCCGCGGTTTCTTACGACAACACTCCGGACAACAATCCGGCCGGCTATCCTCATGATCCATATTTAGCCGTAGTCTCTATGCCGACCGGAGGACTATTGGCTAATACCACTTATTATCTCATAATGACCGGGAACGTGCGCGATACTTCCGGAAACGCCTTGCAAGGAAACAGGACGCAGGGAGGACATGTCATTTCCTTCACTACCGGCGGTAATTTTATGGGCGGTGGATTTGATCCGAACGCGCAAGGATCTTGGACTAATTTCGGATCCGGCGAAATGAAACCTCCTTTTGTCATGGGAACGGCTCCGAACGACGGGACAACGAATGTCGTTCCTAATACTAAAGTTAACATTTCTTTTTCCGATCCGATGGACACATCTTCCGTAACTACATCCGGAAATATCAAGCTTTACAGGATAACTGTTTCCAATAACGTTGAAACTGCGACAGCAGTAAGCGTAACCACGACCATGGATACATCGCAAAAAATCGCGATTTTGGCTCCGGCAAGCAGCCTATCCGCCGGAAAATACAGAGCCGTAGTCACCGGAGCCGTAAAGAGCGCGAATGGCATTTTCATGGGCAATCCGGGTTCAGGCCAGAATACAAGCTCTTTTGAATCGTTCCGTTCACATTTTGATGTAGGCGCTAATATTTCAGCTGATACGACCAGACCGACAATAAAAGGAACATGGCCGATAAATAATGATACGGGCATAGCTGTTAATCCGGGAGCGCTGAGCATCCAATTCTCCGAAGCGATGGATCCGACATCAATCAACTCAAACACGGTTACCCTAAAGAGAGGGACAACTCAAATTACAGGCAATGTCAGCTATGATCCGATGTCCTATTCCGCTTCATTCGCCCCAAATGTCGTATTGACCACGAATACTAATTACACGCTGACGATTACCGGCGGCGCGACCTCGTCATCAGCGACAGATATCGTCGGCAATCCTTTAGCGAGCGACTATGCCGTCGTATTTACTACCAGTTCGACCGGAGACACCCAAGCTCCGAAAATAATGTTTGCCAATGGCGATGAATACAGCGTAGCGATAACATTCAGCGAACCGATGAATTCCGCCAAAATCACAGACAGCACGAATTGGGCAAAATCGATTTTGAACCCGGCAAACTACGCTATCGTTTATGGCACCCCGGGAACAGCGACCAATACCTGGGCGACAACGACTCTGACTAACTCTTCTTTCAATTATGACGGCCCGACAAATACGGTAACCATTAAAAATTTGGGGCTGACTTTGAATCAGGTAAGCGGAAAAGATTATTATATCAATATGAGCTCCACTTCCGCCTCTGATTTGTCCGGCAATGTTTTAGCCGCAGTCACCTACTTCCAGGCGCCGATCAAAAACAGCATGGACACGAAAGGCATGCTCGGTCCGATGATGGGCGGCGGTATGACCGGAGGCATGATGGGACCTGACATGGGAATGATGGGCATGATGAAAGCCGGAGTTTTCCCGATGAACGCTATGGCCGGCCAGACTACGATTTATTTCGTAGATGTGCCGACATCGAGAGCGATTGCCAACGGAGACAAGATCGTCCTGACCTTCCCTGCCGGATTCAATGTTGCCGGCGCGAAAAAAGATACGAACTCTCCTGTCAACAGCGATGTCAATGAATGGAATACGGGGACTATTTCCTTCTCTACCGGCGCGGAAACAAGCGGCGGCGCAAATAATGATGGAGTTACTGTTGACTCCGCGGCCAGAACCGTAACTATCAGCCTGGCCGTAAGCGGAACGACTCCGACCAGCGACTTCCTGCATATGGATATTTCCGGCATCGTAAATTCATCCATCCCTCGCGGATTTGAAACTTCCGGCTATTCGGTCGATATAAAAATAATGGATTCAAGCGGCAGCCTCAAAGAGTCTGTTTCCGGAATGCCGTTCTTCATCAATGAAGGCGGAGCGTTGACTTTATCAGGCACGATCACTTTGACCGGCGCGGATGGCTCGACGGACGGCACGATGAATCTATATGTCGGATCGCCGATGACCGGTCCGATGAATACTGCCGTAACGATCACCGATGGATCCGGATCTTATTCGCTTACCGGTCTTACCGCCGGAAGCTATATGATGTTCACCGACCCGGCAGTTACGATAAACAGCGTTGACTGGAACGGCATGACGATGCCGGAACCTCTGAATATCACGGCAAGCACGACCAAAAATCTGAATTTCACAAAACAGAATTCCGGGAGTGTCATGGCCTTGACTGTCAATTTATCCGGCAATTTCGGCGGCAATGATATCGATGTATTCGCCGGCAGTCCGATCGGATTCAAGGTCAAAACTATCACTAACGCGACATCAAGTCCAAGTCCGGTTGTATTATACTTGCCTCAATCAGAATGGATGGTCGGAGTCGGTCCGGCAATGCCTAAAGGACCAATGGCAGGCCCTCCTCCGATGCCTGACTGGATGCCTCCGATGCCGCAAATGGTGAAGAGCACAGGAACAGGGACATCATCGATCACGCTTTCCATTTCCTCAGCCAATATACAGGTTATCGGATATGTGACAGACGGAGTTGCCACGACATCATATCCGAACGGCTCCCCTATCGCCGACGCGCAGGTATTCGCCTATCAGCCGATGGGTACGGGCGGAATGGGATCGAATGCAAAAACTGACACAAGCGGCAAATTTACATTGAAAGTCGCTCAAGCCGGCAATTATACCGTGGGCGTATTCAAACAAGGATTGCCGAATGTGCCGGAAAGAAGCGTGGTCGTAAGCGCGGAAAACGCAATTACCGGAGGCAATGCTGATGGAAATAGCACCGCCGACATCACGGTTGACAACAGATTGATCACTTCTGCCACTTCCAGCCGTTTCATATTCAAGATAAAGAAAGCGGATACCACGATTTCCGGCAAGGTTACGAACGGTTCAAGCGCCGTAGCCTCCGCTCCGGTCTGGGCTTACCAGACAGACGGCTTCGGACATGCTGATACGATGACAGATTCATCCGGAAATTATATCCTTTATGTCGGGAATGGAACCTGGGCCGTCAATTCTTATGTCCCCGGTTATGGCGATGCGGAACAGCAGACAGTTGTCATAAACGGCTCAAGCGCGACGCAGAATCTTGCTCAATCTTAAGGAACGACTTTCTATACGATCGGAGGAACAGTGACGATGGGCGGCCAAGCGCAGGCAAATATGCCTATCAGGGCTGTCCAATTCAATAATAGCGGCATTTATACCGGCAAAGAATTCACCGGCCAGACAGCTTCAGACGGCGCATATTCCATTTCAGTTCCCGGAAACAATAAATATAGAGTGGATATCTGGACGCCGACTTATGGAGAAGTAGGATTAAACACAGATGAAGTCGCAAACAGCCCCGCCAATGTGATTATCAATACTGCCAATGTTACAGGAAAAGATATTACGGTTGCCACGGGAAACCTGATCACATTCACAGTCTCTTTAACGAATAAGAGCGGGTATGCAGGGAAAGAAGGTTTCTTGAACATTGAAGGCGTCAGCTGCTCTGGCGCAATCTGCAAGCCTAGCGATTACAGGAAATCCTTAAGGATAAGCGATATCTCAGGAACTGACCAGACTGTCCAATTAAAAGCGACCAGCACTTACTTCTTCTTCCTGGATGTCCCTGGCTTCGGCCATTTCATACCTGACTTAGACGCAAGCGCAGGCAGGGATTCTACGACTGATGCGGTTATCGCCACCTCAACGAACAGAACTGTAAAATTCACTCTTCCTAACGCCACTTCGACAACCGCGACTGTTTCCGGAACCGTTGCCAACGGATCATCCGTAGCAATCGCAAACACATGGGTCTGGATCAATAATCCAAGCAATGGTTACTTCACAGGGACATCAACGGATTCAAACGGCGCTTATTCTTTGACAGTTCCGGCCGGATCAAGTTATAAGATCGGCGCTGAAAAAAGCGGTTATATGTCAGGAGAGCCGGCAAGCCTTGACGCATCCGCAAATGTTACAAAAAACATAACTCTGACCGCCAACAGCCTGACTATCTCCGGTTATATCTATAATGACACGAACAGCAACGGAAGCTATGACTCAGGAGAAGGTGTTGCCGGCTGGGTAAGAGCGCAAACCACCGACAGCAGTAAAAAAACCCATGCTCCGGCTGACAGCAATGGTTATTATGAATTAGGCGTCGTTGACGGCGTATGGACGATTTACGGCGTAGGCAACGGCTTTACTGAAACCCAATTCGGATCAAATATAACAGTTTCCGGTTCAAACGCATCGAGTAAAAACATCAAGCTGACAACCGATGCCAACTGGTCGGCAAAGAGCAAAATGAAACCAATTACGCCGGCATCAGGAGGAACACTGGACGATACCGGCTCTTCCGGAACCGGAGTCAAATTGACTGTTCCGCCGAATGCTCTCGGAAGCTCGGCTTCAACCGGAAATCTGACCGCTGAGATGACTGCCGCTGTCGTCAAAACAAATTCGACCGAACCGTTCGGAGGCAAAGGAACGAATATCACCGCGGTCGACAATTCAGGACAAGCGATAACCAATTTGAACGATTACATCGATATCGAAAAAGTCATCTACAAAGCGGATGTATCCACTGAAATTTCAGCCGGCAACACCACTTATGTAAAATTGAAGAATGCAAAAAACAGCTATTGGAATTCGACTTTGAACGATTGGGTCAATCTGAACACGACCAGGGCCGCCTACTATAAATCATCTTCTGACGCCACAGACTGGACATTATACAACAATACGGAAACTGATGATGATTTTGAAGCGTTCATCGATACTGTGATCGCCGGAACATCCTACAACGACTACAAACTTGTCCTGACTTCAAAGACAAACCACTTCACCACTTTTGCCGTAACCACCCCATTTATCGCCGCTGCCGCTTCCAGCCCATCCTCTCCATCTTCGCCTTCTTCATCAAGCGGAGGCGTTATCAACAGCTCATATTGCGCAGAGGTTATTTATGACGCATGGCAGAATACCTGCGCGAACAGCCTGCAATACCGCAATATCAAGTCCCAATCCCCTGCCGGATGCGCCTTGACCGCGGAGCAGGAAAAGAGCAGAAGCAGATCATGCAATACCGCTGAACAGCCGCTGAAAGAAGTTGTTGAAAATATAAAAGATCAGATAACAGGAACAGCCGAGGCGACTGCTGAGACCGCCAAAGAATACGCACAGAAAGTGATTACGATAGCATCTGACGCGTCAGAAGTCGTAAAAGCGAATATTAACGCCATTCTTGGCAAATTAGGCTTTAAGAGAAGTCTGAGCAAAGAACAGGTCGTGGTCAAGAAATATGTAAAAGAATTGATCAAGAGCGCTTCGACCAGCAGCTCTCAGCAGAACGCGATTACAAACTTTGTGGCCTATGGAACCGAAACAACATCAAAATTAGGCGAAGGAGAGCGCGCCGGAGTCATCAATTCTTACAAATCAGCATTCGGCAAACTGCCTACTACCGAAAATGAATGGAATGACGCTATCAAGATCGCAAACGGTCGCTGGCCAAGCGAAAAGAATGCCGAAACCGAAGAAAACGCTACTGACGCGTTTGAAAAGATTTATAAACGCGCGCCGGACAGATCGGACGCGAATGACGACGCCGCGGTTACCATCATCTCTTACGGCCTGCGTCCGACCCAAAGAAATATCAACAGCGAAAAATCTGCCATAAAATCATTTAAGGCGGTCTACGGATACGAACCGAAATCAGCGACAGCCTGGGATATCGTAAGGGCTATCGCCTATTCCGGGGCCAAAAGGTAAAAAAAACAAAATTAAAAGGGAGTTTTCACATTATGTGATAACTCCCTTTTTCTTTCTTTCTTTTTTTTCCTTTAAGACGGCCGCTCTTTTTTTGCGATCATCCTCCATATCCGACTTGATTTCCCTGGCTATCCTAAGGATTCCTTCTACCCTGAGCTGCGGATCGCCCTTATACCCCATAAACCCGCGGAACTTTTGCTTGTAATCCTTTGCTACCGTTTCTATCTGCTTTCCATATCTTTTGTTGATGCCGCCGATATTCTCGAATAAGGCGAGAAGCTGTCCGATGAGTATTATGGCTACTCCGGAATCCTTGGCGGCATAAGCAAATTTGATGGCTATTACCCTGACCTTCAGCTCTTCTATGAACTGGAAGATTTCAGATTTGAAAAGCTCTGGCTGAGGTATGCCCTTAAATATTGCCTCGAAGACAGACTTGCTGCCGCTCTTTATGAGCTTTAGCGCCTTTACTATGGACCATGCTATTAAAAAAGCCAATTCATCCGTACCTTTCAAAGAACTCACCCCCTTTTTATTGAAATTATACTAATATTAACACAATAAGCTAAAAACACAATACATACAAAAACACCCCTTTTTTAGGGGTGTTTTGAGCTCTATTTGGAAGAGATTATAGCACTGATTCTTTGGCAGCCTTTGCTACCCTGAATTTAACCACAGTCTTTGCCGGGATGTTGATCTGTTCGCCAGTTGCAGGATTTCTGCCTACTCTGGCAGCTCTTTTGATCTTAACCAATTTTCCCAATCCTGGAACGACAAATTGTCCGTTCTTTTTTACTTCCTTGTAAGCTAATTCAACCATTTTGTCCATCAGGTTGGTTACATCCTTTTTGCTTAAGCCAGTGCTCTCGGAAAGAGTGCCTAGCAATTGAGATTTAGTCATTGCCATAATTTTTTTATTTACCCGTTTAAAACAGGGTTAAATTAATTAATAATTATCCACAGCTAATTACATTATACATAAAATATTAAAAAAAGCCAATAAAACCGCAAATTTTTAAGTTTTATGTAAAATCAAAAAATCATACTAAAAAATAGAGGCTTCCGCCTCTATTTTTTAGTATCTTAGGGACTTTATCGCTTTCCCCTGTTTCTTCTTGCGCTTCTTCAAAGCCACTTTTTTCTTTTTGTACATAGGTAGTATATTTTAATTAATTGGCTAATTGCACGGGCGGAGGGAATCGAACCCCCACAAACGGTTTTGGAGACCGTTGTACTGCCACTATACTACGCCCGCAAATCAGCTATAAAGCCATAAAGTAAAAAGTTTATAAAGTCAGCGCCTTATAAACTTTTTAACTCTGCAGCCTTTAACTGACTATTTTGTCTCTTTGTGAAGAGTATGCTTCTTGCAGCCTTTGCAAAACTTATTCATTTCCAGCCTGTTCTTCAGAGTCTTTTTATTTTTTCTTGAAAAATAATTGACTGTCTTGCATTCAGTGCATTCAAGCTTGATCATATTGTCTTGTGACATATTCAATGACGAATTACAAATTACGAATTATCAACTATAATTTATTAAAACAATATCTTATCCTGTATTCGTAATTTTTAATTTTTAATTTTAATTGATTATATATTATTTTTCCAAAGCCCGTGCAGATTGCAATAAGCTCTTACTTCGATCTCCTCGCCATCAATTTCAAATTCAGCTTCTGGCAGATCGCCCGGCTTTAAAAACTTGCGGTAAACTTTCCCATCTTCTATCAGCTCGATCCATTCGATATAATGCGCTTCTTCCATTGGATGCTGGACCGAACCGACCGTAACCTTGACTCCGTTTCCCGTCTTTTCGATAATCGGCACATGTTTCTCCATTGATGCATCAACGGAATTTTCTATCTGCAGAATCATCGGCTTGCCGCAACAGACCAATTCTCCCTCGCCGGCATGCGCGACTTCCACGATATTGCCGCAAACACTGCACTTATAAACTTGTTTTAATTGTGTCATATTAGTAATTTTCTGCGAATAGTTCAAAATACTCTTTTTTATGTTGGCAGGCCGGGCATATTTCAGGAGCTTCATTGCCCTCATGGATATAGCCGCAATTGCCGCATTTCCATCTTTTCACCTCATTGCGTTTGAATACCTGGTCATTTTCCAAATTTTCCAACAATTTTTTATATCTTGCTTCATGCGCTTTTTCCGCTTCCGCCACCATCCTGAATTTATGCGCGACATCTTTATGTCCTTCTTCTTCCGCTTCTTCCGCCATACGCACATACATTTCTGAATTTTCAAAATGCTCGCCCGCGATAGCCGCTTTAAGATTATCCGCCGTTTTATTGATCAGTCCCAATTCTTTTGCCCACAATTTCGCATGCTCCTTTTCATTCTCAGCTGTTTCTATGAACAAATTCGCCATCTGGACTAAACCAGCTTTCTTGGCGACTGACGAAAAATAAGCGTACTTATTCCTGGCCATAGATTCGCCCGCAAAGGCATCCTCTAAATTTTTCTTTGTTTTTGCCCCTAAATTATCCATATGATTAAAAAAGATTTTAAAATATATAAAGAAGGGTTTCCCCATTTATAGGCTTAACACTCTTTTATAATAACAGCTTATCAACTCAAAGTCAATCTATTTTTGGCAACCTTCGCAATATTTCGTGCTTCTTCCGCCTATCTTCATTTTTCTGATGATTCCTGGGCAATCCAGACATTTTTCCCCTTCTTTGCGGCCATATACCTTCAAAAAAGATGTAAAATTACCCATTTTCCCATCGGCATCCAAATAATCGCTAAAGGTCGTTCCTCTGTATTTTATAGCTTTCTTCAGAACCGATCCACAGGCCTTAAAAACTCTTTTAAGCTCATCTTCCGATAATGAACCGGCCGCTCTCTTGGGCATGATTCCTGCTTCAAACAGTATTTCGTCAGCATAAATATTGCCGATTCCGGCTATTTTCGACTGATCCATCAGGATCGCTTTGACAGGCGCCTTTTTGTCTTTAAAGATATTCTTAAAATCAACAAATTTGAAATCAGACTTTAACGGCTCGATGCCGAATCTTGATTTTACTTTTTCCAGCCTATTCTTGTCAACCAGCTCAAGATACCCGAACCGCCTAAGGTCGTTAAAGAATAATTTTGAGGTTCCGGCAAATCCAAAAATCGCGCGAGTGTATTTGTTGGGCAGCTCCAGCGCTTTGCCAAGGCTATGCCCTCCGGCCACGACCTCTTTTTTAAAAACATAAATGAGCTGGCCGGTCATCTTCAGATGGATCAATAAAAAATCATCCTTTTTTCCGATTTTAAAAATCAATAACTTACCGATCCTGTCGATATCGGTTAATTTGCTCCCGACCAGCTTTTGAGAAAAATCCTTAACTCCGTTCCTCGCGCTGTTTTTTTCAACGCTAAAACTGACTATTTTTTTATTCAAGATTTTTTTCCGCAGATCATTCTTGATTGTCTCGACTTCTGGCAATTCCGGCATATTATAAAATCAATAAAAAAAGGATGATTATGATCAAGGCCAAAAATTCCAAAGCAAAAATTTTTAAAAATGATACGCCGATCCTGTTCGTATCTACTAACATAATATTTGCTGCATGGGAATCTTAAAATAAGATAAATCTTACCCTGTTCCCATGCAAACGTCAAGAAAATAAAATAACCCTCAATTCAATGGGGTTATTTCTTTTTGGTGGGTGGAGTAGGATTCGAACCTACGAAGCCCGAAAGCAGCAGATTTACAGTCTGCCCCAGTTGGCCGCTTTGGTATCCACCCAAAATCAATAATCAATTATTAATTCACAATTTTCATTGATAATTGTGAATTGTCAATTGTTAATTAATAACCTGGAGCCGTTGAGCGGAATTGAACCGCTGACCCCCACCTTACCATGGTGGTGCTCTACCAACTGAGCTACAACGGCACTCAACGGTTGTGCGGATGCTTAAACAAAAAAATAACTTATAGCCGGCAATTTATAACCTTCAGTTAAAATCATCAGCTACGAGTTATTATGGTTCCGCCAACTATAACTCATTTATTTTCTTCTTGAATTCCGCCAATTTCTGGTTGTCAGGATTGACCTCGGCAAGCTTTTCATAAGCATTGAACGCCAAAACTTTATCCTTTTTAATTATACTCATTTCCAACATAGTGTCAAGGTAGCGAGGGCTGTTAGGCTCTGTTTTTAAGGCCTTCTGCAGATTCGCTATAGCAGAATCCATATCTTCCATCGCCTGGCAAGCCAAGGCTAGATCAAAATAAATTAACCCATCTTCACGCGTCGATGTTTCAGCCTGAGAATCACTCTCTTTCAACTTCAATATATACTCGAAAGTCTGTTTTGCTTCTTCAAAATTTTTCCGGTCAAGATACAAATCTCCCAGCATCCTGAACGCCTTTATATTCCTGTTATCCAGGCCGATGATTTCTATCAGCCTCTTTTCTGCCTCTCCCGACTCTTCTTTTTTGAGCAGTTCTTCGATCTCTCTGAACAACTGGCCTATCTTGTTATTCAGATCCAGATTATTCATTTCCAATTCTTTCTTATAGCTGTCGCGCAATTCAATCAGCCTGTTGTTCACCCATTTTGCCAGATCTCCGGAAGCCTCGCCGACCGGTTTGACTATCCTAGCCGCCTTGGCATTCCATCTGACAAAACTGCGTTTTAAACGATTACCGATGATCTGCTCCTTGAATTTAGCTTCCTTTTCCGCTGGCATATTCTCGATATCAAGATTAGCTAAAGCGGGAAATTTTTTGATCACGATAAAAATAATAACCCCGAGACTTATTAAAATTAATATTAAAGGTATTATATTATACATGCAAATAAGTCAAAATTCAAAAGGCAAAAGTCAAAAATTAAAGTAAAAAATATAAAAATTTTTTAATTGTAATTTTGCATTTTGATTTTTTATGCTTTTCCAGCGCTGCCGAATAATTTCATCTTATTAAAAACAATTTCCTCCACTGCCGCAATTGTTGGT
>CAYHWE010000018.1:0-19192 GCA_964360445.1 uncultured Gammaproteobacteria bacterium | reverse complement strand
CCCCCCCCCCCCCCCCCCCCCCCCCCCCCCCCCCCCCCCCCCCAGGGTGGAATAGGAAAATCCTAAAAGCGCTAAATGGCGTTTTTAGGATTTGTTGAATGTATTTTATTTTTATTGTAATATAGGAATATATCATAACAAGCGCATATGAAAAGAATTTTTATCTTAATCTTGGCATTATTATTAATTTCCGGCTGTTCAATAAGGCAGTTGAATCCTAGACAAAAGGTTTCCGCGCCCGCTAGGATTCCGGAAGTAAAAGAAATGAACACTATAAATCCATCCCAATTTGAAGATCTTGTTTCTCAGTATGGCGGAGCAATCTTAAAAACGAATTCTGGGGATATCAAAGTAAGATTTTATTCAGACGATTCGCCATTTACCGTAAATAATTTTTTGAATTTGGCCAAATCAGGTTTTTATGACAGCACAAAATTCCATCGCGTCATAAAAGACTTTATGATCCAGGGCGGCGATCCGAACAGCAGGAATGACGACTGGCTGATCCATGGCACAGGCGGACCTGATTACCGTTTCAGGGATGAGATCAATGCCAATAAGATCGTCAAAGGCAGTCTGGCTATGGCTAATGCCGGACCGGATACGAACGGCTCCCAATTTTTCATAGTTACCGCGACATCCACTCCTTGGCTGGACGGCAAGCACACTAATTTCGGTTTTGTGGAAGAGGGAATGGATGTGGTTGAAAAAATCGAGGACGCCGAGGTCAACGAGAGGGATCATCCGGTAAAAGATGTTATTATCAATAATATAGAATTAATAAAATAAAAAATTATGAAATTATTTGAATTTTTTAAACCAAAGACGGAAGAGGCTAAAAAGGAAAATCCTTTAGCAAATGAAGAGAGTGTCATTGAATTGGAAGAGGCAAGAAAAAAAAGCCAGGAAGCCATGCGGGCAAGAGACGAAGAAGCAAGAAAAGAGCTGGAAGAAAAAAAGAATAATGGTGATTTGGCCGCGTAAATTTTGTCTGTTGATATCAGAGAGGGGCAAGTTTGCTTGCCCCTCTTTTTTTTGTTATAGTTTTATAATGAGCAGGAAATTCCAGAGAAAAAAAGAAGATTTTGAATGCGGAAATTGCGGCTTATCGGTCAAAGGCGATGGTTATACGAATCATTGTCCGGATTGCCTATGGAGCAAGCATGTCGACATAAGCCCGGGCGACAGGCTTGAGGTCTGCGAGGGGCTTATGAGGCCGGTCAGATTGGAGGCGAAAAAAAGAGGCGAGTGCGCGATCGTCCATTCCTGCATAAAATGCGGCTACACGAAGAAAAATAAAAAAGCGGAAAATGATAATTATGAAGCCCTTATAAAAATCGGGAATAAATGATTCCCCGTGCCGTATATATTTACGGGCTATGGTATAACGGTATTATGCACGCTTCGGGTGCGTGTGACCCCGGTTCGACTCCGGGTAGCCCGACCAACAATATGGATTTTTTAAACTCACTGATGCTTATAGCCGGAAACTCGTCTCTTGTCGGGTATCTTATTGTTTTTCTTGTTTTTTTCCTTGAATCGATAGTTTTTATCGGTCTGATCGTCCCTGGTTCAGCCTTCTTGGTCTTGGTCGGCTTTCTCATATCGTTAGGGCTTCTTGACTGGAATGTGATATTCATGATTCCACTGGCGATAGCCCTGGGAGATTCTGTCAGTTTTTATCTGGGAGAAAAGGGAAAGCATCTGTTTAAGGATGACAATATCATATTTAAGCCGAAATATCTTGAAAAAAGCGAATTATTTTTTGAAAAACATAAGAACAAAAGCATAGTATTGGGACGGTTTGTCGGAGTGGTAAGGCCGCTCCTGCCTTTCATCTCCGGCTTGTTCAAGATAAGCAGGAAAAAATTCATCATCCTGAACAGCATAAGCATAATAATCTGGACTGCTGTTTATTTTTCTTTGGGATTTTTTTTCGGACAAGCTATCGATCTGATAGAATTATGGTATAAGAGATCGGGACTTTTTGTCCTGTTCCTAGCAGCGTTCCTCATTATAGTTTATCTGACCAAGAGATTTGTCGTCAGTAGGGATGGCCTGATTTTCACTTTCATCAAAGTCCTGTATCTTTATGTCCGTGTTTTCGTATTCGAGAGCAGATATTACCGGAAAATAGAAAATAAATTTCCCGGATTCTTTTTTTATTTAAAAAACAGGATCGCCACTGACAGATTTTCCGGCCTGCCGTTTACATTGATCCTGTT
The DNA here is from genome assembly GCA_964360445.1 of uncultured Gammaproteobacteria bacterium. Lineage (GTDB taxonomy): Bacteria > Patescibacteriota > Patescibacteriia > Patescibacteriales > JAKAJF01 > CAYHWE01. The sequence goes on along the minus strand of CAYHWE010000018.1, from coordinate 16,967 downwards.
GTCATTCCTATATCTTGCCGCTCTCTTGGCCGGAATAACCGAAGATATCCTGGATTACGAGGCGATCGTCGGAATCGATTTCTGGCTGGCCGGTTTCCTGGAATCATTCCGCCATCCGGCTCTGATCAAGATTTTCTTCCTGATCACCGCCCTGGGTAAATTGGAATTTATCCTGATTTTTGCGGCGGCATTTTCTCTTGTCTTGTGGTTTTGGAACAAAAGATTCCATATCGTCGCCCTATGGACGGCTATAATCGGCAGCCTGATTTTCAATCTCGCCGGAAAATTCGTCATACACAGGGCAAGGCCGGAAAATGGCGTTTATGTCGAAAGCCTTTTTTCTTTCCCGAGCGGACACGCGACTTTGGCAGCCGTTTTTTATGGCTTTCTGACTTATTTTTTCTGGAGAAACCTGAAAAGCCTTAAAACTAAATTCAACATCATTTCCGCTTCATTTTCACTTGTTATCCTGATAGGATTCAGCAGGCTATATCTTGGCGTCCATTTTTTAAGCGATGTCGCAGCAGGATTCCTGCTCGGGCTGTTGTGGCTGATAATCGGCATAAGCATAAGCGAGTTTGTGGGCATCAATGAAAGTAAAGATAAAAAATAAATACATATGTTATCCGAGTTAAAGAAAAAATTAGAAGAAAAAGGCGAGGCCTATCTGCGGGTCAAGATAAATCCGGGCGCGAGGCAGAATAAGATCAGGGAAGCGATGCAGGATGAAAAGGGAGAAACGATCAAGATAGATATTGCCGCCCAGCCGGAAAAGGGAAAGGCGAATAGGGAACTGGTCAGATTTTTAGCAAAAGAATCCGGACTGGGCAAGGATAGCATAAAAATAATAAGCGGCGCCGGCGACAGGATCAAATTATTAAAATTCAGCAAGTAATATCCATATGGACCAAAAAGAAGAAAAAAAAATCCCCAATCATATCGGGATCATAATGGATGGGAATAGGCGCTGGGCGGAAGAGAGGAATCTGCCCAGCTTCGAAGGGCATTTGAAGGGTTATGAAAAACTCAGGAAGGCGGCTGACTGGGTTTTTGCAAAAGGGATAAAAATCCTTTCTGTTTATGCGTTCTCGACGGAAAATTGGAACAGATCGCAGGACGAGGTCAATTATCTGATGAAATTGATCAAGATCGCGCTGGAAGAAGAAGCGGAGAATGCGCGGGAAAAAGGGTATAAGATAATGATCAGCGGCAAGGTCAGCGAATTGCCGGGTGATCTTCCTGAGGCTTGTTATAGCATAATGGAAAAAACGCAAGGCGGAATAAACGGCACCCTTAATATCTGTCTTAATTACGGCGGGCGGGCGGAGATCGTTGACGCGATCCGCAAAATGATAAAAAATAATCTCAGCGCTGAACAGGTGCACGAAGGAGCGATAAGGAAATATCTGTACAATGAGCTTCCCGACCCGGATGTCATAGCGCGGACATCGGGCGAGCAGCGCCTTTCCGGGTTCCTGCTTTGGCAGTCGGCTTACAGCGAGCTTGTTTTCCTGCGCAAGTATTGGCCGGAGTTTGAAGAAAGCGATATTGATTTTATAATAGACGAATACAGCAGCCGGAAAAGAAGGTTCGGGGGAGGTTGATTTTGAAATAAAATAAGCATAGAATATGTATTATAAGGAAAGCTGTTAAATAAAAAATTAAACAAACCGGAATTTTATGCGAAAAACAAAGAAAATCATAACTTTTTTCACAATTTTTAGCTTAATATTAGCTATTTTCTTGCCATTCAACGGAACAGGAGCGGCCGAGAAGCAGACCAGGGTCATCGTATCTTTCAAGGGTTCGTTAAGCAACAGCCAGAGAGAACAGGTTATCAAGGGAGCCGGTTTCCGGGGGTCTATGGACCATTTCGGACAGGGCAGCGTCATGTCCGTCAATAAATCAGTATTCAATAAATTGAAAAAGAATAATAATGTGGCTTATGTCGAGGAAGATGTAAAAATATACTCTTTAAGGAGAATAGGAGGGCCGCAGATCCAACAGCCCATAGCCACTACTAGTTGGGGATTTAAGGAATTAGATGCGGAAAACGCATGGACAATTTCTACGGGTAAGGGTTTAGGAGTGAAAGTCGCGGTCATAGATACGGGAATCAGCATGATACATCCTGATTTGAAAGTAGCGGGCGGAGTCAATACGATTTCTCCGAACGGAAAATATAATGATGACAACGGACATGGCTCTCACGTTGCCGGGATAATTGCCAGCCAGGAAAACAATTTCGGCACCACAGGTATAGCTCCGAATGTTTCTTTGTATGCTGTCAAAGCTTTGGATAAGAACGGCAGCGGATATTTGTCCGGCATTATCAGAGGCGTCGAATGGTCAATCAACAATAAGATGGATATAATAAATTTAAGCATGGGGTTTGATACCGATAGTTCTATTTTGCATGATATGATCATCAAAGCGAAAGATGCCGGCATTACTGTTGTGGTTGCGGCCGGAAATGAAGGTCCGGATACGGATTCGATCACCTATCCTGCCAAATATCCGGAAGTGATAGCTGTTTCAGCCATCACTTCAGACAAATCGATAGCTTCATGGTCAAGCAACGGAGCCGAAGTCGATCTTGCCGCCCCGGGAGAAAATATAATTTCCACTTATGGATCAAGAGGCTATGCCGTAGAATCAGGAACCTCAATGGCCGCCCCTTTTGTTGCCGGGGTTGCGGCTCTGATAAAGAACACTTCGATCCCGTCAGGTTATGATACGAACTCGAATGGCAAATGGGAGCCGGACGAGATCATGAATAAATTAGGCAATTCCGCGACCGACCTTGGCGCGAGCGGTTCGGATAATTATTACGGCAGCGGGTTGGTTAACGCTTATAACGCGGTTAAATAATTGTAAAAAATTTGAAAAATATTTTTAAAAAATTATTCATAGTTATGAACTCAGGAAAGGGGGCCGGTTTTACGCCGGTAAAAATAATTTTTTCGGTATTTGTCGGCGTGATCATTCTATCACTCTTCGTATTTTCCGTTTATTATTTTTCTTCTCGTCGCGGCGTAAATCATGATAATACCGGCGATATTTCCGGAAACGCCGATAGCGATAGCACTTCAAAACAGGATAAAGACAATAATGATATTGCGGACGGAAAAACAACCGACCCGCTTAATGTTTTCTTTATCATGCACGTTGAGCCGGGAAAGATCGGCGAAGGCGAAGACTTTCAGCTTTCAGAATCCGCTTACAACAGAATTAAAGAGGCGACTTTGAAGGTGGCAGATATTTTGGAAAAGCATGGAATGCGCGGCAATTTTGAAATAGTGTACAGAGTTTCAACAGATGCGTTAACTTACGAGGGCAAGGATAATTTTATCAAAAAGCTTAAAGACAGGGGGCATCTAATCGGATTGCATTCCCATCATTGGATGCTGATGCAGAGCGAGTCGCAATGTCAGGAGCTTTGCAGCGATAAATGCTTGTCAACCGGATCTTCTTTGTCTCCCGAACAGAAAAAAGCCGGATGTCTGGTGCGCTACGGAGGAATAGAAGACGGGCTGGACGCTTTGAACAAGCTTGGCTTCAATGATGTTTCAGTCATGGCGTTCAGGTCTTTCGCGAAGAAAGAAATGGACAATAAAACTTACGAGTTTTCCCGGGCTGAAAAACTGGGCGGAAAAATCATAAATGATAATTATTCTCCTTTGGATAAAATGGCGTTTTGGTCAAAAGAGTGTTCTGATTTCGGGCACGGAGACAATAATTGGTATTCTGAAACGGGAAATTTTTTGCATCCCTGGAGGCCTGATTACGAAGACGGAAATCTTTGCAAAAATGATCCGGACGGGAAAATACTTTATATAGACCAGGTAACTGGAGATTGGTTTGCCAGAGGAAATCAGAAAACGCTGACAAAAGAAAATTTTGATGTGTTAAGGGGCTACTTCAAAGGAGCTATGAAGCATCTTAGCTCGGACCAGATGAATGTTTGGGGCTGGCCGCAGCATGAAGTCGAATATTTGAGCCAAGACGAAAGGGGCATATTCTCCGGCAGCTATAACCAGGGCGCTCTGGATGCTTTGGATGATTTTTTGAGCGAAATGGATGTTTATAGGGATAAAGGGCGGGTTAAATATGCTACGCTGGAAGAGATATATGATGAGTACGTCAAATGGGAAAATAAAAAATAATTTTATGAAACAGAATGGCTTTACAAATATGCAGATTGTTTTATTTACCGTCGCCGGCATAATCATTGCCGGAGGAATCATCGGCGTATTGTTTTCCGATAAAAAAAATTCCGGGCAAGAGGATCCGGGCAGGTGCGGAGATAATATTTGTGGTATAATTGAAGAAGAGAGCGGTTCCTGCGAAAAAGATTGCAGGAAAGAAGGAGTAAAAGATGAAAATATTATTTCCAAAAACGGGACAATGAGATTTATTGATCTGGAAGGAGGATTTTATGGCATCGTTGCCGAAGATGGCATAAGATATATCCCGATGGATATGGATAAAAATTTTGAACAGGACGGGCTGGAAGTAAATTTCAGGGCAAAAGAAGCAAAAGACGCAGTCGGCATCCATATGTGGGGCAGATACATTGAAATCATAGAAATGAAACCGATTAATAATTAATTTAAAAATATGGATGAACAAATCAAGCTGATAAAAACAATTTTGATCGTAAATATCCTGTCTTTGATAGTCATTATTGTCTTATTCGGGGTGCAGATTTTCCAGATAGCCGGCGGCAAGATGAATCTTGGAATATTGTCCAACAAGGAGGCCGCCACTGAGAACGATAAAACCGACAACGGGGAAAACGATGTTCCTGGTAATCAGGATAACCCTGACAGCAATAACAATCTGTGGAACGGCGCGCAACAGAATGAGATGCCGGATAGAAGCGCCGGCCAACAGAACCTTCAGCCGCCGACGCAGGATGGCAATGCCGTGTTCCAAAAGAAATGCGGCGACAATACTTGCGATGAATTGGAAAAAAATACCGGTATTTGCCCGAAGGATTGCAGTAAATAATTAAAACAAATAAATAAAATGGAACAAAATAAAATCTTGAAGACGATCCTGGTAATCAGCGTGATCATCTTATCGTTTTCTCTTCTCATCGGCCTCGGCATAATTTTAAGCGAGAATGTCATCGCGGTATCGGGTTCGGTAAAATCAGCTTCCTCTAAGACAATCAAAATAGATTTTAATTCCAAAATAAGGACATTGCCCTTGGAGCTGATCGGCATCTTCGGCCAGCCCTATCTTTCCCAGATTCCGGATAAAAATTTTGAAGAGTCTTATAAAAAACTGAAAGAAGCAGGGATTTACATGGTAGATCTTCAGATCATCACTGATGAAAAAGATCCGAAAATCCCTTATTTCACCGACTTTAACGCTGATGCGGAAAAAGAGGAAAATTATGATTTTACCAGCATCGACAAAAGGGTAAAAGCCGCGGTCAATAACGGCCTTAAAATCCAGCTGTCAGTCGATGACATCAATAAGGCCCCCTCTGATTATGATAAATATGGAAAAATAGTGGAACACTTGATAAAACATCTGATCGAAGGATGGGCTGACGGATTCAAGCTGACCAGCAGCGACATAAGATTGGTGATTTACGCGAATGAGCCGGATCTTGTCATCACTACGCCGCAAGGAGAAAAAGTCCAGGCTTTTTGGCAGGGAACCAGCGATGAATTCAATAAATCTTATGTGGCATTCGCCAAGGCGGTGAAATCTGTAAATAAAGATCTTCCGGTCGGAGGGCCGGCTTATGCCTTTCCTGTTTCGGAAACTAATAATGTAGTCGGAGACAGTGTGAATGATTATGTTGTGACATTTTTAGATCATGTAAAGGAAAACGGAGCGCCTTTGGATTATTTTTCCTGGCATCGTTATGGCTTTAATCCTGGAGAATTTTCCAAAACAATGAAAGTCATCAAGACGGAAATCGCGAAATACAGCACTCTGAGTCCGTTATATGGAACGCCGAAAATTGCCAGCGATGAATGGGATATGGCTATGGGCATAGGCGGACGGGGACCGCAGCTTAAAGGCCTGACCAACGCATGGGGCGCGGCGGCAAGATTGAGCAATCTGATCGCTATGACAAGAAACGGTCTCGGCGCCTCAACTCTGGCATCAGGATTTGAAGCGAACATAATCAAAAGCAATGGCAGCTCAACACCTAGTTTTTATATGTTCAAGGGATTGAGCAAGCTGAAAGAAGCGAATATATTGCTTTCTTCATCGGAAGGAGACGGGAAAGGCTTTGATGCTATGTCTGTAAAGTCGGAAGACGGCAAAAAAGTAGTCATATTCATCAGCAACTTTAATGCAAATAAATATGAAGAAAAAATCGGATTAAAAAAGAGCGCCAACGCATCATATAGGACGAGTTATGATATTAGTCTTGCCAATCTTCCCTGGTCGGGTAAAAAGGTTTCTTATTCCAGATATGTGATAGATGATTCCAACAATTTTAAATTGAGCGAATCAGCCATTCTTAAAGGCGGTAAAAAGATGAATATTTCGGAGAAAATAGCGATGCCGCAGATACAGGTTATCGTCCTGTCCGTAAAATAAGAATATGGTAAAAATCGCCCGGAATAAGACCAGGGCGATTTTTGATTTTTTGTAATTGAATTCTGATGATAAATCTGCTAGTATTATCCTATGCAAAAAATCCGAACAAATTTGCCGTTAGCCGACAGGATAAGGCCGGAATCGCTGGATGAATTTTTGGGGCAGGAAGAAATTATCGGCCAAGGCGCTTTGCTCAGGATGGCGATCGAGAAAGACAATCTGCCGTCTATTATTTTTTGGGGTCCGCCTGGGAGCGGCAAGACGACACTGGCCCATATCATAGCCGGGATGACAAAATCGGAATTTTTGAAGCTGAGCGCGGTTACGAGCGGAGTGGACGATCTTCGGAAAATAATAAAACGGGCGGAGGAAAATAAAAGATTGGGCGTCAAAACGATTTTGTTTATTGACGAAATCCATCGCTGGAACAAGTCGCAACAAGACGCGCTTTTGCCGCACGTTGAGCACGGCACTATTATTTTGATCGGCGCGACAACGGAAAATCCTAGCTTTGAAATCAGGGCAGCGCTTCTTTCCAGGGTCAGAGTTTTTGTTTTAAAACAACTTGATGAAAAAAATATTATTAAGATTGTTGAGCGCGCGCTGAAGGAGAAAGAGAGAGGATTGGCAAAACTGAATTTGAAAATCGACAAAGAGGCGATTGAACTTTTGTCTCGGATGAGCAACGGCGACGCGCGCGTGGCTTTGAATGTTTTGGAATACGCGAGCGCAATTTTTAAAAGCATTGATGCGGAAAAAATCAAAGAGGCTTTTCAAAAATCGTATTTGTTTTATGATAAAGGAGGAGAGGAACATTACAACATAATTTCCGCTCTGCATAAATCAATGCGCGGTTCAGATCCGGATGCGGCTCTTTATTGGCTCGCGAGGATGCTCGAGGCCGGAGAGGATCCTTTGTATGTCGCGCGCCGGCTTGTGCGGTTTGCTTCCGAGGATATCGGCTTGGCCAATTCGCGCGCGTTGGAGCAGGCGGTTGCCGCGTATCAAGCTTGTCATTTTTTGGGCATGCCGGAATGTAATGTGATTTTGGCGCAGGCGGTCGTGTATATGGCAAAATGCAAGAAATCGAATGAATTGTATATCGTTTATGGCAAAGTGGCGAAGGATGTTTATCAGTATGGAAATCTGCCAGTGCCATTGCATATCAGGAACGCGCCGACGAAATTAATGAAAGAATTGGGATATGGAAAAGATTATAAATATTCGCCGGAACATGATTACCAAGAAGAGCAGGAATACTTGCCGGATAAACTAAAAGGTAAAAAATATTTAAAATAAATTATGAATTACAATCAAAAAGCGTTAGCATTGCACAGGAAGAAAAAGGGAAAATTTGAAGTAAAATCAAAAGTCTCTCTTGAGACAAGAGACGATTTGTCCATCGCGTATACTCCGGGAGTCGGAGCCGTTTCTTCTGAAATCGGAAAAAACAAGAATAAATCTTGGGAGCTGACAAACAGGGCGAACCAGGTCGCGATTGTCTGTGATGGTACGGCGATTTTGGGACTAGGAGATTTAGGACCTGAAGCGGCTATGCCGGTCATGGAAGGCAAGGCGATAATTTTTAAAGAATTCGCCGGCATCGATGCTATTCCGCTTTGTATAAATACGCAGGATGCGGATAAGATCGTGGAGTTTTGCAAAATGATCGAGCCGAGCTTCGCCGGAATCAATCTGGAAGATATTTCTGCGCCAAGATGTTTTACGATTCTAAAAAGACTGGAAAAAGAACTTTCTATTCCTGTTTTTCATGACGATCAGGATGGGACCGCCATAGTTGTTTTAGCCGCCTTGATAAACGCTTGCCGGGTTACGGGCAAGGTGATGCAGGACTTGAGGGTCGTAATCAATGGCGCCGGAGCTGCCGGCATAGCGATCGCGAAATTGCTTATGAAGCAAGGAGTAAAAGATATTGTTTTGCTTGATAGTTATAGCGCGAATTATGAAGGACGCGATAATCTGAATCCTATGAAAGAGGAAATCGCGAAGAAAACCAATAAAAGGAAAATCAAGGGCGGATTACGGGAAGCGCTTGTTTGCGCAGATGTGTTTGTCGGCGTTTCAAAAGCGGATCTGGTTGACGAAGATATGATAAGATCGATGAATGAAGGACCGATCATTTTTGCCATGGCCAATCCGGTTCCGGAAATAATGCCTGATCTGGCTTTGAAAGCCGGCGCTGCAATCGTGGGGACGGGCAGATCGGATTTTCCTAATCAGATAAATAACGCTTTGGTTTTTCCAGGCATATTCCGGGGTTTATTGGACGGCCGCTTGAAAAAAGTGACTTATGAGATGAAAGTAAAGGCGGCGATAGCTATCGCTTATTCCGTAAAGCCGGCCAAAGATAAATTACTTCCATTGGTTACGGATAAAAAAGTCGTCAAAGCGATAAGCAAGACTTTAAACAGTTAAAATGAATTATAAAATATTCAGGAATTTTTTTATAATGATATGCTGGGCGGCTTTTACCTTGACTATGGTCGGCTACCCGATGCCTGATTTCGGATACGGCGAAAAATTGACTTTTTATGACAAGGGCGTGCATCTTGTCCTGTTCGGCATCCTGGCGTATTTTGTCATTCTTGTTTTTAAAGCCGATAAGGGTTATCCCTTGAAGAAGGCGTATTATTACACTTTTTTTATCGGTTTCGGCGCCGTAGCCGCTTCTGAAATCTATCAGGCGTTTGTTCCGGGAAGGACGACCTCGGAAATCGATATGTTGGCCGGAATGGCTGGCGTTATCATCGCCATCGTTTATGATTTTTTCATGTCCCACAGCCCCAGGCCGAAACTGCTCGTCCATATCTGCTGCATCAGCTGCAGCGCGTATACGGCCATATCTTTAAAAAAAGAATTCAAGACCACTTTATTTTTTTATAACCAAAATATATTTCCAGAGGATGAATATCATAAAAGGCTGGATGAGGTCAGAAAGGTGGCAAAGCGGCTGAAATTGCCTTTGCTGGTAGGCAGCTATGACCATTCCGTCTGGCGGAAAATGACGGAAGGGCGTGAAATGGATGTGGAAAGAGGAGAGCGCTGTTATATGTGCTACGAGGACCGGATGGATGAAACGGCAAAACTGGCGGCGAAAAATAAATTCAATTATTTTACGACTATCCTAACTGTGAGTCCGCATAAAGACGCAGGCGCAATCCTGGAAATAGGGAAAAAACTCGAAGATAAATACGGAGTCATATTTTTGGATAGGGACTTCAAGAAGCGTGACGGGTATAAGAAATCGGTTAATGCGTCGAAGGAAATGGGTTTGTATCGGCAGGATTATTGCGGATGCGAATTCAGCCTGAGGGACAAGATCAACAGGGTAAAAAACAAAAATAAAATATAAAAATTGTTTGATATTTTTTTATTAAAATGCTATAATATATCCAATATGAGACCAGAGAGATGGGAAAATATAAAAGGGCAGATAAAAGATAATTTTACCGTGGAAGAGCATGATACAGAGCATCTTGACGAAGACGGCGGCATTGATGTCGAGTACTTGATTTTTAACGGCCCGTTAGGGCTGATGAAATTGGAATTTCTGACAAAACCCTTGGTTCTGGACAAGATAACCAAATTTTCCCACAGAGCCGGTTCGGAAACAAAAGTCGAGTATGTTTACAGCAAAGAAGAGAAAACGCATAAATTTCATGCGTATAAATGGGACGAAGGTCAGGAGGGATGGGTCATGATTGATGAGAAAAATTTTACTTTATAATCATTTCGTGTATGAAAAAAATTATCCCCGTTTTTTTTATAATCATTTTAGGCTTCATCGTCTTTTTTTATTACAAGCAGAACGGTTATTCCGATAAGGAAAAAGATTCCGGCGGCCAGGGCGCGAAGGAACAGGTCGATCTTGTAAAATTAGAAAAGGATTATAAGGAGAGCATCAGGGCTGTTTTTAATGAATATGCGGATAATAAGGACGATATCCGGCAGGTTACGGCCTTAAAGGGCAGGCTGCTTGACCTGAAAGTGCCTACTGAGCTGAAGGCCCTGCATCTTAATCTGGTTTTAACGATGACAAAGACGGAATCATATGTCCAGAGCGGGGAAGAAGATGATAAGTTGGCGGTTGAAAGGATTATAAAAGAAACCAGGGAAAAGTATCCATGGATCAATTAATATTATGCATTTTGGCCGTTACTTTTCTTCATTGATCGCCATTTACGCTTTTATCCTGCTGGAGATTTTCTTGATCAGGCCGAAGTTCATTTATTTCGCCGTGATATTGATCGACCTTCTGATCGTTTACGCGGCAAAGCGGCTGGCAGAGCGCAGCCTTATCGATAAGGCTTGGTGGAACATAGCTATATTGCCTGTTGTTTTCTGTAGCAGCCTTGTGGCATATTCAGTATTGCTGCCGAAAACGAATCTGATATTATCCCAGGCCTTGTTGCTTCTGAATGCAGGTTTTTTATTCTTTTATTTCCGCGCGGTTTATTTTTATCTGATCCTGCCTTCGGCGGAAAAAAATATCGGCCTGGAAAATATTTCTTTGTACGGCAATTTCCTTTCGTTCTTTTTCATCTCTTCGACGATTTACGGGCTGCAGTCATTCCTTAATACCTCGATCTGGCTTTTGATCCTGATTTTCCTTTTGCTGGGAGGGTTGCTGATTTATCAAGTATTCTGGTCGAACGGGATAGCGGCCGGAGAAAGGATTATTTATATATTGATCTCTTGCCTTGTCCTGACTGAATTGGCCTGGTCTATATTTTATCTGCCTTTCAATTTTAATGTTTCCGGATTCATTCTGGCCATATATTATTATATGCTGGTCGGCCTGGTCCGCGCTTATCTGCAGAACAGGCTGAACAGCAAGACGGTAAAATTATATCTTGGCCTCGGCTTTTTCAGCATAATCGCGATCTTGTTTACGGCAAGGTGGCTGTAAGATTGAAAATTAAAAACGAAAAAGGAAAAAAAACACAAGGCAAGCCAAGCGCATTTTACTTTTTCATTTTTACTTTTTAATCCAAATCGGTATGCAGGAAAATAGAAAAAATTATTTGGTAATAACGCTGATAGTTGCGGTTTTTTTCGGCCTTTTGAGCGGCATGGTCGCGAATTTTGTCTTTAATGCTTATTTTCAGGATGTTTATGATTCGGTATTCTTGCGCGAAATCGATCTTTCCAGCGGCAATTATCGCGGCTCCAGCCTGATCATAAGAGAAGCCAGGAAGGTGGTGGTCGAACAGAATGATCGGATAGACAGCATAATCGATTCTTCCCAGGTAAGCCTGGTCGGTATTTTCAAAAAGAAAATAAGGATCGATAAGCCGTTTAACCCGGAAAATTACTATAAGGCGGGAGATGAGACGGGGCAGGGCCTGATCATAACAAGCGATGGTTGGATCATTTCGGATTTGAAGGTAGAAAATATGAACGATTTTGTCGTTGTCACTTCTGATAAGAAAATATATGGGATCGACAAGGTGATATCTGACAAGCTGACTTCATTTTCTTTTCTTCATATTGAAGGACGCGATTTCCCGGTAAAAGGCTTCGCGCAGGCGCAGGATATAAAAAATGGGCAGTCTGTCCTGGCGATAAATTGGGGAGGCGGTTCCCGTCTCACTTCGCTGGTTGAAAATAAATCAGGCGGCATAGTCGGATCAAGCGATTCTTACTCCGGCCAGCTTATTCTAGCGGACAATCCGGACAGCCTGGTCCTGTTCGGCTTGGAAGGTAATGTTGTCGGCCTGTCCGGCAATGATAAGGCATATCCGATCAATATTTTTGCTTCCGCGATCAGAAGCGTATTGAAAAATAAAACGATCAAGAGGGCAAGTTTGGGTGTAAATTATGTCAGTCTGTCCGACCTTATTGCCGTTGATCCGAAAGAAATAAATCAGAATAAAGGCGCTATGTTATACAAGACAGACGCGCTTCCGGCCGTATTGCCCGGATCAGGCGCTGAAGCGGCGGGTTTTAAAGAAGGTGATATAATACTGTCGGTTAATAACATGGAAATCAATAAGGACAATAATCTGACCGATGTCATACAGGGATTTGACCCTGGAGCGGCCGTTGATGTCAGCTTTGTGAGAGGCGGAATCAAGAAAGACGTCCAGGTCAAATTGGGAGAATTAAAATAATGGCGATAAAAAGTATAAGAAAAATCAAGAATCTGCGGGGGGCTAAGATATTATTACGCTCTGATTTCAATGTGCCTTTGCGCAATGGTAAAATCGAAGATGATTATAAGATAGCGGCTGGACTGCCGATGATCCGTTTTTTACTGAGCAGAAGATGCAAAGTCATAATAGCCACCCATTTCGGCGATCCGAAACTTTCCAAAGGGAAAATTACAGCCAAGGATAAAAAAGAGCTATCTACGAAAATTCTGGCTTTAAGACTGGGCAAATTGCTCGGGCGCAAAGTTGATTTCATAGATAATTGCGTCGGCAGGGAAGCGGAAAGGAAAGTCAAGATGATGAAAGAAGGCGATATCCTTGTCCTGGAAAATCTGCGTTTTCATCCTGATGAAGAGAAGAACGGTAAAAAATTCGCCAAAGGATTAGCTAGACTGGCGGATATTTATATAAATAATGCTTTTGCTGTAAGCCACAGGAAACATGCCTCCGTAAGCGCCATAAATAAGTATCTGCCTTCTTATGCCGGATTCTTGGTCGAGCGGGAGATTGAAAATCTAAATAAGATCTTATCGCCGAAGAAGCCGTTCGTTGTCGTTATGGGCGGGGCAAAAATATCCAGCAAATTGATCCTGCTCGAGAAATTAGCCAAGAATGCCGATTACATACTTTTGAGCGGAGCTTTGGCCAATACTCTTTTATCTATTTTAGGGCATGAAACCGGGAAATCCAGGGTGGAAAAAAAAGACGGCAGATTAGTCAAAAATATTTTGGATTTTTATAAAAAAATAGGAAGTAAAAAAATAATATTTCCGGTGGACTTCCTGGTTGCGCGCGACAAGTCCGGAAAGGGAGATGTAATGGTAAAAACTTTGAGCAAGATCGGAAAAGAGGATCATATTTTCGATATCGGCCCCAGAACGATCAGCCTTTACGCGAAGTTCATCAAGAAAGCAGAATCAATAATCTGGAACGGACCATTGGGCATGTTTGAAAACAAACATTTTAAGCACGGCACTTTGGCTGTTGCTAAAATTATAGCCGCCAAATCGACAGGAGCCGCTTTCGGCGTTGCCGGCGGCGGAGAAACGGTTGAAGCCTTGAAAATGACGAAAATGTTCGATTACGTCGATTGGGTTTCTACCGGCGGCGGCGCCATGCTTTCCTATCTGAGCGGCGAAGAAATGCCAGGGCTAAAAAATATTTTAAAATAAAATAATGCGCGCCAAAAAAGAAAAAGGATTTACTTTGATAGAGCTATTGGTGGTGATTTCAGTTATCGGATTCTTGGCAACCCTGGCCATAATAAGTCTGAATGATATCAGGATGAAAACAAGAGATGCGAAAAGAAAAGCGGATTTGCAGCAGATTGCTACGGCTTTGAAGCTTTATGCTAATGATCATGGCGGCCAATTGCCGATAGCCGGTTTCGGTTATCTCAACCAGGGCAATGGCTGGGCGACGAATTACAAGAATGGAGTTATTTGCTATACCGGTTATGGCGATTTGGAGAATTTTTTAAACGGTTCTGACGCTGATATCCTTGCCCCGAATAATGTTTATCTGCAAAAATCGCCGAAAGATCCAAAAAATGGCGGATGCAGCGATAATGGCTTCAACCCAAGCGGATATATGTATTATCATCCGACGGGAGTAGCTAATTGCTCGACTATTTTTGCCGCGCTTGAAAAACCGACAGCTCAGGATTCAGCTTCTTGCGCCGGAAAGTGTTATCCGTTGGAAGGATTGGACACTGCCTATGGAATGAACTATTGCGTAGATATAAGACCTTAAATTAAAATAAATTTTATGAAGATCGAAAAAATAATCGCGCGCGAAATATTGGATTCCCGCGGCAATCCGACAATTGAAACCAGGGTCGTGCTTGAAGGCGGAGTCTGGGCTAAGGCAAGCGTGCCGTCCGGCGCTTCCACCGGCATCCACGAAGCATGGGAATTGCGCGATGGAGACAAGGCGCGTTATTCCGGAATGGGAGTCATCAACGCTGTTAAGAATGTAAATGAGAAGATTTTTCCGGAACTGAAAGGGATTGATGTCCGCAGGCAGGAAGAGATAGACAGGAAGATGCTGGAATTGGACGGAACGGATAATAAAAAAAATCTCGGCGCAAATGCGATCCTTTCTGTTTCATTGGCATCCGCGCGCGCGGCCGCTTTGGCTAAAAATCAGGAATTATACGAGTATATAGCCGAAAGTTACGGCTTCAAGTCTCTTAAATTGCCGACTCCGTCGTTCAATATATTCAACGGCGGCAAACACGCGGATACCAATCTTGATTTCCAAGAGTTCATGATCATGCCATTGGCCAATACCAGTTTCAAGGAGAAGGTCAGGATGGGCGCGGAAATATTCCATGAGCTTGGCAGGGTCCTGAAAAAATCCGGTTTTGATACCGATGTCGGCAATGAAGGCGGATACGCGCCGGATATTTTTTCGAGCATCCAGGCGATGGAGCTGATAATGGCGGCGATAGTCGATTCAGGATATGAACCAGGCAAGGATATCGGGCTGGGCATAGATGTGGGATCTTCCACTCTTTATGATGAGAAGGCAAAAAAATATATTTTCAAGCTGGATCGGGCGAATTTCACTTCCGATACTTTGGTCGGGTTGTATTACGAATGGTTCAAAAAATTCCCGATCATTTCCATCGAAGACGGCCTAGCCGAGGATGACTGGGAGGGATGGAGGGACCTGACGAAAGAATTGGGGGGCGAAATGCTCCTGATCGGCGATGATCTGTTCGTGACAAATATCGGCAGATTGCGGAAAGGATTGAAGGAAAGGGTGGCGAACGCCGTATTGATAAAGCCGAACCAGGTCGGCACTCTGACTGAAACGATCGAATGCATCAAACTCGCGCAGAAACATAAATATAAGATCATGGTTTCGCACAGAAGCGGAGAAACATGCGATGATTTTATTTCCGACCTGGCTGTCGCGGTCGGCGCCGACTATATCAAGTCGGGATCATTATCGAGAGGAGAAAGGCTTGTGAAGTATAATAGGTTGATGGAAATTGAAGATAATTTGGATAAGTAAAGTTTTTAAATTTTATAAACAATATCTAAACATATAGTTCTTAATAAAATTTTATTAAAAAAGTATTTTGATATTAAAAATTATCATGAGTATAGAAAATAAAACAAACAATCTTCCGATGATCCTGGTTATTCTGGACGGCTGGGGAATTTCCGAGCCGAACAAGGGGAACGCCGTTACGCTTGCTAAAACGCCAGTGTTGGATAGCCTGATAAAAGAGTATCCCAATACTAGATTGCATGCCGCCGGCAAATATGTCGGATTGCCTGACGGCCAGCCCGGGAACAGCGAGGCGGGCCATATGAATATCGGAGCGGGAAGGATCGTAGAGCAGGATATGGTCAAGATCAGCAAGGGTATAAATAATGGGACATTTTTTAAAAATGCCGCTTTTCTGGAAGCGATCAGACATTCTAAAGCGAATAAGACCAAGCTTCATATAATGGGGATGCTGCCCGCCGGCACAAGTCCGCATAGTGATCCGGATCATATTCTTGCTCTGATCGTTTTGGCCAGGACACATGGCTTAAAAGACGTTTACCTCCATCTTTTCACCGATGGACGCGATTCTCCGAAATATGCCTCTTTGAAAATGGTTAATCTCATAGAGCAGAATCTTAAAGATGAGCGGATAGCTACGGTCATGGGAAGATTTTACGCCATGGACAGGACTAAAAAATGGGAAAGGACGGAAAAGGCTTATAATGCCATGGTTATGGGAAATGGCAAAAGCGCGAAAAGCGCGCATGAAGCGATTACGGAAGGGTATAACAGGGGAGAGACAGATGAATTCATCGAACCGTATGTCATAACCGAGAACGGCAAGCCAATTGCGAAAATAGGCGATGGCGACAGTATTATTTTTTTCAATTTAAGGTCTGACAGAGCCAGGCAGCTGACCAAAGTTTTTGTGCAGGATGATTTTAATGAAAAAAATCCGGGATCTTTCCGCCGGAAAAAAGTTTTGAAAAATGTGAGGTTCGTGGCGATGACTGATTTCGGACCTGATCTTGATAGCATCCTTTCCGCTTTTCCTAGCGTTGACCTGAAAGATACCTTGCCGATGCAGCTGTCTCATCTTCGCCAGTTATATATCGCGGAAACGGAAAAGTACGCCCATGTCACTTATTTCTTCAACGGCGGATATACCGGAGCGATTGCGGGAGAAAAGCAGAAAATAATCCAATCGCCGGATGTGAA
>CAYHWE010000017.1:0-19544 GCA_964360445.1 uncultured Gammaproteobacteria bacterium | reverse complement strand
AAAAAGAAGAGTTAGAATTGAAGATTTTGGATATGATGTAAAAATTATCTCGAACGAAACAGAATTAAGTATAGCCGTTTAGGTTGTATGCTCGAAATGAGATCTCTCGCTCCGTTCGAGATGACAAATAAAATAAAAAAACCTCAGTGAATAACTGAGGTTTTTTTATTTTATTTCAATATTTTCGCCAGATATTTTCCTGTAAAACTTCCTTTTGCTTTCGCGACTTCGCGCGGTGTGCCTTCGGCAACGATCAAGCCGCCGCCATCGCCGCCTTCCGGACCCATGTCGATGATCCAATCCACGGATTTAATTACATCCAGATTGTGTTCGATGACTAAGACGGAATTGCCCCTGTCTACCAATTGGCTTAAGACGTGCAGTAATTTTTTTACATCTTCAAAATGCAAGCCGGTTGTCGGTTCATCGAGAATATAAAGAGTTTTGCCAGTCGCGCGTCGGGCTAGTTCGGTGGCAAGCTTGATCCTTTGCGCTTCGCCGCCGGAAAGAGTAGTCGCTGATTGGCCTAATTTTACATAGCCTAGGCCGACTTCGTATAGTGTAGACAATTTTTGTTCGATTGCCGGAATATTCTTGAAGAATCTCATCGCTTCTTCCACGGTCATATTCAAAACATCGGAAATATTTTTTTCTTTATAGTGGATTTCCAGGGCTTCTTTATTGTAGCGTTTGCCATGGCAGACATCGCACTCGACATAGACATCCGGCAGGAATTGCATCTCAATTTTTACCATGCCGTCGCCGGAACAAGCTTCGCATCTGCCTCCGACAACATTGAAAGAGAACCGTCCTGCTTTGTAGCCGCGGATTTTTGCCTCCGGCATGCCGGCAAATAATTCTCGGATCGGAGTGAAGACACTGGTGTAGGTTGCCGGATTGGATCGCGGAGTGCGGCCGATCGGAGATTGGTCGATATTTATCACTTTATCGATATTGCTCAAGCCTTCGATACGTTCATGTTTACCCGGAGCTTCTTTGGCGCGATAGAATTTTTGGTTCAAGGCGGTCGCTAAAATATCAGTCATCAAAGTCGATTTGCCCGATCCAGAAACGCCGGTAATCGCGACGAATTTTCCTAACGGTATCTCGACGTCTACATTCTTCAAATTATGTTCTGCCGCGCCGATAATCTTTATCGATCTGCCATTGCCTTTGCGATATTTTGTCGGAGAAATGATGGAGCGCTTGCCTGATAGATATTGCCCGGTAATCGATTTCGGGTTTTTCTTTACCTGGGCCGGCGTGCCGGATGCAACCAATTGGCCGCCATGTTCGCCTGCGCCCGGACCGATATCGATCAGCCAATCCGCCGCTTCCATGGTGGCTTCATCGTGTTCGACTACGATTACGGTATTGCCTAGATTGCGCAGGGTTTTCAGTGTGGTTATCAACCTATCGTTATCGCGCTGGTGCAAGCCGATCGAGGGTTCGTCTAAGACATACAAAACGCCAACCAAAGCAGAGCCGATCTGAGTGGCCAATCTGATCCTTTGCGCTTCTCCGCCGGATAAGGTGTTGGCGGATCTGTCCAGGGTCAGATAATTCAGGCCGACATCGGACAGGAAATTCAATCTAGTCTTTATTTCTTTCAGGATCTGCGCCGCTATTTTTTTATCCCGGACTGACAGTTGTTTGTCCTGCTCCAGGGCGGTGAAGAATTTTTTTGATTCGTCGATAGTTTTGCTGGTTACATCATGGATAGAATGATCCGCAATCGTGACCGCAAGCATTTCCGGCTTCAGTCTCTTGCCGTGACAAGTGGGGCAGATCAGAACCCGCATATATTCCTCGATTTCTTTCCGGACATAGTCGGACTCAGTCTGACGATAGCGTCTTTCCAGATTAGGAATCACGCCCTCGAATTCAGTCGATAATTCTCCGGAAAATCTTTCGCTTTCATAATCGACATTATAGTTCTTGTCGCCGGATCCGTACAGGACGATGTCCAGCTGCTTTTTGGTCAGATCCTTGACCGGAGTATTCAGGTCAAAATCATTGGCCTGGGCTACTGTACCTAGAATGCGCATCAGCCAGGTCTGGCCGCCGACAGTACTGTGGGACCATGGCTTGATTGCGCCCTGCGCTATGGTAAGATTCGGGTTCAGGATCAGCTTAGAGTCTATTTCCAATTTAGTTCCCAGTCCTGAACAATCCGGGCAGGCGCCATGAGGAGAATTGAAAGAGAAATTACGCGGTTCAAGTTCCGGCAAGCTGATGCCGCAATCCGAACAGGCAAAAAGCTGAGAATAAGTGTTTTCTTTCGCCTTGCCATCTTTTGCCGCCGGAGAAATGGTGATGAGGCCATTAGCTAAGTCCAGGCCCTTTTCCAGCCCTTCAGCCAAACGGGCGATATCGTCTTTATCTTTGGTGATTGTCAGCCTGTCGATAATTATTTCAACTGTGTGCCTTTTATGTTTGTCTGTTTTTAATTCTTCAAATTCATCTAAAGTATAAATCTGCTTGTCAAAACGGACCCGGTTATAGCCGGCTTTTATTATTCCCTCTATGATATTTTTGTGTTCGCCTTTCTTGTCGCGGATGACCGGAGAGAGAATGATGGCATCCTGGCCCAGATAAGTCTTTGCGATCTGGTCGACGATTTCATCGATAGAGTATTGCCTTATTTTCTGTCCGCATCGCGGGCAATGAGGGATGCCGATGCGGGCGAACAGCAATCTTAAATAGTCATAAATTTCCGTTACGGTTCCTACGGTCGAGCGTGGATTGTGAGACGCTGATTTTTGGTCTATTGAAATTGCCGGAGACAATCCTTCGATCAGATCAACGTCAGCTTTTTCCATCATGCCGATGAATTGGCGGGCGTAGGCGGACAATGATTCCACATAGCGGCGCTGGCCTTCGGCGTAGATCGTATCGAATGCTAGAGATGATTTTCCCGAACCGGAAAGGCCGGTGATGACGACTAATTTGTCGCGCGGGATCTCAACATCGATATTCTTGAGATTGTGGACGCGGGCTCCTTTTATCTTGATTGAATTTGCCATATATGATAATTACTCCTTCTTATGGATAAGGAGCGCGATAAAATCTTCCGCATAAGGCGGGAGTATGAGATTTATAAACGAATTTATTATATATTATATTTCTGATATAGGCAAGTCCTGTCGCTCGCGAGCGACAGGACAAGTCTTGAGCAGGGTGAAGTGTTTAGCGTTCAGGGCGTAGGTATCAGAGATAAACAAGAAACAAGAAACAAGAAACAATATGACATTTGTTTGTTTCTTGTTTCTTATATTTTTATTATTTGTTTTTGTATGTCTTCAGGAATTCTAAGAAATCGCCTTGTTCCCGGATGGCTTTTTTCGCTGATTTCTCGACCGGCTTAATGATATTCTGGAAAAAGGCAATATCAATAAGAGAACTGAGCTTTTGGGCGTAATTTTTAGCCAACTCAATCTGGTTGAGCGCCTCTTTGCTCGCATCGATTATGTTTTTTAACCAGAAGTTCTTTTGGAAATATCCAATATCTTTCTCTATGTCGATTTCATTCTTGCCGGCATCCCTGACTAATCCCATCACGACGCTGTTGATGTGGCCTCTTTTCATATCTTCTTCCCAGTCGTGCGCGTCATCGTTGATCTGTCTGGCTGCCAGATAATGCCGGAAAAAAGATATCAGATCTTTCACTTCTTCGGAATTGCCATGGAAGCCTAGAATAAAAAGGATGGCGACGGGGCCAAGGCAGTGGGCGAGGGAACGTTCCGCGAGCTTGTTCAGATTGTAATCAAAAATATTCTCAACGGTCAGTGTCGAGCCCGATATCATGCCCCGGCAATTCATCGTTTCCCAGGCATTGGCCGCATCCAGGTCATCCATCATCGCGGAAAAGATATCCTGGAAATCAGACCCGGGCAGCAAGTCTTTGAAAATGAAAATGAATTCTCTGAGGCAGAAATTTGCGCTGGACAATGATTGCGGCCTGCCTTCTTCGTCAAGGAAGTCGTCGTATATGGTATAGGCCGACCATAGATAAGCGTTGGCAACCCCGAGTTTTTTTATCAGTCCGTCCGGAATTTCAAAATTTTTATTCTGCTTCAGCGATTTTCTGAAAAAATAAGAAAGGAGCAGTATTTCCCTGTTGCCGTCAGTCCTGATGATTTTTGATAGTATTTTTTTTGTTTCTGATCGGATGTCTTCCTGAAGCATCTCCGGCTTTCTCTCGGCCGCTTCTTTTATTTCTTGATAAAAATGATCTTCTTTTTCTTTGTTTTTCGAGTCGGAAATATTTTCTATTTTTTTTCCATATCTCTGCAGAGCGCCGACATAAAAGGCGATTCTCAGGGCGGGGGATGTGATGAAAATGTCCTGTCCGTCTTTGCCTTTTGTGGTTAAAAAAATGGACGGATGAACAATCTCTTCCGGCGGATACATAAGAAGGCAGCCTATATTTTTATCCATCAGGCAGGGGTCGACGCCGAAGCCTAAAAGGCTGGAGATGGCTAAGGACGTATCGGACTGATCTCTCCATTTTCCGCCTTTATCTTGCTCCAGCATTATAAAATCGGCGAAATGATCCGCTTTATGCCTATAAAAACAGGATAATAAGAATAATATCGGGAAATGGGAAAAATAGGGGAATGAGCTGAAATTTCTCATATCCAGGGCGGTGTCGATCAGTCTGTTCAATTCCGGCAGTTCCGCTCCCTTCAATTTAAGAAAATAAGCGATGGCGACATTGGCGCCTAGATCGATTTCTTTCTTGTGGTCGAAAGTCTTATAGGGTCCGCCTTCCTTCATTTCATGGGATGTGAGGAGACTCAGTATTTTCGCCAAAGCTTCCCCGGAAAATATTTCCGGCTTGATCAGGAGCAGGGCTGACAGGGCGCAGAAAGTGGTGTTCAGATTCTTATTAAACATCCAATCCTCATCTTTTCGGGAAACAAGGAAGCCGGCGGCCTTTTCGATTATATCTTCCGCCTCTTTGTCGTTTGAGCCCGCAAGCGAGAGGATGATGAATGAGGTTGTAAGGATGGAGTCGTTTTCATAAGCAAATTGAAAGTTGTCTTTCAGATGGGAGGTCAAGTTGCAAAAACTCCCGTTTTCTTTCTGCAGTTTTCCGAGATGGATGAGCTGTTGGTTTATGAGATTATTTATTTTTTCCATTTGATATTATCGGAAAAGTGATCAGGATTTCCGTGCCTTTCCTCGGCTCGCTTTTTATTTCCAGCCTGCCACGGAAATCATTTTCAACCGTGTTCTTAGATGAAGAGAGCCCGAGCCCGATCCCTCCTTCTTTGGTGGTAAAAAACGGTTCAAAGATCTTGCGCAGATTTTCTTCAGCGATGCCGCAGCCATGGTCTTGTATCGAGATGTTGGCGGTTTTATCATCGCCATCCAGGCTGATGCATACTTTTTTATCGAGTGTATCGCAGTTCTTATAGGAGTCGATCGCGTTGGAAATGAAATTGATGATAGCTTGATTGAATTTTATCTGGCTCCCGAAAGTTCCGATTTTTTTCCTGCTCTTGAAAAGCAGGGCGACATTATTTTTTCTGGCTTTGTGGGAAAGTAGCTGGATCGCGTGCCCTATCTCTTCGTCCAAAGAGAAGTCCGTCTTATTTTCCTGTTTCTGCAGCTGTTTGCGCACGGTAACTATGAATTCCTCCATACGTTTTGTCGCCTGTATCGCCTGGGTCAGATTCGATTTCGCCTTTATCAGCTCCGCCTTTCCCTCATCCTCGATCTGATGCAGGTTCAGCGAGACGGCAGTCATCGGATTGATCAGATCATGGAAAAGGCCGGACGACAGCCGTCCGAATTCGGCAAAACGGAGAAGCCCCTGCATCTTTTCCATCTGTATTTTCCTCAATTCTTTCGTTCTTTCTTCGACTTTGATTTCCAATGTATCGCGTTCTTTTTTCAGCGCCGCTTCGGAAGCCCTGGCTCTTTTTAGGGAGCGCTCTATTTCGCGGTTCGAAAGCCAGGCTGCAATCGTGATGATCACAAAAGTCAATATATAAAGAATAAGATCATTTATGCCCAATGATTCCTGCTTCCAATAAAGATCGGGCGAAGTAATGGCTCTGATTTGCAGATAACCGAGTGCAAACAGCGTCAGGCTGGCCAAAAAAGTGATAAAAAATGAAAAAAAAGTGCTGATCAGGACTCCCGATACGATTATTATCAAGGCGAAAAATAGGAGTCCCTGCGGAACATTTGCTCCCCATTTGTAAAGAACATAAGTAGTCGGCAGAAAATAGATGAATATGAATATGTAGGATGAAATATTGGAAAAGCCTTTTTTCGACAGGAATAGCAGGAATAAAAAGGTAAAGAATACCAGGAATAAGAATATCGGAGAGAGCCCGTTATAATGATCTCCCATAGAAACGGATCGGAATATCAGGATCAGGAACATTACAAAGGCAAGAGCGGACGCGCTTAAAAGGAATATGTTCAGGATGAATTCTCTCCTGGCCCGGTCTTCATTCGTTGATTCAGGCCTGATCAGGCAGGATACAATAAAAGCGCCATAGTTTATTATAGATTGTAATTTTCTTTTTACCATAGCGCTTTTATTTTATTGGGTCTTAAGCTGCCATCCAAGGATCATTTTCGCCTGATTCGGCAAGCATGATTTTTTCTAATGCCTCAGCTTCTCTTGATTCTTTGTTTGTCAATACTTCTTCTATTAATTTTTTCATATTTTTTGTTTATTGTAAATTTTATCCTTAATTGGCTCGACCTTTAGTTTCCAATTATTTTTTCCTATTGATGACAAAATTTATGCTCTCTCTTATCATTTCTTTTTCTTTGGATCGGGGTAGACGGGAATATTCCTTGTCAAAATCCATTCCGGCCCGGCGGGAAAAATATTCAGCCTTTTTTTTCGCGTATCCGATGCTGCCGTATTTTTCCATCAGGCTGATTATGTAATTTTTTTCCTGTTCGCTTTTTTCCTCCCTTTTTTTAAGATAAATCGCATTTATCGCATCCTTTTCTTTTTTCGCGCAGTTTCGTAGCAGATGGATGAGCAATATCGTCCTTTTCCCTTCCAGGATGTCCCCGCCATTTTCTTTTCCTTGGATATCTGCTGATACGGAAACATTCATGACGTCGTCCCAAATCTGGAAGGCGCGGCCGAAAGGGATGCCCCAGCTTTTTATTTTTTTTATTTCCTTGCCAGCCCCGGCGACAAGCGCGCCCAATTCTATCGGGCCGACAACCGTGTAAAGCCCGGCTTTTATGTCGATAAGATTATAATATTCATTCTCTGTTATGTTTATTTTCTTATTTTTGATCCAACTTACTTCCAAGAATTGTCCTTCCAGGGTCGTCGCCAGGATTTCATAGAATTTCTCGTATATTTTCCATCCAGAATTTTTCAATATTTTTGCGTTATTGCCGATTACTTTCCACATCACGAGGTGCAAAGCGTCTCCCGCGTTTACCGCTAATTCATCACCATGCAACGCATTGAGGCTGGGCAGGTGCCTCCGTTCCAGGGAGTGGTCAAGAAAATCGTCATGCGTCAATAGCCAGTCTTCCGAAAGCTGCATCGCCGCGGCAGTCAGAAGCGCTTTGCTGCTTTTTTCGCCGAACATTTTCGCGGACCACAGCACTAAAGCGGGACGGAAATATTTCCCCTGTCTTTCTGGATAGTCTCTGATCATCTTATGATGGTCGGAATTGCTTTTTGGCAGATATGAATCGATTACGCTCCAGACAGGCTTTTTGACATTATCCAGCTCATTTTGGAAATTTATCTGTTCCATAAAAAAAACATCCTTAGGCAAGCTTAAGGATGTTCCTCCTTAAGCATCCGCGGCTCAGCTTATCTTATAGCCTCTGCCGGAAATAGTCTGGATCAGCTTATTCTTGTTTCCGGAATCTATTTTTTTCCGCAGATTCATTACATGCGATTCGATCGTGTTGGAAAACGGATCCGCGTTCATATCCCAGACATGTTCCATTATCATTGCCCGCGATACGACACTTCCTTTGTTCCTAATCAGGTATTCCAGGAACGCGAATTCTTTGCGGGTCAGATAAATATGCCTGTCTCCCCGTTTTGCCGTCTGTTTTTTCAGGTCCAGGATCAGATCGCCGGTTCTTAAGACTTCCCCCTCCAGTTTTGACGGACGCCTGAGGATAGCCTTTATCCTTCCCAGTAATTCGTCAAAAGAGAACGGCTTGGTCAGGAAGTCATCGGCGCCGGCATCCAACAATTCTACCTTTGTCGGCACTTCCGATTGGACGGAAAGGATGATGATGGGCGTATTCTTGCCGCTTTCCCTCACATCTTTGCATATCTGTATTCCGTGCCTTTTCGGCATATTCAGATCAAGGATTATTATATCATAATCGCTTGTTGTCGCCAGAAAAGATCCTTTTTCTCCGTCATCGGCGACATCGACAGCAAAACATTCTTCCTCCAGAGCGGATTTTAAGAATTCTGTTATTTCTTTTTCATCTTCAACCAGAAGGGCGCGCATATTTGTTTAATTTTAGGATAAAATATTTTTTTTGGCCGATGTCAGCGATTTCGGAGTCATAGCCGCATCCGGAAAAATCTTTGAAAAATGGATAGGCGAGGGTGAAGCCGATTTTTTTTCTAGCTATTTCTTCCGCCATTCTCTTTTTGCTATCCATCCTTTTTTCTTCATAGGGTCCGATGAAAAGCAGGCTGTTTCCATTGATGCATTTCTTTAAGCCGTCAAGCAGCCGCCTTGATCTTTCTTCGCAGACCATTCCCCAAAAATTATTTATAATTACATTGTTTATATCGGCCAGTCCGGAAAAGTCGAAACTTTCTATTTTCTCCCTGACCAGAAAGCAGTCTGCGGATCCCTTCAGTCTTGATGCCGCCGTTTCAAGCATCACCTGGCTGCGGTCTATGCCGTAGATAGGACGGAATCCCGACTCGGCCAATGATTTCAAAAGATTTCCCCCGCCGCAGCCTATCTGCAATATAGAGCCGGTCCTTAAGAATGGTTTTATGGCTTGGGCCAGCCAGGCATAATCAGAATCCTGGAGAGAGGAGTGTTTTCTCTCTAGTATGTCATAAATTTCCGCCCCTTCTTTTACCCGTCCCTCCAGTATCGGCCGATAAAAGCCTTCATTTTTCAGCTCAGTTAAAATGTGTCTTGGAAAAAAGTCAAAGATTGTGTCCAGGGCTTCGATTATGTCCATAGAAGCGTCTTTTCTTCATTTTAACTTAAAAAATGCTGATTTTCAATCGGATGCTTAAAATTATAGCAAAAATGAGATAAATTTTTTCTAAAGAAAAGATAAAGCAATCTTTATCTTTTCTTTAACTTATATTAATGGCCTATGTGCTATAAAGATGGGTCGCAAAATAAAAGAAAAAGGAGGAATCTTTTATTTATGTTCTTTTGAAAAAACAAATAGGTTGTTAAAGAGAGGTGTTTATGGGCCAGCATCTGAAAGTTTGCGGCTTTGACCAATTTGTACAATGCCCGCTCGTATGCCTTATGGCGAAGGAACTGGAAAAAGCAAAATTGCAGCAGAGCAAGGACAGTGATGAGCAGGTAAGGTATTATGTCGACCTGGCCTATGATTGCTCCTGCAAGAGGCCGAATTTTATCTGCGTTTTTGACTGTCTTAAGAAGATAAAGGATGTTTTGACCGAATATCACAACATCGGCAAGAAGAAAATGAATACGAGGGTGGATGACAGCAGGCAGCCGAACCTATTTGTTGAAAAAAAATGATCGGATAAGGGGGAATTTGAGCGCAGCCCCCCCTTTTTTTTAATTGCGGTTTTTGTCCATAATTGCTAAACTTGGATTATGGGCGACAGTATCATTGTTTTAATGTTGGTTTTGCTGACAATAGGGCTGATCATAGTCATTCTTTTGTTATTGAAAAAAAGCGGACAGACGGTAGATGGGCAAAAAATTGGCGCTTTAATGGAGAGATTGGCGCTTTTGACAGAGCAGAATCGGGAGATGCGTCAGGTTATGGACTCTAAATTGGCCGAAACGCACCGCGCCAATCAGGAACAGTTCAGCCATACCACAAGAATCATCCAGAATATAACCGGCCAATCCGCGAAACTGATTTCCGATGTTACGGAAAAATTGACTAAATTAGATGAAACCAACAAACAGATCGTTAATTTTTCCGGGCAGCTGCAGAATCTCCAGGACATCCTTAAGAATCCGAAACAGAGAGGCGTTTTAGGGGAATATTTTTTAGAGGAAACTTTAAAAAATGTCTTGCCGCCGAATTCCTACCAGATGCAATATAGGCTCGGAACGGATGAGAAAACCGGCAAAGAATTGATTGTTGATGCCGTTGTTTTCGTAAAAGAGAAAATTATCCCTATCGATGCTAAATTTTCGTTGGAGAATTATGAACGTATCCTGAACGCCACTGATCAGGATGCAAGAGAAAAACTGGAGAAACAGTTCAAGCAGGACCTAAAAGACCGCATCGATGAAACCGCAAAATATATCAAGCCGGCCAAAAATACTATGGAATTCGCCTTTATGTTCATCCCTTCGGAAGCGATATATTATGATCTTTTGGTCAATAAGGTTGGCGCGGTCCAGATAAATACGCGCGATCTGATCGAATATGCTTTTAAGGAAAGGCATGTCGTCATAGTGTCGCCGACCTCGTTCCTGGCTTACCTGCAGACGGTCCTGCAAGGGCTTAGGGCGATGCAGATAGAAGAGAGCGCGAAAGAAATCAAGATCAATGTCGAAAAATTGGGCAAGCATCTTTTGAGTTATGATGATTTCATGAAAAAGTTGGGATCAAGCATGTCGACAACGGTCAATCATTATAATAATGCTTATAAAGAATTCAAGAAAATCGATAAGGATGTGGTGAAAATTACCGGAGCGGAAGCGAAAATAGAAGCGGCGGTTTTGGATAGGCCGAGAATTGAAGACTAATTAAAAATGCAAAAATCAAAATGCAAAATGACAATTAAAAATGTCAAAATGATTTATTAATTTTAAATTTTGCATTGTCATTTTAATTTTTGATATTTACATTTTGCATTTATTTATGTTGCAAGCCGTAATTTCATCTAATAAAGACTTACAGGGGGCAATTGTCAGGACAATTGCTTTTTTTGATTTATTTGATTATCCCTTGACTGACAGGGAGGTTTGGCAATGGCTGCTCGGGTATGAATGCGATTTTTCGGAGGTTTATGGAGCTTTGGATTCCGGGCAACGGGTAATCGGGAATAAGAACGGTTTTTATTTTCTGGCCGGCAGAGAGGGGATCATAGAAAAGCGCCTGAAAAAATACAATTACACGGAAAGGAAATTCAGGCGGGCGGCAAGGATCGCGAAATTGTTAAGGCTTATTCCTTGGATAAAGATGATAGCGGTCGGGAATAATATCGGAGCGCATAATCTGAGCGATGGCGGGGATATAGATTTTTTTATCGTGGCCGAAGATGGCCGGATCTGGATTTCAAGATTTTTTTGCGTGCTTGCCGTTAAAATTTTGGGATTACGTCCGAAAGGCATGGAAACGAAAGATAAGATATGTTTGAGCTTTTTTGTTTCGGAAAGCGGTTCCGATCTGGAATATCTGATGATCGATGAGGATATTTATCTCGTGTATTGGCTGGCGGGGCTGACGCCGATTTTTATGCAAAACGATTTTTATTTTTTTGGAAGGAACGGGTGGATTAGAAAATATTTGCCGAATTTAGGAATAGGGAAGACGGTTTTAAAAAGAAGAATAGGGGGCGGCACTTGCATGGTTTTGAAAAGTTTCGGAAAATCGGAGCCTTTATTGAAAAAAGTGCAAATGAAAATTTTACCTGAAATGATAAAAGAAAATATGAATTCCGGTTCGGATATCATGGTTAATGATCAAATCCTAAAATTCCACCTGAATGACAGGAGACGATGGTTCAGGGATGAGTGGAAAAAGAAAATATATGAGTTATATGAATAGGATGATCAAGTATGGAATTTATGCAACAGCCTTTTTCCTTCCGGTCCAGACCCGCTTGATCTTAAGGGCGGGGGAATTGAACGGCGGTTATTTTGAGTATGGGACGATAAGTCTTTACGCGGTTGATGTTTTGTTGATTGCACTCCTTCTGGTTTACATGCTGTCATCTCGAACGGATGTGAGAGATCTCATCCAACGCGCTTACCGAGATTTCTCCTCGCTGTTGCTCGCTCGAAATGACAATGATAAATATTTTAAGCTTAATTATCAGTTTTTTGTTTTTTTAAGCATTATTTTCGCTTTTATCTCTATTTTTTTTGCCCAAGATAAGTTTTTAGCATCTTATGTTTTTATAAGATTATTGCTAGGAGTCGGATTATTTTGGCTCCTGATCAAAGCCGGATATGATGCGATAAAATTGACATATTTTTTCTTAGCCGGAGCATTTTTGCAGGCTTGTCTGGGGATTTGGCAGTTTTTCACGCAATCAAGCTTTTCATTCAAGTGGCTGGGGATGGCTATGCATGATCCCGGCGATTTGGGGGTGTCAGTTGTTGAGACTTTAAGCGGAGAGCGATGGCTGCGCGCTTACGGCGGGCTGGACCATCCGAATATATTGGGAGGATTGATGGCGATGAGCTTACTTCTCTTGTTATTAATAAAATTGCTAAGATGCAATAACCAAGAGGCAAACAAATTCCAAATTCCAAATTTCCCGCCTCGCGTCGGAGAGCGACAGCGAGTCGAGGCGGGCAAATTCCAAGGACTGTCATCTCGAACGATAGTGAGAGATCTCGTTAAGCGCTTTTACCGAGATTTCTCCTCGCTCTCGCTCGTTCGAAATGACAAAAATAACATATTGCAAATTCCAAAACTTTTTACTTTTTACTTTTTGCTTATCACTTTTTTTACCGCTTTGTTCTTTTCTTTCAGCCGCAATGCTTGGATCGGTTTTGTTGCTGGCTGGGTCGTTTTGTTTTTTACGGGTATTTTAAATAAGATCGAGAGGAAGAGTTTTTTTAAGGCGAACGTTGTTTTGGGCATAATGGCTTTGATGTTGTTCTACTTTTATGGAGATTTGGCCAGAACAAGGATTTCAAATGCTTCCCGTCTGGAAAATATATCTATTGAGGAGAGGATGAATGACTATAAGATCTTCAAAGAAGCGATTAAAGAAAATTGGCTGTTTGGAGCCGGCGTTGGAAATTATGCGTTGGCAGTCCATAAACAAATAATTGATAAGCCTAGCTATTTCTACCAGCCTGTTCATAACTCGCTTGCTTTGATCGGGGCGGAAATAGGGATTTTTGGTATCATTGGTTTTCTTGGCTTTTTTGGAACCTTGCTTTATTCGGCAATCAAGAGAAGAAAATTTTATTTATTCCTGTTTTTGCCTGTTTTTTTGATGATGCTCAATGATCATTGGTGGCTGAGCCTGCATTTCGGAGTTTTATTCCTGTGGTTTTTGACGGGGTATTTCCTGCGTTTTTCAGAGGATTAGATTTTTTTGGTTTAAGCTGTTAAATGTGTTATAATAATTGTGGGTTCAGGCAATCCACAATTATATTTTGGACAAATGGCAGAACGCGATTTAAGGAAAAATATCACTGTATTTTTAAGGATTCTAAAGAAAGAAAAAATATTCACACCTTTGGTTTTTTCTATTTTCAATATGTTTATTTTATATTCTATCTGGGGCATGCTGCATTGGCTTAGTCTGGCCATGGTTTTATTTTTTACCTTGGCCTTTTTGATTTTTATAGCCCATAAAAGAGGCGTTTCCACCCCGTATTTCGCTCCTCTTTTGACCCGCCATTATTTCAAGACAAAATTCAAGATAGCTGATATTGAAAATAGCATCGATGAAAACAGCGCCTGGCGGATAATCAAGCTGTTTTTCCATATCCACTACCTGAAGGCGCTTTATTTTTTGATAATATTGTTCAAAAGCCCGGAAGAAAGTTTTAATGAAATCAGAGAAGATTTGCAGAAAAGGAACAGGGATTTGGTTATTGTCGATATAAAAAATGACACGATCCTTAATATTGAATACATTGAAAAGAGGATTGAGAGAGGGGAAGAGGTTGACCCGGATGTTTTGGTCGAATTTTATCAAAAATTATTTGAATTGCACAAAAAGCAGCAAAAAAAGGCCGCCCATTATTCTTTCGCTACCCTGGGGGCGATGATTATCGCGACTATCATTACCGGCACGATCACTTCATTGATTTTCAACAAAACCCCGAACATCTTCGCCGCCACCTATAACTTCTCCCAACAAAGCTGGGCCGGCGGCGGCAGCGCGTCGGTCGCGAGCCATTCCACCGACCAAAGCGGCTGGACATATTACTCCGCTTCTTCAACCGGATTGGTTATCGGAACGGATGTAAAACTGGCAACCTCTTCTTTTTCATTTACCGATGACGGGACTGTAAGCACAAGCACGCCGAATAATACGGCGACGGGGGGAGATTTTGATAATGGTACTAATGCGAGCACGACCGTGAGCGGAGCTGGGAGCGGGGCGAAGATCAAACTAGGCACTACATCGCCTGGTGACTATGATCTATTGATCGGATCTGATGGCACTACTACTGCTTACGGCTATGAAAATACCGGCACGGTTTCCAGTCCGACCTGGACTGCGAAAGCCGCTTGGGATCTTTCTTGCGCCGGTCCTTCCCGACCGACTTTTGCTGATTTAAATAATGACGGCGATTATGATTTGTTGGTTGGAGAATATGCCGGCGTTTCTTACGGCTATGAAAACACCGGCACAGTTTCCAGCCCGACTTGGGCCGCGAAAAGCGCCTGGAACACTCCGGATGTCGGCATTAACGCCGCCCCTGCTTTCGCTGATCTGGATAATGACGGCGACTATGATTTATTGATCGGAGAGAATGGCGGTATTTCTTACGGCTATGAAAACACCGGCACAGTTTCCAGCCCGACTTGGGCCGCGAAAAGCGCCTGGAACACTCCGGATGTCGGCATTAACGCCGCCCCTGCTTTCGCTGATCTGGATAATGACGGCGACTATGATTTATTGATCGGAGAGAATGGCGGTATTTCTTACGGCTATGAAAACACCGGCACAGTTTCAAGTTCGACCTGGGCAGCAAAAAGCGCCTGGAACACCCCTGATGTCGGCGCTTACGCCGGCCCTGCTTTCGCTGATTTGGATAATGATCAGGATTTTGTTATATTATTCGGAAACAGCGTCGGCGTTTCTACTGCCTATGAAAACACCGGCACTGTTTCAAGTTCGACTTGGACTGCAAAAAGCGCCTGGAATGCTCCTGATATCGGCATCTACGCCGCGCCCGCCTTCGCTGATTTAAACGGAGATGTGACATATATTTCATCCGGCACCTTCACCTCCGCGGTGATTGACATGGGCGGCACATCTGACTTCACCACCCTCGGATACAGCGCATCCACTTCCGCCAGCACGACTATCCAAATCGACATCCGCGCCGGTAATACTGCCAGTCCGGACGGAAGCTGGACAAGCTGGCAGACAAGTATTTCCAATGGCGGAAGCATTACAGCGCTGAATGGAAAAAGGTATGTGCAATACAGAGCGATACTCTCAACTACCGATACTGCGTATTCTCCGTCATTGAACAGCCTGACTATCAATAATTCTCTCTATACCACTTCCTCCAATCTTACCTCATCAATTTACGATTCCGGCGACGCCGCTAATCTGGTAATCGCTATCGCCTGGTCGGAAACTGGAACGACGACCGATGAGACAATAAAATTCCAAGTCAGATCAGCCAGTTCGTCCGCCGGCATTTCTTCCGCCGCCTGGTGCGGGTATACGGAAGTCTCGACTTCCACATGTTCGGGAGTAAACTATTTTGAAGCCGCCAACAACGGCATAAGCGTCGCCAGCACCCACCCATTACGCAACGGCGCCAATGACAGGTTTTTCCAATACAAGATATTCCTGGCCTCAAGCGGAGGAACGACTCCGACCGCGGACAATGTGTCTATGACCTATGTAGTCAACGCTCCGCCTGAAGTGCAGAACTTTACCGCTACCCAGGGCTCGGACGGCAATGTCGCTATCAGCTATGAAGTCAGAGACACTGACTCCGCCTCCGGCAGCGTTACCCCCGGATATATCACTCCGTCATTCGAATACTGGAACGGCTCCAGCTGGACTGCTGCTACTACATTCGCTGCCGGCGACCTGACCAACAAAGCGGTCAACACGGTTTCAACGACTACCTATACCGCCTACACCGCCACCTGGTATCCGAACACTGATTTTGACGCTCAGTATCTGAACAGCACATTCAAGATGCGCGTTACCATAAATGACAACGAAGCGGCGAATAATACTGTCCAGCTGGCATCGGCCACAACAACCCTGGACACAAAAAATCCCACCCTGGGCGCTGTGCCGGTAAAAGTCATCGCCACAACCACTCCGGCTTCTGTTACTTTGTCCGCCACTGACGATACCAGCCTGCAGGTAAAAATTTCCCTGAATTCGGATCTGTCCGGCGCCAGCTGGGTGCCGTATGAATCCGCGACAACGACCACCCTTGCCACTGATCCGGATGTTGTTTATGTCCAATTCAAAGACGCCTACGGCAATACTTCAGCCATACAATCCGCCACCACTCCGGAAACGCCGACTTCATTGATAATCCAGGATACATCCAATGTCAGCGCCAATGAATACAGCCTGTTCGTTGCCTGGAAAATGGTCGCTCTGCCCAGCCCGGGATTCGGGAGATACCACATACTGCGCTCGACCTCGACTGTTGCCAGCACATTTTCTGCTGTCGCTTCCTCGACCGACAGGGCAGTAAACTATTATCGCGATTCCAATATTAGTTCCAGCACGACATATTATTACAAAGTGATTACGGAAGATGCTAATAACAATGTTTCGTATTTTTCTTCCTCTGTTAATGGCGCTGCTGACGGGACCCAGGGTCCGGGGGAGGGCGGCGGCGGAACCGATGTGATTGCGCCAACGATTTCTAATGTCCAGGTTACAGCAACAACTACCCAGACAGCTACAATCGTTTGGGATACGAACGAATTGTCCAATTCGACTATCGGCTATTCGGTTACCCCGGGTTCATATGCCACTGAAGTTGGTAATGCGACTATGGCTGATTCCAGTTCCGGCGTCGGACGCCATCAGGTCGTGCTGACAAATTTAAGCGCGTCCACAACCTATTATTTCCGCGCCAAATCAACCGATCCGGCAGGTAATACCGGTACAAATGATAACAGCAGCGCCGGCTACACATTCACGACTAAGCCGGGCGCGGTCATTTCCGGCGTGACACAGAATGAAATACAAAATACAAAAGCGACGGTAGTCTGGACGACTGATATTACCGCTGATTCGATCGTTGTTTTTTCAACCAACTCTAATTTATCCGCTCCCCAGACCGTGCAAGGATCGCCGAATTTGGTCACTTCCCATTCCGTCAATCTGACCGGCCTGACCGCGAATACCAGGTATTACTATTATGTAAAGTCAACCGACTCGGAAAACAACATCGCGACCGACAACAACGCCGGCAATTACTACACATTCCTCACCACCCAGGACACAGCCGCTCCGACCATCACGTTCACCCCGAGCTCGAACATCACCAATATCGGAACCAGCTCGGTTTCCATAGCCTGGACAACCGACCAGCCGGCCACCTCGACGCTCGCCTATGGCACAACCTCGGGCGGACCCTACGGTTCAAGGTCGGATATCAATAATTACAACTACAACCATTCCGTGAACCTGGCCGGATTATCAGCCTCGACCACCTACTATTTCCAACTGGTCGCGACTGACGAGAACGGCAATTCAACGACAACGAACAACGGCGGCGCCGGCTACAGCTTCACCACCTCCGCGCTGCCGGATACAACCGCTCCGGTTATATCCCTCGTTGCCACAAGCACAACCATTTCCTCCGCCACCATCACCTGGACAACAAACGAGAATGCCAGCTCGTTCGTCCAATACGCGACTTCTACCGCCAGTTTCGAAACCGACTATATAGAGAAGGGCAGGAGCGCGACAACGACCAGCCACTCAGTCACGCTCACCGGCCTGGCCGAGAATGTCACCTACTATTTCCGCGTCCGCTCCACTGATGTCGACGGCAATGCCAGGACGGACAATAATTCCGGCAACTATTATTCATTCACCACCACCCGCGACTCGACCGCGCCTACGTTCAGCTCTATCACCGCCAGCCCGATAACCGACACATCCGCGGTAATCACCTGGACAACGGATGAAAGAGCGACATCGCAGATCACATTCGGCACAGCCGTTGGAACCTATTCCAGCTCGACCGCCATCAACACCAATCTCAACCTGACCCATTCCATCACTCTGTCCGGACTGTCCCAGAGCACCATCTATTACTACAAAGTCATCTCCACTGACGCGTCTTCCAATACCGGCACTAGCACCGAGCAGAGTTTCACCACCAGCGAAACCCTGTCAACGGAGTCGCAGGTATTAGCCAGGGAAGCGGCGGTAAGATCGAACGCGTCCGGAGGAGGCATGCTGATCATCGACAAGAACGACAAGGCAGCGCCGGTCATTTCCAATATCCAGATCCAGGACATCAGGTCAGACTCCGCTGTCATCACCTGGAATACGGATGAGGAGAGCGATAGTTTTGTGGAGTATGGCATCGGCAGTTTTGATGACACGAGCGGCAGATATGAAAATACCCGGGCTCACACTGTAACTTTGAAAAAATTGTTGCCGGAAAGCAGCTATGCTTTTAGGGTATTAGGCAAGGATGCTTCCGGCAATCTTGCTCAGTCCGAACAGATGCAATTCAGGACTTTATCAATAATGGAAGATGTGAACAACACCGATGGCGCGCAGGATGGCAATAGCGAAAACGCTCTGATATCTGCCGTGAACAAGACAATAGATATGATGTATAAGATCGCTTCGCAGGTATCATTGAGCACCATGCAATCAGCATTGATAACGCAGCAGAATTCCATAGAAGATTTAGCCAGCATGATTCCGGGTCCGTTGATGTCCGGAGAGCCGAAAGTGGAGCTGACTTCGACAACGGCTATAATTTCATGGCATACTGACAAAGAATCGAATTCGTTGGTTGCTCTTGTGAAAGAAGGCGAATATGACGGGGCGGCGGCCAATCCTTATAAACAGGTTTTGGGATTGCCGAAAGACAGCGTGAAAGACCATGTCGTAATCCTGTATGACCTTATCCCCGATACCGGTTATCATTATCAGCTAAGAAGCGAAACAAGTATCGGCACAAATACAAAATCGCGTGATTTCATTTTCCGCACCCCGAAAGAGGCGTTGGAAATCGGCGGATATACGGTAGAAAAAGTATCCTCGGAAAAAGCGACATTCAAATGGATGACGAATGTGGAAACGGATTCGGAAATAAAATATATCCCATACAGGAATAATATGTTGGCTGTCGATGAGTCGAAGACAGCCAGGGACAAGGCGTTCACAAGCATCCATGATATGACGATTTCCGAATTCGAAGCTGGCACAGTCTATCAGATCGAGATCTCGGGCAAGGACGCGGGCGGCAGCATCGCCTCAAAAGTCATCCCGACATTCTTCA
>CAYHWE010000016.1:0-21616 GCA_964360445.1 uncultured Gammaproteobacteria bacterium | reverse complement strand
CAATGGCCATCTATCTTGTCCTATGATTGCTCATAGGATCTAGCGAGTCACTTTTCTTCTTAAGTCCGAAAACTTAAGAGCTTACTCTTGCTTCAGGTAGGGTTTGCCACGCATCTCTGTCACCAGAGAGCGAGAATTGTAGCCTTTTATCTAGAACAAAAGACACCAATCCACTTTTCACCTTTTTCCCCCGTAAAAGCCGATGGCTCACAGGGGATAGAATTGTCTCTGTGGCACTTTCCCTTTCTCGCAAAGCCTTTTGGGCTCGCGGGACGGTGGGCGTTACCCACTACCGCTTTCTTTACCGAAGTAAAGAGAAGTCCGGACTTTCCTCTCTTAGCTAATATAAGCTAAAAGCGACCATTCATTTGCGCTGATTTTATAATATTCAATCATTTTTAATATATCTTTATACTAACACTAATAGCTTAAAATGTCAAAAAAAATAAATAGGTATTGCGCTTCTATTGGATGTGCTATAATGGGATACTTATTCAATAACTTTTAACAAAATTTATGGAAAAAAACAAATTTAAAGGGTTATATCCCCTAATCTTAGTTATTTTTGCCATTACTGCCTCTTCGTTTCAGATGATCAGCAATCCTAAAAACGCCGATGCCGCGACAGAAACTGTTTCTTTGATAAGACAAAGCTGTTCCGGCTATTCAAACTGCTATAATTCACTCTCCTCATGGGAAGCGAATTACGGCGGAATAAATTTCGGCGCCTGCACGAAAGGAGATCTTGTTTGCGCCAGTAAGATAGCGGTAGCAAAAATAGACGGAGCATGGACCAACCCCGATGCCACTCCGGTCGTAATAGACGGCTGGAACACGGGAGCGAACAATTACATAAAAATTTACACGGCTCCGGAGGCAAGACATAACGGCAAATGGAACGAAAACAGATATCGTCTGGCTTACGCGGGCCGAGCGATAAAAAACATCGAGCCTTATACGAAGATCGATGGGATCCAGATAGACGGGAAAAAATCACCTTCGCAAAATATTCTTTCCTATCAGGATAATGTTGAAATTTCCAATTCTATCTTTAAAAATGGAGGGACAGCTCTTTATCTTTCCGGCAAGAACGTGAAAGTGAGGAATTCTTATGTTTACGATTCTACGGAAGGATTACGTTTCACAGGTTCCAACGGATCGTTTTACAACAACACTTTTGCCAATAATTCTTCCGCCGTATATTTAAGCGCCGGATCAACCAATATCAAAAATTCCCTTTTCAGCG
Source organism: uncultured Gammaproteobacteria bacterium (assembly GCA_964360445.1). Classification (GTDB taxonomy): domain Bacteria; phylum Patescibacteriota; class Patescibacteriia; order Patescibacteriales; family JAKAJF01; genus CAYHWE01. Next base: position 20,370 of record CAYHWE010000016.1, on the reverse strand, counting down.
GCAACAAGAAAGATCTGCAAAGCTACGGTTCCGGAGCCCTGAATGTCATCTATTCAGCCACCAATCTCAGCCAATCCGCTTCCGGCCTTCCAGGCGCTACAGGAAATAAATTCAGCCAAGTGTTCAATTTCACAGATTCAACAGCCAGAGATTTGCATTTAACCAGCGCCGACTCAGGCGCGAAAGACAAAGGAACCGACTTGTCCGCCGATACCAATATGTCTTTTTCTGATGACATAGACGGTGAAAAAAGGAATTCGCCATGGGATATCGGCGCTGATGAAATCGCCAGCGCTGCTTCAAGCGCAACCCAGACAGATCAGACAACAACTACAAGCACGAGCACAAATACGGACACAAGCACGAGTACAGGTTCCGCCGATATCGGCGGCAGCGCTTCGACTGTAACGACCAAATTCTCATATTACGTAAATCCTTCAGCTTCCGGAAAAAATGACGGGTCCGACTGGACAAACGCTTTCAAGTCGCTCCCCTCAGCTCTGACAAGAAATGCCACCTATTATCTTGCTAATGGCAGTTATTCCAGCTACACATTCGATGATGCCGGAACTGACTGGACCTACATCAGGAAAGCGACAGCCGCCAACCACGGCACAAGCACCGGCTGGCAAAGCTCATTCGGCGACGGAACAGCGATTTTTTCAGCCCCTCTCACTTTCAGCGCTGGCAACTATGAAATTGACGGGCAGACAGGCGGCGGACCGGGCCAATGGACAAGCGGACACGGCATAAAGATTCAGCACACGGGAAGCTCCAGCAAAATGAAAATAATCAGCATCCCGAATAATGTTTCCAATCTTACGTTCAAACACACGGAAATGGCTTTCGCCTCCTGCAGTTCCTGCTCCGGCCAAGACGTCATTTACGGAGTCAACGGCGGAAGCAATTGGAAATTCCAGAATTCTTATATGCATCATCCAAGCCGGGTCATTTTCTACACCATCAATGTATCCGATATATTGGTTGAAAATTCCCAACTGGAAAGAAGCGGCGTAAATTCTTCTTCGACGCAGCATTCCGAAGTTTGGTCTTCGCGAACGACTAATAATGTCATCTTCAGGAATAATATCGTCCAGGATTTCGTCAGCACGGGCGGCATCATGATCGGCGATTCAAGTAATTGGGATATTTACGGCAATGTTTTCCGCTGGGCAAGCGACCTTGGTTCGGCCGCAAGCAACGGTGTGATAGGAACATGGTCGGATTATTACGCGAAGAACATAAATATCTTCAACAACTCATTCTTCAATCTTACCGGCGGAGGATCCGGCAGGATTTTCCCGATGTACTCAAGCATCACCAACGTAAAAGCCTACAACAATATATGGTATAACAGTCCGACGACAATCTTCGGCGCCAATGTGGTCCACGATTACAACCTGCTCATCAACTCCAATGAAAGTAAAATTTCAGAAAGCCATAAACAGGTCGGCAGCGTAACTACATTCTCAAGCATAAGCAACTTTACCCTTGCCGGACAGACAGATCCGGGAATCTCTCTGAGCAGCCCTTATAATCAGGATATGAACGGCAAGACAAGAGGCGCTGACGGAAACTGGGACAGAGGAGCGCTTGAATACAGCAAATAAATACAGGATAATAAAAGCCCCGCCGACGGCGGGGCTTTTATTGTCTTATTCGGTAAAAGTTATTTTTCCCGTTTCAATTCCTTTGTCGATTGCCAGGTTGACCAATTTATCAGCTTCTTTATTTGATTCTCTCGGGATATGGGTAAATGAAATTTTCTTAAAACCCAATGAGATATTATATATTTTTAAAAATATTTGCGCCAATTCCTTATCCTTGACCCTATATTCCCTATTCATTTGCTTCACGACCAATTCGCTATCCAGATAAAACTCGATTTCTTCCGCTTTCAGTTCTTGGGCTTTTCTTATCGCCGCTAAAAGCGCTTTATATTCCGCCTGATTATTTGTGCCTAAACCGATATAATAGCTGATTTCAGCAACGATATTTTTATCTTCATCCATCAACACCGCCCCGATTCCGGCCGGACCCGGATTATTACGCGCGCCGCCGTCGGTATATATTATAAGTTTTTTAGACATAAGAATAAATTAAAATTTAAAAAGTCTACTGTCATCTCGAGCGGACGCGAGAGATCTCATGCAACGCGCTTACCGAGATTTCTCACTCGCTCTCGCTCATTCGAAATGACAATATATTTTAAAATTTTGCATTGTAATTTTGCATTTTGATATTTAAATTTTACATTTCATAATATCAACTATCCTCATCTGCGCTTCTCTCCTCCCGTTAAACTCATTCAAGTCAAGATTGTATACGATATCAATCCTATCACCGATAGCCAAATCATTCCAGTGCTGGCTTTGCCCGAATCCGATCGCGTTGATTATGCCGGATCTGTCATTCTTCAGCCTTAATTTTATGTGCTGCCCGAGGACGCCCATATTCATTTTGTCCATGACCATGACATTCCGGCTGATGAATTTAGGCCGGTCATTACCCTGGCCGAAAGGGCCGAATTTTTCAATATCGCCTATCAGCGCCTCGCTTATTTCTTCCAATCCCAACTCGGCCTCGATTTTCAATTTCGGCCTCAAATCCGCTCCTGCCAGTTTTTTGCTCGCCACTTCCCTGATCTTATCCGCGAAATTATCAAAATTCGCGGAATCAAGGCTGAATCCGCAGGCAGCTGGATGTCCTCCGAACTTCGACAGGAACTCTCCGCACTCCTCTATCGTTTTTATTATATTCAATTCTTCAATGCTTCTGCCCGACCCTTTCAGTCCGCTTTCACACCTGGTTATGACCAAGGTCGGTTTATAATATTTTTCCGTAATTTTTCCGGCAACCAATCCGACAACCCCTTCTTCCCAGAATTCTTCCCCTCTCTCCTCTGGACATATGCCGATGATTATTTTATCATCTTCTTTTATCTGTTCTTCGACCTGCTTTACTATCTCCTCCGTAATCACCTGTCTCTCGACATTCTTTTCATTCAGGTTTTTAGCGATACCTTCCGCTTCCTCCCTGTTTTTTGCAACCAACAATTCAAACGCGGTATTGGCGTGAGCCATCCTTCCGGCGGCATTAAGGCGGGGCGCGATCTGAAAACTTATATTCCAGGTATCCAATAACTTGCCGCCATTGACCTGCGCCACCTTGATCAACTCGTCCAGGCCGATCCTCTTTTTCAGATTCAGGACTTCCAAGCCCTTCTTGATCAGGATTCTATTTTCACCGAAAGTATTGACGCAATCGGCTACGGTGCCGACAGCGACAAGATCCAACACAGACTCTTCCAGCCTGACCTTATCATCATCGGATAATTTTGATCTGCTGATCAGCGCTTTAGCTAATTTGAACGCGACGCCGACTCCGGATAGATATCTGAAAGGATAGTTTTCATCTTTTACGATCGGATTTATTATGAGACAATCCGGATAGTCATCCTCATTCTCCGGAGCGATATGGTGGTCGGTGATAATGATGTCCATGCCCAGGCTTTTAGCATGGGCGACCTCCTCCTTGTTCCTTACCCCGCAGTCAACGGTTATGATCAGTTTCGCTCCCGTCCCGGCGATTTCATCTATCGCCCCCCTGTTCAGGCTGTATCCCTCGCTGACCCTGTCCGGAATATACGCATCGACATCCGCCCTCAAAGTCCTGAAAACATCAACCAAAACGGCCGAAGAGGTAACACCGTCAGCATCATAATCTCCGTAAATAACAATTTTATTCTTTTCTTTGGCGTGCCGTATTATCAGGTTTACCGCGGCCTCCATATCTTTGAACAGGAATGGATCGTGTGTTTTCGCGTATTCCGGATTCAAGAATTCCTCAATTTCTCCCTTTTCTTTGAGTCCGCGATTATATAATAATTGCAGGACAATCGCGCTGTATTCAGGATTTTTCAAAACGAAATCATTATCATATCCAGGCATCACCCGCCATATTCTTGTCGTTTGGATACTTTTGTTTTGCATAAAAATTGACAAAATCTATTTTTTATAGTTAAATAAAAGCAACTAACAATGGAGGTGTCTTATGAGAGGATACATTCCCTGTGGTGCATGCGGATATGAAGGACCAAACGCGGGGCCATGCCCCGAGTGCGGCAGGATGCCGGCAAAAACGGAAATCCCCGTCCAGACAAAGGTTCATGAAATGCCGCGGCGGGCATTCAGGTGCAGCGATGTCGTGCTGAAAAAAGTCGCAACCGGAGCGATGCGCAACCTATACGGCTTTCGCCCCGACGAACCCAACGACATATTCTCCACGGAAGTCCTGCATTGACGGCCAGCAAGCGCCATACGCCCTGTCTCGTAAAAACACGAGGCAGGGTCTTTTTTATATGAAAGCCACTCCGATCGTCCAGAGAACCATGCTTAAGATAACAAGGACGCTGATCACGATCCAGATTGTTTTTACAACATCTCTTTTTTTCATAATAAATAATAATACGAATCCACAAATTACATTCAAATGCCTCGAATATTATTTGAGGAATTTGAATAAAGATTTGAGGCATTCGAATTATGTTATTTTTTCAAGATCTTAACAAAAGTATCGCTCGGGATTTCAACGCTTCCTTTTCCCGCCGCCATCATCTTCTTCTTGCCCTTTTTCTGTTTCTCTAATAATTTCCTTTTTCTTGTAACATCGCCTCCGTATAATTTTGCGGTAACATCTTTTTTCATCGCCGAAATCCTTTCCGCCGCAATGATCTTTCCGCCGATTGCCGCCTGCAATTTTATCACGAACATCTGCTGCGGCAATGTATCCTTCAAGACCTCAACGATTTCCTTCCCGCGCCTATGCGCGTCATCCTTGTAAACGATGACAGCCAAAGCCTCGATCGCATCTTCCGCAACCAAGATATCCATCCTGACCACATCCGCTTCGCGATAATCGCAATATTCATAATTGATCGAAGCATAACCGGATGTAACGCTCTTTATCTTATCATAATAATCAGTCAAAATCGCAGCCATCGGGATATTGTAATGCAGCACCGCCCTGGTTTCGTCCAGATATTCAGTATTCCTGTAAATGCCTCTTTTCTCCTGGGTCAGATTCATGACCCCGCCGATATATTCTTTCGGCGTAATGATGTCCAGGGTAACCCACGGCTCTTCGATCTTGCTGATTTCATTCTGGTCAGGCAATCTCTGCGGCGTACGCACGATTTCCTCTGATCCATCATGCCTGTAAACTTTGTAAGCCACGCTCGGGATCGTAACGATCAAGTCCAAATCATATTCCCGCCTCAATCTTTCCTGGAAAATCTCCAAATGGAGAAGGCCTAAAAATCCGCATCTGAAACCGAAACCTAAAGCCTGCGACTGCTCCGGTTCATACACCAAAGCGGCATCATTCAATTTAAGTTTGCTGATCGCTTCTCGCAACGATTCAAATTCATTTCCTTCTTTCGGGAATATGCCGGCAAAAACCATCGGCTTGACTTCGCTGTATCCTTTTAACGGCTCTACGCCCGTTTCATTCTTGCCGAGAGTGACCGTATCGCCGACCCTGCATTCGCTGACCTCCTTGAAGCCCGTAACGATATATCCGATTTCACCGGTCTTTAGGGCGCCGGTTGAAGTATAATCAGGCTTGAAAATACCGACATCCAACGCTTCTGTTTTTGCCTCTGTCGCCATGAAATAAATCTTGTCTCCCTTTTTTACCTCGCCATCAATGACCCTGATATACGCGACCACGCCTCTATATTCATCATAATTAGAATCAAAAATCAAAGCGCGCAAAGGTTTCGCGCTCTCGCCCTTTGGCGCCGGCACCCGTTCGATCACAGCATCTAAAATATCTTTAACGCCCAAACCGGTTTTTCCGGAAGCGCCGATGATTTCATTTTCTCCGCAACCCAAAAGTTTGACGATTTCCGCTTTTGCCTTAGGCAGGTCGGCAGCCGGCAAATCGACTTTATTGGCAACAGGAATGATTACTAAATCCTGCTCCATCGCCAAATAGAGGTTCGCCAAAGTCTGCGCCTGGATCCCCTGAGAAGCGTCAACGAGCAAGATAGCGCACTCAACAGCAGCCAAACTGCGAGAAACTTCGTATGAGAAATCAACATGGCCCGGAGTATCGATCAGATTCAATTTATAACCATTATAGTCCATCGTTACCGGTTGCAGCTTGATGGTAATGCCTCTTTCCCTTTCCAAATCCATCCTATCCAAAACCTGGTTAGTCATCTTTCTCTTCTCGATCGTTCCGGTAACTTCAAGCATACGGTCAGCCAATGTCGACTTACCGTGATCAATATGCGCGATGATGCAGAAATTTCGTATGTTGTTCATAAAATAATCTTATCCAGACAATTCCGACTCTCGCCTCGCCGAAGCCCCTGGCATAGGCGGGTGATCGATATGCGCGATGATGCAGAAATTTCTAATTTTATTCATAAAATTATCCCCCTCTCCTTGATAAGGAGAGGGCCTGCCTGCGCAGGCAGGCTGGGGTGAGGTGGGCCCAATCAATCAACTATTCGTGAATCTTCATCTCCATACATAACACCACCCCACCTCCCCTTAATCCCCTCCTTGGCAAGGAGAGGAAATATCTCTAAAATTAAACAGAAACGCGAATCCGCCAGCTGGCGGATCGCGTCTAATTATATTACTAATTATTGCTAGTTTGGTCAAATAAAATTTAACATTTAAAAGAGGCGATTTCCATCGCCTCTTTATTTTTTTCTTATTGAGTTTTAATTGAGATATTTTACAGGAACATCTTCCTTCAACATATCACCTTCCATCATAGCCTCCATGTCCTCTATGCTTTCGACCTGTTTTACGCTTATAATGCCATGACACCCTGTAGATTGCGCATCATGCACTGTTTGTAATGTCTTCCTGGCAATCTCGTCCCTTGTATTTTCATCCTTTAACTCATAAAAATAAACGCTATCCTCCACCCCTTCTTCTCCGCTACCCTCATCTTCCCCGCCGACAAGATCTTCTGCGCTCAACTCATTGCTGATAATAACGGGTAGCGCTTTAAATCCGCAAAGCGCGCAATCCCCCGTATAAACCAACGTAAACTTCGCATCGTCCTGATCCTGGCTCTCATCTCCGACAGGACATTTCTCTCCATTTTTATTCGTATGGCTGACCGGCCTTGCGCTGTTTGTCTCGGGATAGAGCTTCATTACCTGCTGTTTGCAGGTTGGGCAGATTACAAAATCTTCGTTATTCTTTTTTTCCATCTCACTCCTCCTTTATATAAAGAACTTTAAAACATTCCAAAATATCACAAATTTTAAAATCTGTAAAGACCAGCTAAATCCCTCTCGCCTCCCCCTGGTCCGCAGAAGCGACTCTTTCTTTTGTTTCTTTTTTCTTCCAAAGCCTGCGCTTGACTCCTTCGCCAAGATTAAGCAGCTCTTCTGTTTTAAGGACATAGGAGACGAGAATATAGACCAATATCCCTATTGTCCCCGCCAAAAATCCCTGCAAAAAAACACCTACCGTCCTGCTCATATCTATGAACGGCCAGACCAAAAGCTTGGTGACCTGGATGGCGATTCCCGCTATTATCGCCGCAGCGGAAAATTTCAGGCTGGAAACCAATATCTTCATCTCGTGCAGATATCCGATTTCAATCCGCAGCATGATCCATAGTAATATGAAATTAAAAATACTGGAAATCGAGAAAGCGAGAGCGAGTCCGGCAACACCCAGCTTATCCGCCAGCCAGAATGATAAGACAACATTAAGGAAAAAAGAGACTACGCCGATATAAAAAGGGCTTTTCGTGTCATGGCGGGCATAAAATACTCTTGTCAGGAGCGGCAATAAGGCTTGCGCGAAAAGAGAAAGCGCAAAAAATCCCAAAGTATCGATCGTAAGGACCGTATCTTCCCAGTCAAAATTACCGACTCCCAAAGTAACGCGGATGATCTGCGCGCGCAAAGTCAGCAAAAGCACGGTCGATGGAACGATGAAAAACAAGATCTGCCTTACTGTCTGGGAAAAACTCTCTGATAACTTCTTGCGGTCGAACGCCTGAGCGGAAAAAGTAGGGAAAGCTGCAACGGCAAAAGATATGCCGAATATGCCGATTGCGAACGCTTGCAGATTATTGGCAAAATTCATGATTGCCAGAGAACCGCTCAAAAGCGTTGTCGCTATGACCGTAATAATAAGGAGATTTGCCTGGGAAACAGCCAAACTCAAAGTGCGCGGAATCATCATTACTCCTATTTTTTGGACATACCGGCTTTTCAAATCCAGACTGAAAGAATACTTGAACCCGAGAGCGAACAAAGACGGCAGCTGGATGATCATGTGCATGAACGCTCCCAGGACAACGCCGACAGCGAGCCCGTATATTCCGAAAATATCGACAAGATACAACGCGCCGATTATAATCCCTATATTATAGAATATCGGAGACAAAGAATATATGAAAAATCTTTTGAATGATTGCAGGACGCCGCCGATAACGCCAGAGATTCCTAAGAATAGAGGCGATAGGAACATTACGCGGGTCAGATCTGATGTCGCTTTCTGGTCTTCCGGAGAAAAGCCGGGCGTAATCAGATGGATCAAAAACGGAGCAAAAATTATTCCCAGCGCTGAAATCACGATCAGGAACAGCATTATTATATTAAGGATATCGCTGACAAATCGCCATGCCTCATCATTGTCATGATTCTCATCTTTAATCAAAGAGGTAAAAACAGGGATGAAGCCAGCCGATAACGCGCCGAGTATGAGAAGATTGAAGATGAAATCAGGGACTCTGAAAGCGGCGTAATAGATATCAAGAATATGGCCGGCGCCGAATTCTCCGGCCAATATTCGATCGCGGAAAATGCCAAGCAGCCTTGAAATCAAAGACGAAAAAGCGACAAGACTCGCTGCCATCGTTATGCTGTTTATTTTACCGAAAAATATTCTTTTAATCATGCAATTTCATATCTCATATCCCGCATCCCATTAAAAAATATTCAATATTGCGAGCTGTAAGTTATGGGATCATATTACTATTCTCGCGTCAAGAGCGATCGCCTTATCGCCTTTAAGGATTACCGGATTGATATCAAGCTCATGAATGTCGCGCCTCTTTTGCGCCATCCTGGCTACACCTGAAATGATCTTGTCCAAAATTTTTAAATTATATCCGCGCTTCCCTCTTGCTCCTTTCAGTATCGGATAAATCTTCAATTTTTCAATCATATCCCGGATGTCGGCGTTGCTTATATCATCGACGCCCAGCTGCACATCTTTGAAAACTTCCGTATAAATTCCGCCCATTCCGACCATGATGATCGGCCCGAACGACCGGTCGCGCCTGAACCCGACAATCATCTCGATATCGCCGGCAACCATCGGCTGGGAAACGCAATAACTTTTATCTTCCAAGATCCTTTTAAGCTCTTTTAATTTCTTTTCAGCCTCCTGTTTATTCTTTATCCCCAGCGCGACCGCTCTTTTTTCCGTTTTATGTATGATTTTCTTGCCGACCGCTTTCAGTACCGCCGGATAACTCATTATTTTCAAATCATTCTGGCCCGTAACCTTGTGCGTTTCAACAGCCGGAATGCCGAATTTCTTCAGAATCTTGAATGTTTCGATATAATCAAGCTGTTCTCCGCGACGTTTATGCTCCTGCGCCGGAATCCTCTTATATACCCTCAATTTTTTCCTGTCATTTTCATAATTTATTATCTTCGTCAGCATGTTCACGTCCTTATTCGGAAAATCGAAATTAGTGATGCCGCCCTTTTCCAGGATCGCCTTTGCGTTCTTTACCGACTTCCCTCCCATAAAACTCGTAAAAATAACTTTATCTTTATGATGAGCCGCCAACGAAGTAATTATTTCCGCGGTTTTCTTCACTTCTGTCGAAGTCTGCGGAGTTAAAAGAATAAGGACATTGGAAACTTTCTTATCCTCAAGCACAGCCTCTATGGCATCCTTGAAACGGCCTGCATCAGCATCGCCGATGATATCCAGCGGATCTTTGATCTTTACGATTTTCGGAAGCGTTTCTTTCAATTCTTCTACCAGTTCGCGAGAAAATTTATTAAGACTGACTCCGTTCTTGCTCAAAAGATCAACTGTCGCGACCATCGGTCCGCCCGCGTTGGAAATCAAAACGACGTCATCGCCTTTGATTTTCTTGTGTTTGCTGTAAAATAAAAGCAGATCGAACATCTCTTCGATATTTTCCAATACTATCACGCCTGTTCTCTTAAAACCGGCTAAAACAGCCTCGTTGGATCCGGCGATGCTGCCGGTATGGGACATCGCCGCCAAAGCCCCGGCTTCGCTTTGCCCCGCTTTCAGGATCGCAACCGGCTTTATTTTTGACAATCTGGAAACGACCTCCATAAATTTCCTTCCGTCTTCTATTTCTTCAAGATAAGCAACAACCAAATCCGTTTCTCTATCCTTTTCAAAATATTCAAAAAAATCATTTTCATCCAATACGGCTTTATTGCCAAGACTGACAAATTTTGAAAATCCGAAATTTTTTCCCTGCGCCCAATCCAAAGCGGCGCTGCATATCGCGCCTGATTGGGAAACGAAAGCAGCCCGCCCTTTTTTTATTTCCGATTTGGCAAAAGTGGCGTTCAAATTATTCGCCGAATTCATCATGCCCAGGCAATTAGGCCCCAAGACATTTAATCTATACCTTTTTGCCAATTCTTTTATTTTTTTTTCGCGCCTCCCGCCCTCCGCTCCGTCTTCTGAAAATCCGGCGCTGACAATGATGATATTCCTGACCCCGGCTTTAGCGCATTTTTCTATCTCGTTCAGGACAAAATTAGCCGGTATGGCGATGACGGCCAGATCCGCGCGCACATTGGCAATACTCTTGTAGGCTTTTAATCCATCTATCTCCTCTTCTTTGAGACTGATCGGATATATCCTGCCGCGGAAATTATTTCTGATTATGTTGTTCAATATCTGAAAACCGATTTTCTTCTTGTCTTTGGAAGCGCCGATAACAGCTACTGATTTTGGATACAGGAAAGTGTTTAAATTCATAGCAAGACAAATAATTCTTATAAATCCTTCTTCGTCAAAAGCCCGTTCTGCGCGCCCTGGATGCTGACGACGGATGAAGTATTGCGCGCGCCCAAAAACATCGCCTTCCTGATATCACCCTGATAAATCTTCAACCCGGCGACAAATGAAGAACCGAAGGCATCGCCGACTCCTGTCGTGTCAACCCTTCTTTTCTCTTTGATTGCCGGCTGGAAATAAAATTCTTTGCCGTCATGGGCATGGGCGCCTGAATGTCCGTTAGTCACAACCGCGATCTCCGGACCGAAACTTTTTAAAGCGCTCAGGATATTATTGATATCATTAAAAAAATCTCCATCCTGATCCTTATATTTTTTATGGGACAGTACCAATTCCGTCGCTTCGTCCTTGTTCAAAATCAGGACTTTCGTATTTTTCAGATACTTGCCTATTCCGGAAATCCCTTTCTTAAGCTGGACATGCCCCGGGTTCCAGGCTATTTTCGCTTCCAGGCTGAAAACTTTTTCTAAACAATCCTGCCATTCGCCGGAAAGAGAAGAAATGAATATCCATTCTGTTTTGCGTAAATTTTTCAGATCTTTTTCCGAAATTTCAAGATGGCTGTTTGCTCCGCGCGCCGAAAATACGATATGTTCATTATCTTCTCCGACTAATAAGAAAGAAAGGCCGGAACTTATATCCCTTACTTCCTTAACCAAAGAAACATCAACACCCCTATCCTTCAGATTCTTAACGATGCTTTTAGCCGAATTATCATCGCCGACAGCCGCGATGATCGCCGTCTTCAGTCCCAAAAGACTGGATGACACAGCGACATTCGCCGCCCCTCCTCCGAAAGAAAAAAATGCCTTCTCTATATCGACCTTCGCTCCATATTCAAAAGCCAGCAGCTTCTGCCTTAACAAGTCATTCTTATTATCAAGCAAAACCCCATCTTTCGTATTTAAAGCGACATCCTCCGTTGCGCCTCCTATGGTGATGATATCGAATTTCATGCTCCGCAAAAAGGCATAATTCATAACGCGCAAAAGTTAATATTCATATACACATATTATATCACAAAACCCTCTAAACGAAAAAAAGCCGATCATCGCGACCGGCTTCAATCATATTTGCTTCAACAGATCATCAATCGCCTTTCTTAATTCTTTCTTATCTTTCGCTCCTTCCAGACGCAAAACCTCATTCCCGTTCTTGTCCATAAAAACAAGAGTCGGGATGTCTTTGATGCTGAATTCTTTGTGCTTATCCGCATGGTCATCAGCATCAAATTCTTCTACGATCAATTCCCTGTATTCTTGTCCCAGATCATCCAGAACAGATTTGATGTAGATGCAATGCATGCACCATATCGCTCCGAATTTTAATATTTTCATACCCGGTATTTAATCATAATTATTTGAATTCATCAAGGATGGCGTATCTTATTATGATCTTGCCGCCTCTCAATACCCTTAAACCGATTTTCTGCCCCGGCTTATATCTTTGGACAACCGAAAGCAATGTATTCTTTCCTTCCAGTTTTATCGCATTTATTTCCAGCACGATATCACCCTCCAAAATACCCGCTTTCTCTGCCGGTGATCCCGGCGTTATCGCCGTCTGCGTATCTCCGCTGACAACCAAGGCGCCTTTTTGCGATTGCAGATTATTATCCTGGGCAAATTCCGGAGTTATCATCTGATATCTTACACCCAGCCTAGGTCTTACGATCCTTCCAATCTCTCTCACTGATTTTATTACCGTTTTAGCGTCATTGACCGGAATCGCGAAACCTATTGCCGTGCCGGAACTGTCTATGGCCACATTTATTCCTACGACCCTCCCCTCAAGATCGATCAATGGCCCGCCGGAATTGCCTAGGTTTATCTGCGCGTCCGTCTGGATCACATTATCTAAAAATTCCGCGCTTCCGGATTGATCTGAAGCTGAAAGGCTTCTTCCCAGGCCGCTGACGATTCCCTTAGTAGCGCTGTTCTGATACCTTCCCAAGGCGTTGCCGATCGCGATTACGGTTGTGCCGATTTGCAGTTTATCGCTATCTCCCAATTCCACAAAAGACAGATCTTTATCAAAAATTTTCAAAACAGCCAGATCATTGATCGGGTCTTTGCCGATAAGCTGGGCGTAATACTGCTTGCCTGAATTCAATATTATGCGATACTCGGCCGTGCTGTCGTTTCCCGCGTTGACCACATGTTTATTGGTCAAGATCAATCCATCGGACGAAATAAGGAATCCCGTTCCCGACCCTTTTTCAAGTTTTTCATTCTCAGTCGTCTTTTCTCCCGTATTCACATTGACGGTAGTGATCTGGATCCGATCATAAACAATTATGCTCACGACCGCCGGCATAGCTTTCTTTATCGAAGTCACGGTCGCTTCCTGGTCATCCAGGCGCAGATTGTCGGCGATAGAAATGGGGATTGATTCAATAAAGGCGGATCCGCCAATCAAAAAAACAACCAGGACAAAGGCTATAAAAAACTTATTGAAAGAAATTCTGAACATAACGCAAAATTTTAAAATTATTTTTTATTTTTAAGCTGTAATTTTTCATTTTGATATTTAAATTTTACATTAAACATCAAACATCTCTCTCGCGTTATCAGTCGTTATATCTGCCACTCTTTCCAAGCTTAAATTTTTTATTTCCGCGATCCTGTTCGCGACATAGCTGACAAGCAACGGTTCGTTGCGCTGCCCCCTATACGGTTCCGGCGTCATGAACGGACAATCGGTTTCAACCATGAACTTATTTGATGGAAGTTTGCGGATCAGGTCGTCCCATTGCTTGCTGAAAGTGATCAGGCCGGTAAAAGAGATCGATATGTCCAATGAAAAATATTGCCAAGCCAAGTCTTCATTGCCGGAAAAACAATGCATAACCGCCCAAGGCTTATTCTTCGGCAGAATGTCTTTATATTCTTTCCTGAAATCTTTCAGGATGCCGAGCATATCATCATGAGCCTGGCGGCAATGGATTATGGCCGGAAGCCCTAGATTTGCAGCTAATTTAAGCTGTTCGATAAAAACTTCTTTTTGTTTATTTTTTACCGCTTGGACATCGCCTTTCAGGTCGATGTGGTAATAATCAAGGCCGATCTCCCCTATCGCGACCACCTTTTCAAATTTGGCCAGTTTCTCAAAAAATTCATGGTTGAATTCCTCGGCCGTCATCCTGGCGCCATCCTCTTCGATTTCCTGGGTATGGATCGGGTGCAGGCCGACAGCAGCGTAAACGCCTTTCTCGTATTTATTGGCTAAATCCAAAGCTCTTTTTGATGTCTTATAATCAGAGCCGACAAGGATCATCCAGGTATCGCTCTCCAACGATCGCTGTATCACATCAAAAGCATCATTATTGAAAGCGCTGAAATTTACGTGTGAATGGGTATCGATATACATAATAAATTAAATCAAAATGCACCCGCCTCGACTCGCATTATCTTTCGTTCTAATCAGCTGCGAAAACGAGTCGACGCGAGGCGGGAAAATCAAAATGCAAAATTAATGTTTTTTTATTTTCTTATGATTTTTATATTTTCCACATCTCTCAAATCGATAAGGGTTGACGGCTTTCCTTTTATTTTCCCCGCGTCTACGACCAAGTCCGGCTTATGTTTTTTAAAATGGTTTTCTATATTTTCCACATCGGCTAAAGGCTTTTCTCCGCTGATATTCAGGCTTGTGGAGACAAGCGGGACCTTTATTTTTTTAATGATACTGACAATAAAATCATTTTTGGGCAGACGAACGGCAATAGTATCTGTCTTGCCTCCCAGATCCTTTGGCAATTTGTCCCTGCTTTCCAAAATAAAAGAAAACTGACCGGGCCAATATTTTTTCAGGATATTCTCCTGCGCCCTGCTGATTCGGCAATATCTTTTCGCCATGCTTACGCTGCCCACCAGCATCAAAAGAGCCTTATCCAGCTTTCTTTGTTTGATCTTGAATATTTTATTGACCGCCTTCTTATTATCAGCCATACATCCCAATCCGTAAACAGTGTCCGTGGGATAAGCAATGGCTGCGCCTTCGCGTAAAAAAGCCGCCATAAGATCGATGTCCTGCTTATTTATCTTTTTCAGATTGATTTTTATTTTTTTCACAATACTTCTCTGAATTTGCTTATAAGTTCGGGGATGAATGGCGCCATCAGGCCGGAAACTATCGATAAATACGGAGCGATCCTGGAAGCGGACAGATAAAAGTCCACGCGCTCGCCGATGAACGGTATGATGCCGGCGTAATTAGTAATGAAATAAATCAACAGGCTCAAGACGATAACCCCCTCGATAAATCCTAAAATTCCTCCGGCCAGTCTGTTCGCGGTGCTTAAGAACGGGATTATGGAAATCAGATGGAACGCTTTCTCTATAAAATTAAAAAAGAAGATTATCAGACGGCTGACCAGAACGAAAATAAGCAGGAATGCCAGGACTTTACCGATCCTATCATGCCCGAAAAACCAGCTTTGGATAAAAGCGAACGCGTCCAGATAAAAATGGCTCGCCAGCCAGATTCCGGCAATCAAAGAAACGAACGAACCGATCATCCTGATAAGGCCGTTAAAAAGCCCGTGAAAAAGGAATCCGGAAAGAATGACGATCAATACGACATCCACAAGATACAATGATGCGATTTGCATATGATTATGATGTGCCCCCTTTAACAAAGGGGTTTTATGACAAATTTTATATCCTCGGAAATAAAGGCTCGGGTTTTTTAATATCCGCGTCCGCGCTCAACCCGCCCCATTCGATAACTTCTTCCAATCCTTTTTTCATCTCTTCCTGAGGATCCGATCCCAACCCTGCCCAAATCTTTTCCGCTGTCTCTGGCATGAAAGGCAAGATCATCCAGCTTATATGGCGCAATCTTTCCAAAACATTATACATAACGGCGCCGACCCGTTCGTCATTGTTCTTTATCAATGCCCACGGCTTGGTCGCCGTAATATAACCGTCTAAAAATCTTATCTGTTCTTCAACTATTTTCAAGCTTAAATCTATCCTGAACTGCGCAATATATTCCTTATACTTTTCCCACTTTTCTGCAATAGCATGATTGAACTCAATACCATCAAAAGTCTCAACTTCGCCCTTCTTCTCCAAATTCATACCCGCTTCTTTCATTTTGCCGACCAAAGTCAAAGAACGGGAAACCAGATTTCCCAATCCGTTCGCCAAATCAGCATTGAATTTTTCATCAAATTTAGTCCAGCCGATATCGCCATCGTGGCCGAAACTGGTAGCGCTCGCAAGCAGATATCTTGTCGCATCAACGCCATATTTTTTAACAAGATCATCCGGCGCAATCACATTACCCAATGACTTGCTCATCTTTTGCCCATCCACCAAGAAAAAGCCATGGATAAATAAAGTCTTCGGCAGCGGCAAGTCTAAGGACAGAAGCATGGCCGGCCATATTGTCGCATGCACTCTCAAAATATCCTTGCTCATCAGATGCAAATCAGCAGGCCACCAATCCCCCACGCCCCCTTTATCAAAAGGGCTTTTCGGACCTTCCCAGCCCAAACCGGTCAGATAATTCAAAAAGGCATCAGCCCAAACATAAGTAGTGTGCGTTCCGTCCCAAGGCAAAGGGATGCCCCATTTCACATTTTTTCTCGAAAAAGAAACGTCTTGCAATTTTTCTTTCAAGAAACTTAAAATTTCATTTTTCCTTTCTACCGGCAAAATCCTGTATTCATCGCTTTCAATCTTTTTTACCAGCTCATCTTGATACTGGGACATCTTGAACATATAGCATTCCTCGCTCATCGTTTCCGGCGTTGTCTTATGGTCAGGGCACAAACCGTCAACCAAATCATTTTCAGCTTTAAACTGCTCGCAGCCGCGGCAATACAATCCTTCATATTCGCCCTTATAAATATCGCCCTTATCATGCATATATTGGAGCGCTTCCTGGACTGCTTTTTTGTGGTTCTCGTCCGTTGTCCTGATGAAACCGTCATTGGAAATATCCAACATATCCCAAGCCATGCTGAATTTAGCGGAAATCTCATCAACAAATTCCTTAGGATCTTTGCCTGATTCCTTCGCCTTCTCCTCGATCTTCGCCCCATGCTCATCCGTGCCGGCCAAAAGAAAAACACGGTCGCCGATCATCCTATGATAACGCGCTAAAATATCAGCGGCGACTATCGTATAAGTATGCCCGATATGCGGATTGGCATTTACATAGAATATCGGAGATGTTATATAAAATTTATTAGCCTTCTTTGACATAAATTGATTTTTCAGTTATATTATCTTTATAAAAACTTTAGAACTTTTTTAAATATCCTTTAAAAAGGAGAGCCGTATGCCGGAGCTTATTTTGTTTTTTCCCATGGAGTTAGAGCCGCATGAACTAAAGGAAGGACTCCTGAATAAAGAAAAAAAAGAAAATAATATCCAATCCACGCAGCGCGAGCAGTAATGCTCGCGTTTTATTTTCCGATAATTACGACAAATTCTCCTTTTTGCGCATCAGCGCTGCCCTCTATTTTTTCAATGATACTGTCCAAATCTCCTCGATAAACCGTTTCATGCATTTTTGTCAGCTCGCGGCAGACAACGATCGAAGTCAGGTCTATCTTCTTTTTCACCTTGAATTCTTCCTCTTTCTCGCCCTCTACTTTTATCTTTCCTTCTCCGATCCTCTTCAACTCTTCCAAAAATTTTATTATCCTGTGCTTTGACTCATAAACTATGACCGGATATTCGCTTTCTATTATTTTCTTCAAGAAAGTCTGCCTGCCTTTCTTGTGCGGAGGAAAACCCATAAAGATGAATTTATCGGTAGGCACTCCGGAAATGGACAAGGCCGCGGTAATCGCGGATGGTCCCGGGATCGATTCGATCTGCACAGGTGATTCCGGATCCGCTCCTATCTCGAACCTTTCTATGGCCGCGTAAATCAATTTTCCGCCCGGGTCGGAAATTCCGGGAGTACCCGCATCAGTCACCAAAGCCAGATTTTTCCCCCGCGCCAAAAGATCCATGATTTCATCCGTTTTCTTTTGATCGGTATGCTCGTGGTAAGATGATGTCGGCGTTTTTATCTTATAGTGTTCCAATAATTTCCTCGTCACCCTGGTATCTTCGCACAAGACAAGGTCCACGCTTCCCAGAACCCTGAGAGCGCGCATGCTGATATCCTCTAAATTTCCGATCGGTGTCGCAACGATATATAAGACTGACATATAAAAAATTAAAAATATAAATATCAAAATGTAAAATTACAATGCAAAAATATAAAATTAAATTATCCGATCATTTTGACATTTTAAATTGTCATTTTGCATTTTGATTTTTGCATTTTACATTATTTTATCCCTTCTCTCCTTCACATACCTTGTCCATTCCTCGGCGATTTCTACAAATATCTTGAAAGGTGTTTCAATTATGAAGTCCAGGATAAAGACAAACACATTGATCCTTGAGAATTTTTCCGTAAGCCATTTTCCGACAGCAACGATCGGCACATAAAAAAAGTCGACGAGAAAACTGAAAATGCTTTCCCTGTTCTCGATGATCATCAATTCATGCGCGTTCTTCCTTATCCTGATCGCGAAGAAGCTGACAAAAGCAAGGAAAAACAGGAAGATGGTTATGCTGACAAAATTAAAGCCGATCCTATCCAGCACCCAGACTATGGAGCTGATGGAAACGAAGAATGTAGCGGTATAAAGCAGGCCGAAAATGAAATTCAGGATAACATTCCTCGGGGCCGGCTCGCGCAATACGATAAACTCCTCCTGGTCGCGCTTGTCCCTGAAAACTATCTTATTGATGCCGGCGATTATCTTTTCCGTATTCTTTTCCGAAGGCAATTTCGTGAACAAAGCGATCAGGAACAATAAAACGGCCGGAAAAGAAATATTGACGGCCAAAGCGAAAAAATTGACTTCTTCGCCGAACAGTTTGATTGCGGGAACCTCGATAGCCACCGCCAAGACAGACTTGGTTAAAAATATATATACTACGCTGCGAAGAGCCGCTCTCCATAACTTGGACCTGGCATCCTGATAGCGCTTACTGCAGGTCTTTTTGATATCGCGCGGAAAAGCCTTTGGATCGTCCTTGAAATTATTGTAAACAGCCACCGGATTTTCCCTGATGACATCGGTCAGAGTGGAAAAATATACAGTATACTGGCGGACAACCTTATTCAGCTGATTTTCCAAAGGATGGTCGATCTGCCTGTCGATCGCGGCTTTAAGCTTATTTATATTATGTCCGACTTCCCTGATCCTATCATCTCCCGGATTGTTCCAGCCGGCATTGTAATACTTGAACAGGATAAAACTGATCATATCCCGATCGAACTTCAGCAGATTCCTATATATGCCGATATAAATCTGGATGTCTTTATCATCCGCGTATGGAGAATGTTCCGGCAGCTTTATCTTGGCCAAAAGGATCTCATAAATCTCATTTATGATAACTTGCGTGATCTTGTCTCTTCCCAGCCTTTCCTCGATATCGCAGGCCGCCATCGCCAAAATCCAATTAACAAGTCCGCCCTTGTCTTCGAAATTATCACTTTGGAATTTTTCCAGGCCGCATCCTTTCAATTTCAGATATTTTTCAATCACCTCCGCGATTTCCCGGATCTTTGATTCTGGAACCGTATTATTGTGAAGATACCCGCCCCTTATCAATTCAGTCAATAAATGTCTTGAAACCGCTTCGCTGATCGCATCCTGCACGACGCCTTCGATGACGATCTGCCTTTTTAAAATCCTTAAAATGGCATTTTTCCTCAGAAGATGTTCATCCTTATAATCGACGGAATTGCGGATTTTTTCATAATAAAAAGCCATCTTTGAAATCAAAGATGAAACTTTTATCTTAGGCTCTTCCGTTTCCTCGTCTTTCTTGTTATTTTCGCTGAAAACCACCTGAAAAAGTTTTTTGGCATTTTCTGTTATAGTCAGGGTGTTTTCGCTTTTTTTGCTTAAAGTCGGATTTAACATATACTTATCTTAGCATTAATTCGGCTAAAAATCAACATAAAAAGAAACAGGAAACAACGGCCGGGAAACAGATAAATTCAAAGCAAATTCCTGTATTTCGGCCTTGCTTCCCATATCCTATCGGTTCATTCCGATTTTCTCAATCTCTCCATCAGGTCCATATAAAATTCAAGATTATTCATGCTGGCCAGCCTTGACCCCAAAGGCTCTTTTGACTTGAACAGGTGATGGAGATACGCCCTCGAGTAGCCGCGCAATTCCGGAATTCTTGAATCCTGATTTATCGGCTTGAAGTCATTGGTAAACTTAGAATTGCCGATGTTTATAGTTTCATAAAATTCTTTGGAATTT
>CAYHWE010000015.1:0-21887 GCA_964360445.1 uncultured Gammaproteobacteria bacterium | reverse complement strand
TCCGGCCAGACAGAAATAATCTCTCTCAAGCGGTCGCTATAAGCCGGATCAGTCAAAATACAGCCGCCGCCCGGACTCGCGTATTGCTTGATATCGAATTTCTTGACTAACTCCAACTGCTTGTCGCGCCTGCGTCCTTTTATATCCATCAACTTAGACCTATCCAAAATCCCCTCTTTTTCCGGTCTTGTTTCTTCTAAATGCTTAGCTGACATCGGCCTGACTAATAAATCATTCAAGCCGGAATACTTCGCGACGATTCCTAAGGCATCTTTATTTTGCGACTTCGGCCTTTGTCCTAAAATTTCTCCGCTCGCAACAAAATCAACCCCCTCTTCCTCCATGATCCCTTTCGCAATCCTGAACATCAAGCTGTGGCAATCGATGCAAGGATTCATATTCTTGCCATAACCGTACTTCGGCTTTTTAACCAACTTCAAATGATCCGGACTGAAATCCCTTTCGATCAATCTGATCCCTAATTGCTCCGCCGCCTTTTTTGCTTTTGCAGTTCCAAAAAAACAACTCTTGAAACTCAAGCCGATAACTTCTACCCCCTGCTCCATCAACAATCGGCAGGTCAACATCGAATCCAATCCCCCCGAAACTAATACTAATGCTTTTGCCATAAATTCTTATTTCTTAATTAAAAGGCTTACATCTCCGTCTTTCATGAATCCAGTAATGCCATTATTCAGATTTTTCAAACTTTTACCCATCGATGCGGAAATGATATTGCAAAGATATTTGCTTCTTCCGCCGGAATGACACATAAGAATAACATCTTTGCTCCAGTCAATTTCTCCGATGCGCGCCTGCATCTCGCTCATCGGAATAGATTTCGCGCATTCAATATGCGCTTCATCATATTCGCTTGCCTCGCGTACATCGATCAACTCCAAACTATCTTTATTCGTTTTTATAAGCTCACATAATTCCTGAGCCTGGATATCTGTAACCATATTTTTTTATTTCCCCTCTTTTTTCTGTCATCCTCGCGAAAGCGGGGATCCAGGGATGAGTGTTATGAACTCGGTTATTTACAAGCACTTGTCATATTCACCTTCCTACTGATTAACCCTGGATTCCCGATCGGAGTCGGGAATGACAATAAAGTTTAAATTTTAACTACCCCCAAAACCACCACTTCCCCATCAACCTTAACTTCTTTCTTAAACTCGATAGCGCCGGTTCCTTCTTCGATCTTTTCAGTCAAGGTGTCTTTCATGATTTCTAAACCGAACAATTCGATTGTTCTCTTTATCAGATCGCTTCCGGTTTCAAATCCGACTAGCGCGCGATCACCGATCGACATGTCCGCATCCTTGCGCATGTTATTGATAAAACGGACTAACTCACGCTTCACGCCTTCCAATTTTAATTCCTCCGTAATTTCCGTATCCAGCTCAACATACATATCACCCTCGCCTTTGATTATCTCAATATTTTTCACATTCATTTCATCTTTAATTAAATCCAAATATTCATTAATTGAAAATTGAAAATTGAAAATTGAAAATTTATTCAACGGTTGTCTTACTTTTATTCCCGCCTCATCCCTTTTTGCAAGACCAAGCTCAACAACTTTCCTGACCACAGCCATATTATCCAAAATTGCTAATTGATCATTTCTAATTGATAATTGAGCTGGCCACTTTTCAAGATGGACTGATTTTTCCGTATCAGAAAAGTCATTGCCAGTCACTTTCTGCCATAAACTTTCCGCAACAAACGGCATGAACGGCGCCATCACTTTCGCCAGCTGGGCTAAGACGCAATGGGTCGTAAACAAAGCCGCCTTCTTGTCATTTTCATCATCGGATTTGAACCTGTCTCTTGATCTCCTCAAATACCAAGTCGATAAATCATCGATAAATTCCGTAATCGGACGGGTTGCGCGCGGCAAGTCGTATGAGTCCATAGATTTTGTCACGTCTCCTACAAGCTCATTCAAGCGCGCCATGATCCATTGGTCCAAAACACTATTGAACGCTCCGCCTTCTGAATGCAAGGGCGTGTGTGTCGCCGTATCTTTGAATAATTCGTAAAATTTATAGACATTCCAAAGGATCATCACATTCTTGCGCAAAGCTTCTTTCACTCCTTCTTCTGAGAAATTCAGATTATCCGCCGCCATAACCGGAGATGAAGTCAAGTAGAAACGGATCGCATCTGCGCCATATTTATCAAACATCAAGGCCGGATCAGGATAATTATTCAAACGTTTAGACATCTTCTTCCCATCTTCCGCCAAAACGATTCCGTTCACGATGACATTCTTGAACGCATGGCTGTCGCGGATCGCTGTGCCGATGATATGCAAGTAGTAGAACCAGCATCTTGTCTGATCGACGCCTTCCGCGATGAATTCAGCCGGAAAATTATTTTCAAATTTTTCCTTGTTCTCGAAAGGATAATGCATCTGCGCGTACGGCATCGATCCGGAATCAAACCAAGTATCTAAAACATCCGGCACGCGTTTCATTTCTCCCCCGCACTTCTCGCACGGGAAAGTGATCTTATCGACGATATGCTTATGGATATCAGTAATTTTTTCCCCGCTCGCTTTTTCCAAGTCCGCAACTGATCCAAATACTTTCATCTCCCCGCATTTGCAGCGCCAGATCGGCATGACTGACGCCCAGAATCTCTGTCTTGAGATTGACCAATCGCGCGCGCCTTCAAGCCAATTGCCGAAACGTCCTTCCTTGATATGCTCCGGAGACCAGTTGATATTCTGCGCCAATTCCAACGCTCTCAACTTGATTTTGGAAACATTAACAAACCAAGAAGAAGTCGCATAATTGATCAAAGGCGTATCGCAACGCCAGCAATGAGGATAGCTGTGTTCATATTTTTCTTTATGGAATAAAAAGCCGTTATGCGCCAAGTATTTGATGATATCAATATCAGTCAACATGCGATCTTCTGCGGGCTTCACGTTCTTTCCCGCAAATTCGCCTGCTTCCGCCTTAATATTTCCATCCATGCCAACATGCTGGATGAAAGGCAGATTGTGCAACTTGCCCAAATTCATATCGTCCTCGCCGAACGCCGGCGCGATATGGACAACACCAACGCCATCTTCAGTCGTGACAAAACTGCCGGCATAAATCTTCCAGCCGTTTTCACGGTTTTCTAATTTTTCATTTCTAGCATAATAATCAAAGACTGGTTTGTATTTCTTACCAACTAATTCAGACCCCTTAAATTCGGCTACTACCTCAAACTCTTTTCCTCTTTTTACAAGTTCATCCTCAACTCTATCTTTTGCTAAAATATAATGATATATATTATTTTTTTTCAACTCTTCTTCTGTAATTTTACCTTCTCCCGCTACCAATCCTTCTCCTGGAATATGAACTTTCACGTAATCAACATCCTCTCCGATTGCCAAAGCAACATTGCCGATCAAAGTCCATGGAGTTGTTGTCCAAGCTAAAACGAAAGTGCCTGGCTCATCCGCCAATTCAAACTTAACAGTCGCGGACAAATCCTTGACCATCCTATACCCCTCGCTGATTTCTGATTGTGACAAAGTCGTTTCGCATCGTGGGCAAACATACATTGAGCGGTAACCCTCGTAAATCAAACCCTTGTCCCAAAGTTCTTTGAAGACAAACCAAACAGATTCCATGAAATCCAAATCCATGGTCTTGTAGCTATTTTCCATATCCGCCCATCTTCCCAATCTATTGATAATTACTTTCCAATCCTCCACATATTGCGAAACTTTTGAACGGCACATCTCGTTGAATTTATCGACACCGATCGCCTCGATATCTTTCTTGCTCTTTGAACCGAATTCTTTTTCAACGATATTCTCAATCGGCAAACCATGGCAATCCCAACCCCAGCGTCTTTCAACCCTGTGGCCCTTCATCGTCTGATATCTTGGCACAACATCTTTCATCACGCTCGCAACGATATGCCCGTAGTGCGGCAAGCCGGTCGCGAACGGCGGGCCGTCATAAAAAACGTAATCACCTTTCGGCGCCTCACGCTCGACAGATTTCTCGAAAATCTTATTATCATTCCAGAATTTCAAAACCTCCTCTTCCATCTTCGGAAAAGGATTCGCCCCCTGTCCTCGAGTTTCGTTAATATTTTGCATAGATTCAGTATTCGCCCTCCCGCTGTCATCTCGAACGGAGCAAGAGATCTCATCCGACGCGCTTGCCCGAGATTTCTCACTCGCTACCGCTCATTCGAAATGACATTGTTTCTGAGTAAAAAGTAGAAAATTTAGCTTATTTAATACGATTATTCTAGCCTAAACAAGCTCAATTGTCAAAAAAAATAAAGGACTACCCAAGACCTTAAATTGCTGTTATAATAATAAACTAACTTCAGCATATTGTCATTGCGATGACGATAATTTTTATGCCATTCAAAATACATTCAAATTTCAAACCGACCGGTGACCAGCCTAAAGCCATTGAAAAATTACTCGATGGTTTGAAAAAAGGCTATAAGCACCAGACTTTACTTGGCGTTACGGGCAGCGGCAAGACTTTTACCATGGCTAATATCATAGAAAAAGTACAAAGGCCGACCCTTATCATCTCCCATAACAAAACTTTAGCCGCGCAATTATACGGCGAATTCAAGCAATTTTTCCCGAACAACGCGGTCCATTACTTTGTCTCTTACTACGACTACTACCAACCGGAAGCCTATATCCCACAGACCGATACCTACATCGAAAAAGAAGCGACGATCAACGAAGAAATCGATCGCTTGCGCCACGCCGCCACCCAATCACTCTTGAACCGCCAAGACGTCTTGATCGTGGCCAGCGTTTCTTGTATTTATGGTTTAGGCGAAAAGAAAGACTACGAGGCTTTAGGAAAAAAGTACACGATCGGACAGAAAATAAAACGCAATGAACTCTTGAAAGAATTGATCCGAATCCAATATCTCAGGAATGATGTCGAGTTCAAGCGCGGCAGTTTCCGCGTCAAAGGTGAAAATGTCGATGTTTATCTTGCCACTGGCGAAGCAGTCGTACGCATTTCCCTGTTCGGCGACTATATCGATAAGATCCTCGTCTTTACGGTCAATCCGGGCGCAAAAGGTATAATGGATTTAAGGACAAAAGATGCTGAGGAGTTAAAAGGGATTACGATTTTGCCGGCGAAACATTATATGACCCCGGAATCGAGGATGAAAAAAGCGATCAAGACGATTGAAAAAGAATTGCATGAAAGAGTCGCTGAATTAAGGAAGAAAGAAAAATTCGCCGAAGCGGACAGGCTGGAAAGAAAAACGAATTACGACCTGGAAATGATCCGCGAGGTCGGCTACTGCAACGGCATCGAGAATTATTCCCGCCATCTGTCCGACCGTCCTGCCGGCTCCCCCGCCGCCACCCTCATGGACTTCTTTCCGGACGATTATATCATATTCATCGATGAATCGCACGTAACTATTCCGCAGATCCGCGGCATGTATGCCGGCGACCAAGCCCGCAAAAATAATCTTATCGATTTCGGCTTCCGCCTCCCGTCCGCGCGCGATAACCGCCCGCTCAATTTTGATGAATTTTATGAAAAAATAAATGAAGTGATTTATGTCAGCGCGACTCCGGCCGAATATGAATTGAAAGAATCGAAACAAGTAGTCGAACAGATCATCCGTCCGACCGGCCTGCTCGATCCGGAAGTCGAAGTAAGGAAATCCGAAGGCCAGGTCCAGGACTTGATCAAAGAAATCGAAAAGCGCGCAAAGAAAAAACAAAGAGTCCTGATTACGACTCTGACCAAGCGCATGGCCGAAGAACTGACCGGCTTTTTAGCGGACCACAAGATCAAAGTCCAATACTTGCACAGCGAAGTGGAAACTTTAGAACGGATAGAAATAATCCATGATCTGCGCGTGGGCAAATACGACGTACTAGTCGGCATCAACCTTTTACGCGAAGGCTTAGATATCCCCGAAGTCTCCCTGGTCGCCATCCTCGACGCCGACATTTCCGGCTTCTTGAGAAACGAAACCTCCCTCGTCCAAACGATGGGCCGCGCCGCCCGCCACCTTGAAGGAAAAGTAATAATGTACGCGGACAAGATGACGCCGGCAATGCGCTACGCCATCAACGAAACAAAACGCCGCCGCAAGATCCAGGAAGAATACAACAAGAAACACAACATCACCCCGGAAGCGATCAAGGCGAAATTGCATGAAAAAATGACTTAAAAGAAAAAGAGGAAGTCCTTGTCGGATTTCCTCTTTTTTACCAGATTGAAATTTATTATTTATTTTACTTTGACATACACCGGCTCCATACTGACTTCCAGCCTGACATTGCCCGAACTATCGGCGCTCTGCGACGACTCATCGCCTTTCATATCTACGATAATTGCGGTTTTACCTGCTCCGATATTGATGGCGGCCGTCTGCGATTCCGGCATCGTTTTAGGAAAAATGCCATTCGCGTCAAGAAGCACAGGCGCGAACACGACATAAAGATCATTGCCATCCTTATCTTCAAATTTTTCTACCCAATACTTTTCATCATTCAACTCTCCCTTAATATGCCCCGCGCGCTTATAATATTTCGTCATTATGCTTCTCATCATTTTAAAAGCGTAATAACCGTCATAATATTCTTTTTTTTCAACATCCGCAATCCCATAATTCTCTCCTCCTCTTTTACCGATAATACCCGGAGTGATTCC
Source organism: uncultured Gammaproteobacteria bacterium (assembly GCA_964360445.1). Classification (GTDB taxonomy): domain Bacteria; phylum Patescibacteriota; class Patescibacteriia; order Patescibacteriales; family JAKAJF01; genus CAYHWE01. Next base: position 15,210 of record CAYHWE010000015.1, on the reverse strand, counting down.
CTGGCACATTCTGCCGGAAACGACTCCCTTGGCATGAGAGAGGATGTACCCCTGCGCTAAATGCGCCGCGGCAATATTATCCCCCGCCAGCTGCTTTGCATAACCGCATTCTGTGAATATAATCGGAGTGTCTTTGAATTTATATTTTTCCAATACCTTTTTATAATTGCTTTCCAAATCATATTGCGACGCGTATTCATAACTCGGATCAGTCTGAGTGAATCCCTGCCTGCCATAATCATGCCAGGAAAAACAATCGGCATTCTTTAGATTAGCCAGGTATTCTTCAATAAAAGATTTTGAGTAAGAATGATCTTTTTCAAGGCTTAATCCTCCGAGAGCTAACGGCTGATGGAAGCTGGCTGAGCATATATTGATTCCGGGATATGCCGTTTTCACCTTTGTATAAACGGCGTCATCAACCTCGGCAAGATATTTTGCCGTATCCGGCCAGAGGCTGCAGGCATTAGGCTCATTTTCCAGTTCTATATATTTGATCGACATACTATCCTTGTAGCGCTTAGCAAACTCGTACACAAAAGCAGAATAATAAGCCGGGTCACTGGTAATGGCAGACAATCTTTTTGAATTACATTGGATTGCGGGCGCCTTCTTGGCCCAAGCCGGAGTATTGGATTGCTGGAAGAACACAATGGTTGATAGCCCATATTTCTTGATATAAGACGCGATTTTGTCATTTGACGTCCAATCAAACTGCCCCTTTTGCTTTTCTATCAATCCCCAATTAACAGGAATTTTCAAATATTTAAGGCCAAGATCCTCTTTGGCTATCCTTATTATCTCTTCTTTATCGCTATCGCTTGTCAGACTAAGGCTATCGTAGCCAGCGTAAAAAGAATAGAGCAATTCAATATCAATAGCATCAACCTCGCCGATCATGATATTTTGTCGATCGACCGGCTCTTTGGCGTCAGGTTCTGCTGATTCTCCGGATGATCTCTGGTCTGCGCTGCAAAGACTGTCTTCACATCCATCCTGCCTGAATTGCCGCGCGTTTTCCGGCTGACGGAAAAAATAAATTACTCCGCCGGCAAATCCGCCAACGATAATAATTCCTAAGATAACAAGAGCAATGATTTTAGCCGGAGAAAATTCAAAATTCATAATTTTATAATGATAATGATACAGCTGACAAAAAAGTTTAAAGCTTCGGATTGCATTGCTTGTTTTTTCATATTTTTATTTAAGCACAGCTAAAATATTATACCTTAATAATAACATGAAGAGCTTCTCAGGACAATTATTTACAACAAAAAGTAAAGGTGAAATAGGAGTTGACCCATATCCTAAAAAAGCTAATATTTTTTGAACCTTGAGAATGGGTCTCGAGGACATATGGATCTTTAACAATTTACGAGTTACGCAATGCTCTGTAGAGCATGTAACTCAACGGAGGAAGCAGATGAAGGAAAAGATTACCATTCGCGAGGCGCAGAACAAAGATTTCAACTGGATTTCGGATCTTATGCATAATGCGCTTGAGTCGTATTATGGCGGTGATCACAGGGCCCATGCGGAAAGGATTTTTAAAGCGCATATCGATGGAGGACATGACCGTGTCGGCTTTTTCTCATTCGAACAGCGCATGTTCATTGTTGAAATAAACGGAATCCGCGCTGGCATGGTTCACCTAGTTGGAAAACGCCAATCAACTTACAAGATCAGTCCGCTCATAATTATTCCTGAATTCCAGGGTAAGCATGGGTTGGGCAGCCGCTTGCTTTTTTATGCGGAAGAATATGCCTCGAAAAGAAATGCGAGACAGCTTTACTGCACAGTTGCTGAAAAAAACTTATCGGCAATGCAGTTTTTTTCAAGAAAAGGCTTCATAAAGGCGGGCAGCTCTGATAGCCATTATAAAAACGGGGTGACTGAGGCTATGTTCTACAAACCGTTAAAGAGTCACTCAGCTGGCCCTTCAAAGCTTGTCCAAGTTTCTGTCTTACCGTTTGAGGAGAAGCATAAAGAGCAAGTCGCTAAACTTCTTCGGGACAAGCTCTCATTCTCATTCGAAGGAATAACTGACGAATGGATAACAGCTTTATTTGAAGGGCATCACCGCAGACACACGGCTGATATAAACTCAAAGTACAAAATGATTTTCGTAGCACTCGACAGAAAGGGGAATGTGATAGGTGTTGCAGCAGCAACGCCTAAAAAAGGCAGTCCTATCAAGATAATGCCTCTTATCGCCACCAATCAGGCGGCATTTGAGGCTCTTCTTGTTGACATACCCCATCAGCTCGTGCCACACGGCCACAAGCTGTATATTCACATCAACCCGACTGTAAGTGAAGTTGTTTCACTTCAAAGATTCGGCTGGAGACTCGATGCCGCTATGCCATCAGCCTATCGAGCCGAAATCGTCACTCAGCAGTGGAGTCTTGAAATCAAAAAGGAAACCACCATGAAGACATTGAGGGTTAAGCCGAGATTTTTCAATCTCATCTGTTCAGGCAAAAAGGATCTTGAGGTGCGAGTCGGATATGAAAGCGTAAATCGCATACAAACAGGCGAATATATCCGCCTAGTAACCCATCAATCAACTTTCGATGTCAGGGTGCATGCAATCCGTAAATATCCCGACTTCCAGACAATGCTGGATAAAGAAATCCATAAACGCATTGTTCCTGGATCTATCTCATCTTCCGAGGTCCTTTCCTTGTTGAAAGAGATCTATCCGCCCGCAAAAGAAAAACTCGGGATAGTTGTATTCGAGTTCAAAGACTAACCAAAAGGCCTGGGAGCTGTTAAGCGTCCCAGGCCTGTTTCTTTTATTCTTTTTCCATGCGTATTCCCACAACTCCGAATTTATTTTCATCATCCAGAGAATAAAATTGATGAATTTCCTGAAGCAATCCCTCCTTAGACTCACCACCAAAATTCTCAGGAGCAAAATCACTGAACAACTCATCAAAAGTCTTATACAAATATAAGCCCCTAACTTTCATTTTAACTTTTCTAGACAAATCTTCATTCTGACTAAACTCGATAAAATCGCCCACATTGATTTGTTTGCGTTTTTCGTCATAAAGCCTGGACTCTATATTTTTTTTGCCAGCTGCAATTTTTTCAAATGGCCCTTGAGCTAATTTCATTTGATGTATCATATAACAATTTAATAATAATTTAATAATAATTTAATAGCATTATATTAGTTTATTGTTCTCGAGTCAACAAAAAACGGAGCCTTTTGACTCCGCTTGATAGTATATTTTTTTCAAACCCCTAAACCCCCAAAACATCCACAAACACAAACTGCACCAGAGCATAGGACGAGAATATGACTATGAGGCCTATCGTCGCCCAGATCAGGATTTGCTTTCCCTTCTCTACATTAGTCGGATTTCCCGCCGCCAGCATCCAGGTAAAACCGCCGTAGACGAACATGGCTAAAGCTAATGATCCGACCAACCCCAAAACGCCTTTGATTATTTTACCGATCAACTGCTGAGGGCCGGAGGCGGTATTTCCGATGCCAAGGGGGTCAGTGAGAGTGACAGTGCCGCCAGTCTTAGTCGTATCAGAAGATACAGTTGTGCACGTTCCACTTTTGCATGTTTGATTACTAGAACAATCGGAATCCGAAGAGCATGCAAGCACGGCATTATTAATCATTAAGAATGAAAAAAATACAAAAAACAATATTGTAAATTTTTTATACTTCATACATTGATTTATAAATATTAATAACTTACTTATATTATATCAAACAAATAAAATAAGGGGAACGCTTGGCGTTCCCCTTATTGATGTTTGCCCTTTACTTCAAGCTCACATCAATTGCTATAAAGGTATCATCAATAGCTCTTATCTTAAAACGTTCGTTATCCTCTTTGGGCAAATGTTCTTTTGCCCATATTTTAATTAAAGAGCCATTCTGAAGGATAACTTCATACTTGTGGTTGTCGGAATAGAACACCATATGTGTTCTAACCCCCTGTTCTCCCCACAACCATGACTCAGTCTGTTCTCCCTTTTTCAGCTTGAAAACGTAGGATTCGGCGCGAGGCTTAAGAATTACTACCTCCGGCAACTCCGTCTCCACTGCCGCATCCCCGAGGTATTTCCTGGCAAGGAGCTTGTGCTCATTGGCAACATCTTCCTTGCCGACCAGGCGAGCCCATTTCTTCGCTTCGTCAAGATGGAAACGGCCGAGCTGGTTCTTCTGCTCGTGGAATTCGCCTTTGAATTTCGGATCAAAATCTGCGGCTCTTCCGAGGTTGTCCACCATCCCTTCATGTGTTTTAGCATTACGGCTCAGTGAGTCGTAATGCTTAGCGATGTCTGACTGAAGCGAGGGGTTGATCCTGGCAGCAAGAAAGAATATATCATCCCTGCCCGTTTTCTTGCCGAGCTGGAAAAGTGACTCGGCAATAGGGCTGGAAAGCTCCGGCCTATACGATATCGCCTCCCTGTATTCTGTTTCGGCCTGCTTGGCATCCCTTGAGAATACTTCGGCATAGCCTCTTGCCCTGTAGAGCTCGGCGATCTCATCGCCATACTTCGCTCTTACGGGGACGGCGCTGAAGCGTTCCTTCGCGCACTCCACATTCTCTTTCTCCAGGCAATACTTGCCTTTGAGAAAGTGGAGATACGCGTTATCCGGCTTTTCAGCGATGAGCTTGTTAACGCACTCAAACGCCTCTGCCGGCATATTGAACTTCCAGTAGCTCTCCGCGTCTTTCACGGAGCATTTCTTTTCTGTGGCCGAAGCGGTTGCGGCGAAAAATGCCGCCACCGCGATTATGAAAACGATAAACTTCTTCATGTCTCTCCTCCTACTTCAGGATTAAGGTTAAAATCTGTTGATCCGTTATCGCGTAAATCTGGAACGGACTGTTTTTCGGCCAGTTCGCCTTATCCCAAGAAGGGATTTTAGCGCCTTCGGTAGTTATGAGCATAAACTGATTATCTGCCGATTTGATATCATAAGAACTTGCTCCATCCGGCAGTATCCATCCGCTCATCCTACCCTCCGCAAGCCCGAGACTATATTCCCCTCTATCATACTTGCGATACTCGGGATACTTAACGGAAAAGGCGGCATTCTTGATATTGGCTTTCGGCCAGACAGCAAGAATCAAAAGCGAGACAATCATGACTACGGCCGCTATCTTTAAAGCAAGATACGGACCATTCATGGAGGTCTTCTTTCTCAACCACATGATGGTAAACAGACCGCCTATGGCCGCCAACCCTATCCAGTACTGCCATGTCAGCACTACCGAATAACCGCAAACCATGGAAATGGCGGCCGTGCCGACGATAACCGCAAGCCCGACTACCATCCATTCCACTATCCGTCTTGTTCCGGCATGATCCGGCGTCAAATCGCACAATGCTTGCCATACCCTAGCAAATCCCTGCGCCTGATTAGCGCAGATATTCTGTGTCGGGGGAGCAGGCGCTTTTGGCTGAGGAGGGAATTCAATATTGAGCACCCCCTCTTCCGAATCAACTCCTCCTAAAGAAAAACGGAGAATGATTGTACTTCCCGCGGCGCTCGTCGGTTCACGGCGAACGTGTGAAAAGTTGCCGTTAGAATCGGCGGACACTTCAACGCTTCCGCCAAAGTCCTTATTGACATAAACCTTAACGCCAGGAACAGCTTTTCTTATATCGCTCCCTACTTCTCTTTTAAAAACTCTTCCCTCAACCTTTATTTCAAGCTCACCGCTTGCCTGAACCGCTTTTTCATAACGGAGCGAAAACTCCGTTTTTTCAACCCTCGGACGGAACGGCTTATTACCTCTGCCGCCCTGACCTTGAGACTGAGACTGTGAAGACGAACCCTGAGCTGACTGATTTCCTTTTGGCATGATGCCCTCCGATCCTCTATAAAGAGGCAAGTTTAAAGTTTATTGGTGTTTTACAAACCACCTATTTTTATTTACACCTTAGTCTTATATTGATATTTAATTTTCAAGGTTCTTTTCGCCAACCGGCGAATTAGTAACGGAGGACTTTGGCCTTTTCGCCTTTGAGCGGCATTTCTTTTGCATGGAGTGACATATATTTTAATCCTCCTACCCCCTTGAATAAGGAGGCGATTATCCGCCCAAAAGTGAAAAGACCAAAGGTCGTTTTTCGCTGTCATCCCATTCCTAGCATTTGCTAGAAATCATGCCCCAGACACTGTCCGGGCATAATAAAGGATAACATATAATCATAGCACAAAATCGTGAATACGTCAAGGATTTTTACAATATTTTACCTAATATCAGCTAAATTATCATTATTTTATACTCTTTTAATATGAAAAAGCGCGGAAATTGCAATTCCGCGCTTTATTCTTTAAAACTCCAAAAAATTCATAAGGAGTCTTTTCCCCTCCTCTGTAAATAAAGACTCGGGATGGAATTGAATGCCGTTAACGAGAGGGTTTTTTCTGTAACGGATGCCCATTATCTCTCCTTCATCCGTCCATGCGGTTACCTCAAGACCTTTTTTTTCGCAGCTCTCTTTGTTGGCAACAAGCGAATGATAACGCATCACGGTGAGAGGATTTTTTAAGCCTTTAAAAATTCCTTGTCCGTTGTGATGCGCGAACGATTCTTTACCGTGCATTATGAGATGATTGCGCTCTATTTTCGCTCCGACAGCCAAGGCTAACGCCTGATGTCCGAGACAGACTCCGAGGATTGGGATTTTAGATTCCCAAAACTCGATTGCCCGACTGAAGCATTCCACCTCTCCGGGATGACCCGGCCCCGGAGAGAGTATGAGATGCGTCGGGCAGACCATTTTGAGCTCCGCAAACGGAACATTTGTCCGCGCGACCACGACATCCGACTCCAACTCTCCGACATATTGCTGCAAGTTGTAAGTGAAAGAATCAAAGTGGTCAACAATCAGGATCTTTCTTTTCATTTCAACCCCCTTTCGTTAAAGCCTGCAAAGTGTTTTGTATCGCTTTTGCCTTGGTCAGAGTTTCTTCATACTCCTTTTCCGGGTCAGAGTCATAAACAATACCTGCCCCGGTTTGCCAATAAATCTGGCCATCTTTCATCAGAGCAAACCTTATCGGTATCGCAGTATCTATTTCACGATCCGTAAAAATCCCTACCGCTCCCCCGTAAGGTCCTCTTATTGAAGGCTCGAGCCTGGCGATTATTTCCATCGCTTTTATTTTCGGGGATCCGGATAAAGTTCCGGCGGGGAGACAACCCAAGCACGCTTCCAGGGAAGAAAATTCCTTTCTAAGCCTGCCATAAACACTTGTGACCATATGCATGACGTGGCTGTAATTTTCCACTTTCATTATTTCAGGGATCGTTATACTCCCGAACTCTGAATAGCGGCCAGCGTCATTGCGCGCCAGATCAACGAGCATCTTATGCTCAGCGATCTCCTTCGGATCATTGCGCAGATCTTCCGCCATCGCCCCATCCTCTTCAGCCGTCTTCCCTCTTTTACGAGTTCCGGCAATCGGGCGTATATGGATTTTTTCATCTTTGATTTCAATCATCACCTCCGGCGAAGCGCCTGCCATCTTGAATCCGTTGCCGAAATTTATATGGAATAAATACGGCGAAGGATTGATATGGCGAAGCAGCCTGTAAAAATCAAGGCTTAATCCGGCCGGAAAAGAACGTTGGAATCTCTGGGAAAGCACGACCTGGAAAACATCTCCTTTCTCTATGTATTTTTTAGCCTCCCTGACTATGCCCATAAATACTTCTTTTGCCATATTCGAATTTATGGGATCATTATCGATGGCCGGCCGTATCGCCTTGTATCTGACCCTTCTTCTGGTTATTGCTTTTTCCAATCCATCCAGCCTGCAAGAAACTTTTTTATACATGCTCTCCGTATCTTCATCTACAATCTCGTTGATTACCAGATGAAGCTTCTGGAAAGCGTGGTCAAAAATCACGAGCTGGCGGAAAAAATAAAACAGTATGTCGGGGCAGCTAAGATCGTCGTTGCCATTGCGCGGGACAGTTGTTTCTACGAGTCTCACTGATTCATATCCCATATAACCCACGGCCCCTCCGTTAAAATAAATATCTTTTTTTAACGGCGTATAGCAAGCCAACAGGTCAGCCAGATGCTCCAGCGGCTTATTGGTTTTCACTTTATCTCCGTGCGATAATTTCTCTTCCAAAGAATAGTCCCCGTAGACAGAAAACCTTAGAAACGGCCTGGCCGCCACGACGGAAAAACGTCCGACATCCTTTCCTTGCCTCACGCTTTCAAGCAACGCAGAGGGGACGCCATTACCGCCTAACGCCTTATAGGCCATCAACGGAGTAGTATGGTCTGCAAGCAAAGTTTTTGATACCGCTATCACCTTCTTGCCGGCCGCCCTGGTCTCATCAATCAGCCTCTTGAAATCTTCAAATTTCATCATTATCTTTTCTCCTTTTTTAGGTTTAACTTCCTCGATGTCCGAGTCTTATATGTTAAATTTTCAAAGAACTATCCGTATAGGGAAGGTAAATACATCCAAATAAAAAACCCCCCATCCATTTGCCCGAATTAAAAAATTCAGACAAAAGGACGAGAGGTCTTCCCGTGGTACCACCTTTTTAAGGATATAAAAATCCCTTGGAAATAAAAAAAACGCCTACGGAGGCGCCAGCTTGCCTCGCCATTCGCTAATGCGAAGGCGGGGTGTATTCCCGCTCATCGACTCCATCCTTGCGGACGACATCGATTATCCTGTGATTACGGAGGAAACCGGGTTTCCACCTCGTCACGCCGAAGCTTCAGCGAAGGCGGACCACGCAGCCCGAAACCTTAACGAAGAAGCTCGCCTACGCTCTTAACGAGCTTTGACGTAGCAAAGCAGAAACCACCTTCCCGCCAAAGCGGGATAAGCCAGACCCAACCCCGAATTTCTTCGGGATCTGGCTTGTAGGTTTTGTGGATGTTAAAGATATTTTATATATATACTAATTTTCAAAATAAGTCAACAGCCACAAATAAATTATGGGCAAAAAATAATTTTAATTCTCACATTTCTAAAAAATCTATTTAATATTGATAATTCCCTAATATAGCATTATACTACATTTATTAAGTAAGTAATAAAAATATGACAACAAAAATAATTGCTATCGGAGGAGGAGAAATTGGAAGGCCAGGCTTTCTGGTTGAAACCACAGCCATAGACAAGGAAATAATAAAATTATCCGGTAAAAGTAATCCTAAATTGCTTTTCATCCCGACCGCCAGTTCTGATTCCGAAGGATATGTTAAAACTATTGAAAAACATTTCGGCCAAAAATTAAAATGCAAGATTGATGTTCTGTATTTGATAAAGGAAAATTTATCCAAAAAAGAAATCGAGGATAAAATTTATAAGTCGGATATTGTCTATGTCGGAGGTGGCAATACTTTAAAAATGATGAAAATCTGGAAAAAAACCGGCGTAGATCAAATGCTTATCAAAGCCTATGAAAAAGGCATAGTTATGTCGGGATTAAGCGCCGGATCAATCTGCTGGTTTAAATATGGCAATTCCGATTCTAAAAAATTTACCGACCCGAACGCTGATTTAATAAGAGTCAAGGGTCTCGGAATAATAAATGCGCTTCATTGCCCGCATTATAATGTCGAAGCCTATCGTGAGCCTGATTTAAAAAAGATGATGAAAAAAACTCCGGGTATTGCGATTGCAATGGATAATTGTTGCGCTTTTGAAATCATAGATGACGAATATAGAATCATTACTTCAAAATCAACAGCCAATGCTTATAAGGTTTATTGGAAAGCAAATAAATACTATAAAGAAGTAATTAAGAAAGAAAAAAAGTTTAAACTTTTAAAAGAATTGCTGACAAAGTAGTCTGAATAAAAAAATATAAAAAGAGCCTGGCTGGTGTAGAAACCAGCCAGGCTTTTTGTTTTGCTTATGGCGCAATCTTGCCCTTTGATTACGGCGAGAGCCTGTTTGGACCTCTGTAGAGATAGGTGACTTCTCTTACGTTCTTGAGTCCGAGCAAAATCATGAGCATTCTGGTCAGTCCAAATCCGTAACCCCCATGTGGAGGACATCCGAATTTGAAAAAATCCAGATAGTGGCGAAGCGGTTCAAGGGCAAAACCTTTCTCTTCCGCTTGGCGCACCAGGATGTCGTGCCGGTGTTCACGCTGAGCACCAGTGGTCACTTCGAGGCCGTTCCAGAGCAAGTCGAAGCTATTGGTCAAATTCGGTCTGTCTTCATGCCTCATGTGATAGAAGGCTCGCACGCTTACAGGGTAGTCGGTAACGAATACGAATTCGTGGCCGAATTTTTCCTTGATGTGACGTGCCAACGCCCTTTCGCCTTCAGGATCGAGGTCGCCTTTTTCTACCCTTGTTACGGCATAACCGATGTTGGCCAGAATGGCGTAGGCTTCTTCCATGGTCACACGCGGGAACGGAAGCTCAGGAACGGTTATATCAATGCCATAAAGCTCTTTGATTTCATCGCCAAGCTCGGCTTTGACAACGGTCAAAATGTGATGCAACCACTGTTCCTCGAGATTCATTACGTCTTCGTGAGAATCTATCCAGGATATCTCGACGTCGACGCTCGTAAACTCGGTGTCATGCCTTGAAGTGAATGACGGGTTAGCCCTGAATACCGGACCGATTTCGAAAATCCTGTCGAATCCAGCAGCCATGGCCATTTGCTTGTAGAACTGAGGAGATTGTGCCAGGTAAGCTATCTTGCCGAAGTACTCGACCTTGAACAGCTCCGCTCCCGACTCGCTGGCCGTTTCCATGAATTTCGGCGAGTGGATTTCGATGAATCCATGTTCCCGCCAGAATATTCTCATGGCATGTTCGGCCACAGTCTGCAGACGGAAAATAAGTCTGTTCTTCGAGTTTCTCAGATCGATAAACCTCCAGTCAAGGCGGTTTTCCTGAGTAGTCTCATTGGTGATCGGAAGAGGTGATGAAGCGATAGAACACACCTTGATCGCCTCGACTACCAGCTCGATGCCTCCGAGCTTAACAATGTCGTTGCCGACGATCTTGCCAGTAATCTCAACCGTTGACTCGGGCGTCAAACTTGACACAACTGCCGTAATCTCGGTCCGGCCCTCTTTTTCGTTGATTGCCTGAACGAAACCTGTGCAATCCCGGACGATGAGAAACTGCCTCTTCTTCTGGTCGCGGATGGTTTCGATCCACCCACGCACCACTACGGTCTCTCCGATATGAGCGAAGAGTTTTTTGATTGTCAAAACTTGCATGATTACCTCCTTTTGGTAGTCGATCTCTGTTTATGGATATATCCGGCGACGGAAAATCCTCGGGAAAGGCATGGCGTCTCTAACATGCGCAATGTTCAAGAGCCAGCGTATCATCCTTTCCACCCCCATGCCGAACGCGATATGTGGCACGCACCCCAGCTGATGTACTTCGCGAACCCAGTCATATCTAGGGTCATCGTGCTTATTCTTTTCCTGCATCCTCTCGATCAGCATGTTGAAGTCGTGGATCTTTTCCGCTACTCCCAAGAGTTCGCCGTATCCGTTGCTTGCGATCAAATCCGCAACCATAGTAACACGGTTATCAGTCTGATCAATACAGTACGGAAACGGTTCTATGCTCCTAGGAATGCCGACCACCCAGAAGGGTCCGTCATAAAGCTTCGACAAAATTTCTTCTTCCTTCGAACCAAGGCCTTTGCCATACTCGATATCAACGCCTTTGCTCTTAAGGTGACTAATAGCGTCTTCGTAAGAGATTCTGGCAAAAGGAATCTTGAGGCCGTCCATGCACATTTCGACGCCAAGAGTTTTGAAAATCTCACTGCCGTCTTCATGGCATTTTTCCGTCAAGTAGCTGATGATGTTTTCGACGAGAGACATGATGTCTTCCCTGTTTCCGAACGCAAGCTCGGCCTTAATGTGCCAATACTCCATAAGGTGACGCTTGCTGCGCGATTCTTCGCCTCGGAAGCTTGGCCCCATGTTATAGACACGCTCAAAAGCATGCACCGCTGCTTCAAGATAGTAGCCAACGCATTGCGTCAAAAACACATTCTCATCGTGAACCGTGATGCCCATGGCACTACCGTCATCGTAGAGGGGTATGGGCGTAAGAATCGGGGCATCAATCTCGATGAATCCGTTCTTATTAAACCACTCCCGCATGTGAGACATAAGTATATGACGGAAACGGAGGATTGCCATGATTTTCGGATTGCGAATATAAGCATGGCGGTTTCTGAGAAGATGGTCTGTTAGCGTCGGATCAAATATATCGAAATCACTTCTCGGTCTTGGCGAAAACTGCCTTACGGCATCGCTGATTACCTTGATCGATTTCGCATGAACTTCCGTCTTACCATGACCATTTTCAAGTATCCCCGCAATCTCAACCGCAGCCTCGTGGTTAGCCTTTTTGAATATATCAAAGACTTCCTCGCCGACGCTGGGCTTATGCGCCATGACCTGAATAGAACCTGTCGAGTCGACAATGTCCAAAAATGCAACATTGCCGTGTAGTCTTTTTCCTTTCACCCAACCGAGCAGAACTACGCTCGACCCACTACTTAAATTCTTGAGGCCGTTGATGTACATCTCCTTCATGTGCGTTCTCCTTTCCGATGTCATGTTGCTGTAACGTGACTCGGTTTGAGGTTATACTTAGATACTCTTCGGGATGATCTCGCCGAAGAACCGCCAACCACCTACCTGCTTTTGCTTTTGCCTGATCTCCAATTTCGGCCATGATCATTTCAAAGGCCGCAGTTGGGCTGCTACTCTTGATGACGAGATTTATTACAACCCCGTCATTTAAAATGTTTTTACATCTGATCTTGACCTCCTCCAATGATCTTCTCACTATGTAATCACCTCCTTTTTGTTGTGCCTATATTTATTGTAAATGTGCCGTAATTTTAGGAGTTGCCTAAAATCTTTTTATATTAACATAAAATTAGATTATGTCAAGAAGAATACATATATTTTTACACCACATAAACACGTAAAATTTCATAATAAAAATAGAGCGGAATCCGTAGTGGACTCCGCCCTTTTAAAAATACGACTGGAAGTACCTTATAATAGCGGTTATGTAATGCTTGGTATAAAACTCGGGACAATAATACCCCTGAGTATAACACTTCGCATTACAATACTCCCAATTCTGCTCCATGATCGATTTGACCTTTTCCCAATGACCGATGGCCAAGCTATCTATATTTTCTGACAGTGGAATCAGCGGTGCTGGCGGTTTTTGTTTGATGAAATAAGAACATATCCTTAGCTCTCCATCACAATCGACAAAGAGAGTTCTTCTGTTCGCCGCGCACTCCCACCGATGGCTGCCTTCGATATATTTATGGAAATCATCAAGATATTTTTCCGGTGGTATCATCCGCGCATTCTTTTTGAGCCATTGCATCAGTATTTTTACTTCAGACACGTCATCCTTATCAAGCACTCCTGGATTTTTTTTAGCTGCCTGGGGATATGCGACCGGATACTGCGCTGGCTGGACACTGAAACTCGCGTTAATGGTATCATTAACGCACCCAACGATATCGCGAACTTCATTGAGACTGCCTTTATGCAATGTGATAGCACAGTTCAATCCGAAGCGCCAACCTTTATCGCGTAAATCTCTAAGAAATTTCAAGTTGCTTGAAATCTTTTCGATATTGCGCGCCTCATCTTTTTTCAAGCTGTCCACTGAAAAGCTGATGGTCTCGGCACCCGCTGCCAAAACATTGACAAGCTGCTCGTGAGATGATGACGATAGATCTGTGCAGATATTTATATTGAAGGGGTGCTTTCTGGCATCCTTTATGAATTCCGCTATCTGAGGATGAGACATCGGCTCGCCCCCATAGTAGAATATGAATGTCACGCCTTGATCGTACAGTTTCTTCAATATACGGCCATGCAACTCTTTCGACATGACAGGTAAACTATTATCATATTCATAACAGTGCCTGCAGAATTTATCGCAATGTCTTGTTACCGCAATAAATGCCGTTGTCGGTCCTTTCCTGTGGCTTTGAGCCGCAATACGAAAAGCGTAATGCAATGTTTTTATCAATCTATTCGCCACACCCCAATAAAGGGTCGGACGCTTAAAAGAATTTTCCATCGCCACCTCCTTTTTGGGCATAACAGAAATTAAGTTAAATCAACCATATTCAATTTTCAAAGTCCGAATAATAAATTCTAATAGTATACCTGCATTTTGTCAATCCTTTATAATAAAACAGGGCGAAGATCCTTTCGGAACTCCGCCCTTTTTGTTGTTAGTCTTTTTTTACCAAGGATATACAACCGCCACTGATACCACGTCCACGCTCGCGCTGTATTGTCCGGCGCCGGCGTTCGTAAGCGGCACATCCCTTTCCATTCCCCACGCGTGCGCATAGGCGGCATCAATGCTCAGCTTATCCTTTTTCCAGCCGAAGCCTAGCGACGCGCTCAGGCCGCCGTTCGTATCGGGCGTTACCGGGTTCAGGGTTGAATCCGAAATCACCTGCTCCTGATAATTCAAGCCGGTGCGGAACTTGAGATTGTTAGACGCGCTGTATTCGGCGCCTATCCCATATACCCAATGGCTCTCCCAGTCTAATGCCATGGTCGCATCAGCCCACTGATCGTAGTTCAGGTCGGCCTTGTCCGTGGATGAGTAGTCCATATAAGTCGCATCCACGGCGAGCAGCAGTTTTTCCATCGGCTTTACGCCGACTCCGAGATGGAATCTCCCCGGAAAATAAAACACCGAAGAAAAATCATCCTCCATCTCCCCTGCCGCCGTTCCCAGTGTTGTTGTTCCGTCAAGCTCCACCCTTGTTTTGCTTTGGTAGGACGAGCCAAGGCTCAGCCAGCCGGTCGGCTCATAAAGCGCGCCCACCTGGTAGCTGTAACCGAATCCGCGCGCCTCTGTATCAAGCGCTCCGAAGCTCACTCCGGAAACGATGTACGGCTGTGTCATATCCACCATGCCATAACCGATGCTTACGGAAGCGCCGATTGACCAATTGTCGGTCAGCTTATAGGCGACAGCCGGGGTTACGTTGGCAAGCCCGAGCTTGCTACACATGTCCAGTTCCTGCTTAAAGTCGGATCCGAACATGTTCGGCGTAACCAAGGCTACGCCGGCCTTGAAATCGCCGATGTTTCCGGTCGCTCCGACTAACGGGACGAAGTATTCGCCCGTATCGGAATTATGTGTCGCGCCAGTCGGGTCCGTGTAGCTGATTGAAGCGTTGATGTA
>CAYHWE010000014.1:0-22115 GCA_964360445.1 uncultured Gammaproteobacteria bacterium | reverse complement strand
ATTTGCATACATATTAGCCTCCTTCGGAGTCCAATATGTATCTGATCTTATTCATAAAGATTTCATAAAGAAATTGGATTTACCTAAGATTAGCTTAATTTGAGAAATTTGAGGAATTTTGTGAGGAAGAAATCATCTTTGTCGCCTGACAGGATTTTTTTTATAACTTCTTTAGGAAAAATTTATCTGGGATGGGGTAGAATGGAGAGGATGCAAGTATATATTAATTAATCGGCTTAATTTATAAATTTATGAATGAGATGACTTTAAGTGTTTTAGAGAGATATAAAGATAATTTACCAGTTCCAATAATAAAAATCGCTAATGAGCTTGGAATTGAAGTGTATGAAACTGTTGATTTGAAAGACAAGCAATCCGGGTTAATAAAAAAAGAGGGTGATAGCTATGTAATATATGTAAATGCCCTTCATCCATCAACAAGAAAGAGGTTTACAATTGCACATGAGATAGCGCATTTTTTAGAGCATAAAGATAAAATTGGCGATGAATATATAACCAATTCAAAACAGCCATTAAAAAGAGAGGATAATCCCCTTTTGGCAGGACGAGAAAATGAAATGGAAATTGAGGCAAATAAGATAGCAGCAAAATTATTGATGCCTGAAAAAAAATTTATTGAGATTTGGAATATATGCGATACAATTGAAGATGTTGCGGAAAGATTTGATGTCTCAGTTAGTGCAGCGGCTATAAGGGGCGAAAGGTTGTTGAGGCAAACAATGATTTAATTATATGCTAAAAATTGATAAGTCTAAAAGACTTACTGATAAGGATTTGTTAGTCCACAAGAAGGTAAATGATCACATTAGGAGTGAAACGCTAAAAAATGCCTTTAATGAAACATTGACATATGCATTGTATGTCATCTCAATTTTTTTATTTATACTTGCATTGATCTATATCTTTCATTTATTGAAAGAAAATGATTGGAGTGAAATTAAAATAATATTAAAAACATCATTTTTATCCGTTGTGAGTTATGCAGGTGGATATCTTAAAAAGAGCCTCGATTTAAAAAAATAATTTTAAAAATATACGGATGAAACGCTTTCAATAAGGGGGAGGCGTTTTGTTTTAGGGTTGATTTTTGGACCCTTTCAGAGTAATATTTAATCAAATAAAGGAGGTATGATAAAAATCAAGAATTTTCCAAAGCACGAGCGGCCGCGTGAGAAGTTGATAGAAAAGGGTCCGGCCAATCTTCGTGATAATGAGCTGATTGCAATCTTGCTCGGCACCGGAAGGGCTGGTAAGAATGTTATCGATGTTGCTAGTGAGATATTAGGCAAGTTTCCAAAAAAGAAGTTGTTGTCTCTTGGCTATGAGGAATTGTCGAATGTAAAAGGTGTCGGACCAGGCAAGGCCTGTTCGATGTTGGCCGCTTTTGAGCTTACTAAGCGCGCACTTGAAGCAGAGGATAATAATTTGCCAATCATAAATAATGCTAAAGATGCGATGGCGCACTTACAGGAATTACGTAATGCTAAAAAAGAACATTCTGTTGTTTTGTATCTGAATGCCAGGAACCAGCTGGTACACAAAGAAACTATTTCTATCGGGACATTGAATGAAAACCTTATACATCCTAGAGAAGTCTTCAAGCCAGCAATCGATTGTCTTGCAGCCAGCATAATCATAGCCCATAATCATCCGTCGGGAGATGTCGAGCCTTCCCAAGCAGATATTGAAATGACTAAGAAGCTTGTCCATGCTGGAAAAATTTTGGATATAGATATCAATGACCATATCATAATAACGAATAAGGAATATAAAGGAATTTTAAATTTAATCTAATAAAATAAGAGAGACAGATGATTGATCAAATATATAAAACCAAAGAAGATGTTGTTGTCCAAGCAGAAAAAGTCTTACATAAGACTTTGCGCGATATCATTCCTGATGACCTTATTGCTGAAATCCAGGAGAACATTGATGGGTATGGAAGAAAAAGGAAGGGGCATTTCGGTGATTTAGTGGAGAAATATGTTTTTGGGTTAGAAAACAACGGACGCTCTGAGGCCGACTTTTTAATCGCAGGTGTCGAGCTTAAGACTGCTCCATTGAAAAAGCACAAGGAAAAGGAGTACGTGTCGAAGGAGCGTCTTGTTTTTTCGATGATAGATTATGACAAGATAGTAGATGAAAAATGGGAAATAAGTTCTTTTTTGAAAAAGAATAAATTGCTCCTTTTAATGTTTTATCTGTTCATAGAGCAACAGGATCCTCTTGATTATGAATTCAAATTCATACATTTGTTAGAATTGCTTAAGGATGTGCCGGTGCAAGATGTGGAGCAAATAAGGAGAGATTGGGAATTTATCGTCGACAAGATCAGGAGAGGTGAAGCACATCTTTTATCAGAGGGAGACACATATTATTTAGGGGCATGCACTAAGGCGAAAAATAGCAGGGTCCTAAGAGAACAGCCGCGGTCACGGATACCTGCAAAGCCGAGAGCATTCTCATTGAAACAGACATATCTAAATTATCTCATCCAAAAGAACCTGCTAGGCAGAGAAGTCGAGGCAATTTCAATTTTTAAAAAAGAAGAGGCTGTTAAAACCATAGAAGATGTCATAAATGATAAGTTCAGGAATCATATAGGAAAAACAGATAAGGAGATAATGGTCAGATTGGGATGGGAGCCGGAGATGAAATCGAAGAATTATAAAAGATTATTGGCTAATCGTATATTGACCGGGGCCGGTTCTAATAAGATTGCCGAATTAGACAAGGCTAATGTGACCATGAAAGTGATAACGCTTGAACATACGGGAACTCTAAGGGAGTCTCTATCTTTCCCTACATTCGATTATAAAGATTTAGTGACACAGGTGTGGTATGACGAAAAAGAAGAGACGATGTCAGAATTCCACGCCCAACTGGAAATGGATAGATTTTTGTTTGTGGTTTTCCAAAAAATCAAAGGGTCAGATGATATCATTTTGAAAAAGATAAAATTCTGGAACTTTCCGATGCAGGATCTTGCCGAGGCTGAGAGGGTTTTTGATAAGACTGTAGATTGTATAAATAAAGGAAAATACGAGGATTTACCGAAGATGTCAGAAAGCGATATCGCTCACGTCCGGCCTCATGGCCGGGATGGCAATGATACATCGGAGACGCCTCAGCATACGCAAGAAATAAAGAGGTGTTTTTGGCTGAATGCAAAATATATCCAGAAAGCACTGGAAATTTGATCAGATTTGATCGATGTGTTATAATCTGGTAAGATATAAACATAAAGGTTAAAATCTAATCATATGAAAAAAATTAGGGTTGCAGAGCTATTTGCTGGCGTAGGGGGGTTCAGGATGGGTTTGGAAGGGAGAAATCCTGGAAAATCAGGGTATTCCGTCGTATGGAGTAATCAATGGGAGCCGGCTACAAAGAAACAACACGCATCTGAAATATATGTGGATAAATTCGGAGAGGCCGGGCATTCTTGTGAAGATATAGCGAAGGTAAAAACTGAGGAAATACCAGACCATGATTTATTGGTGGGTGGTTTTCCATGCCAAGATTATTCCGTGGCCAGGACCTTGAGCCAGGCTGCAGGCCTGTCAGGAAAAAAAGGCGTCCTTTGGTGGCAGATACATAGGATTTTAGAAGATAAGGGCAAGAAGGCTCCGCAATATCTGATGTTAGAAAATGTGGATAGGCTATTGAAGTCGCCAGCGTCACAGCGAGGAAGGGACTTTGCAATCATGCTTGCCTCACTTTCTGATTTGGGCTATATAGTGGAGTGGCGGGTAATAAATGCAGCTGATTACGGGATGCCACAAAGAAGAAGAAGGGTATATATATTAGGCTACAAGAAAAATACGGAAATAAATAAGCAGATCAGGAAAATGAGTGACAAGGTTGCATGGATTACTGGCAGCGGTACGATGTCGAAGGCATTCCCGATAGAAAAGCGCACAGATGCTTCTGTTTTTAAGATTGAGGGTGATTTAGCTGAGATTTCGAAAACCTTCAATAATAAGAAGAAAAATTCGCCATTCATGGATACCGGAATCATGGTAGATAGGGAAGTCCACACATTCAAAGGTAAGCCGATCCATAAAGGCAAGATGATAACATTAGGCATGGTTCTCCAGGATGAAAAAGAAGTGCCCGCGGAATATCATATAAATAAGGACGATATGGCCCAATGGAAATACATGAAAGGGGCTAAAAAGGAAAAAAGGAAGAGTAAGAACGGTTTTGAATATCATTATGCAGAAGGAGCGATGGTTTTTCCTGATGCATTAGATAGGCCTTCACGTACGATAGTGACGGGAGAGGGCGGTTCTACGCCGTCGAGATTCAAGCATGTTATCTGTGTAAAGCCCGGTAAATACAGGCGGCTTACCCCGATAGAACTCGAACGGCTCAATATGTTCCCGGATCGGCACACGGAAGGAGCTCCTCCGGCAAGACGGGCGTTCTTTATGGGCAATGCTCTCGTCGTCGGCGTAATAGAGGGGCTAGGAAAAGCATTGGAAAAAGAAATCGGGAAAAATAATTCATAGCAGGGAGGCATCGTTAAAATGGCGGATATTTTTACAAAAGAAAAAAGGAGCGAAATAATGTCCAAGATACGTGGGAAGAATACTAAAGTCGAACTAGCAGTGTTCCGTGGATTAAGGAAGAGGGGCATTTATTTCCAGAAGTATTATAGGAGTCCGGCCGGAACCCCAGACATAGCGTTGCCCAGGAAGAAGAAAGCGGTTTTTATCGATGGAGATTTTTGGCATGGGTATCAGTTTTCGAAATTCAAAAAAAGATTACCTAAAAAATATTGGCCAGGGAAGATTGAAAGTAACATCAAAAGAGATAGGACTAATAGGGCAAAATTAAGGAAAGAAGGTTGGAGCGTACTAAGGATTTGGGAGCATGAAGTTGAAAAGGATTTAGACAAGGCTCTTGAAAAAATTATCAGATTCATGTCAGGAAATGATGACTAAGCTTTAAAAAAATCTGCTAAAGCAGGTTTTTTTATGTTTTCTTTATAAAAAATTTATCTGGAATAGGGTAGAATAGAGGTGCGAATAAAAACGCTTTCAGTGATGGGGGTGTTTAAGCTTGCTTTATGTCTGGAAAAGTGCAAGAATTAAGGTAATTTAAGCTAATTTTTGCAAAGGTAAAAAAGCAAAGCAAAGAAATAAGAGGTAGGATTATTTAAGTCAAAAGGGGGAAGTCTAAAAAACATAATTTGAACTATTTAATGAGATACTATTGTCCACTTATATTAAAAAATAGCAAGTTTACTTCTTTTAATATTACAGAAAATATTAAAATTAGAAAAATAAAACAAAGAGAAATTGAAGAATTTTTTGGATTAAAAAAAATAGATTTCAATTTTTCCAAAGAAAGGCTTCCTGGGTTTGTAGGTTTTAATAAATTCATTCCTTCGAAAAGAAAAGGTAGATATCCTTATGGCGAGATTTTTAAAAAGGGGATATTCGATGGATCCTCTGATATTTTGGCTGCTAATTATGTTTTAGAGATAAATTCAAAAGATTCGCCCGCGGCCATTATTAAAGATATTAATCTATCTTTAATAGTATTTCATCCTTGTTCCACTGGGCTTGCCTATAGTTTTCGAGAAAAAGAAACAGATGTTTCTTTTCATGGTTTATTTTCCGGTCCATTTTTATCATATTTAGAGATTAAGAATAAAAAAGATTTGATTAGAATTAGGGAAATATATGAAAAAATTTTAGAAAATAAAAAAAATGATATATTTCAAGTAATCTCAGGTCTTTATGAAAGAGCTATAAGCGGTATTGATGTGGATATTAAAATGAGATTTATTTCACTAGTAGTATCTCTGGAATCTTTGTGTCTCCCTGGTTTTAATGATGAATTAAAGTTTAGACTCTCATTGAGAATTGCAAAAATATTATCTAAATATTTTAAACTAGAAGTTGAAGAACAATTTAAGACTGTAAAAAAAATATATGATATCAGAAGTAAGATTATTCACTGTGGGAAGAGTA
This sequence comes from uncultured Gammaproteobacteria bacterium, assembly GCA_964360445.1. GTDB lineage: Bacteria > Patescibacteriota > Patescibacteriia > Patescibacteriales > JAKAJF01 > CAYHWE01. The sequence continues at coordinate 16,110 of CAYHWE010000014.1, read as the reverse complement.
AGGAGCTAAACTGGGAAATGTTTGCAAAAACACTTCTTATAGCAAATCGATTAGTTAATAGTTATTTAGATAATAAAAGTATTTTTGAAGAGAAAAATTTAGATAAAATTTGTTTAGAATAAATAACTTTCAAAAATTGAGTTCATGAAAAGGAAGTTATTTAGAAGGAATTTTGGGGTCAGGTCTTGAATTATAAGGTTTTTATTTAGATAGATTTAAAAAAGAAGGTATTTAAGTTCGTGCCGCTTACCATCGTGGCAGAATCCCCATTTGGAAGATTCTGCCGGAGCGAAAATGATCGATTTATTGGATGAATAAATAAATGAAATAATAAATACCATATCAACTAGTTAGTATGATTAAATGGATTAAAAATAAATTTAACTTAAAAAATATTTTCGGCTCAAGATGGGAGCCGTCATTATTAAATTTAATAAAAAAACAGAAAAAAAGTTCTAAAGAACTTGATGATTTATTAAAAATTAACACAAAAAACTTTTGGCTATCCAAAGCAGAGATGATGTTTGTAGTTGGTCTGTTTTTTATTTTTGCTTTGTTGTCACATTTGCAAACAATAATCCAGACCTTGTTTAAAAATGAAAGCATAATTTCTGCGACGTTAAATTATTACCCGCTTAAAGGGTCTTTGTTCTTACAATCAATTGATGCCCATTATTCAAATTTAATATCAGTACATACCGGAATAGGTGCTGTGTTAATTGCGCTTGCTTTTTTTATTGCGCAAGAATTAACAAAGGATGGTGGGCCGTACAAGGGAATAATATTATTAAGGCGAAGCAGATTCTTCACTTTATTAGTAGCCGAAATACTATCATTTCTACTTTTTATATGGGGATCGGTAAATATTTTTGCCGTTTTACCAATAATAGTAATAGCGATTTTTACAATATTTTCTCTCTATCAAGCAATAAAATTAATAACAAATAATGTAGGTCTGAAAAAGGCCGAAGATGAATTATTAAGTAAAATTATAATTGGGAATTTTCTTAAAGTTTTGGATAAAGAGATAACTAAACGAATTGCTACCAACACCTTAGTGGAGAAAATAAAACAACATGACGATGTTATAGAATTAAATCCATTTTCACCAATTCATAAAGAATTATATTTCCCGATTAAAACGAAGTTGGCAGGCATGATTGTGGATATTCGCTTGAGAAAGTTAAAAAAATTAATATCTTTTATAGGGAGCAAACAGGCTATTGATAATTCTCTAGTTGATCAAGAAATTGAAACAACCAAGAAAAATGAGTATAGGGATAGATTGTGTCAAATTACACCTATGCCATTTTCTCATACGGATTACCATAGCGGTAATTTGTTTTGGGTAAAGAAGGATGTTTTAGATGATAAGATCACGAAAAAGAGAATTGAAAAAATGGTGTTGGATATTTTTGTTATAAAAAAAGAGGATGATATTGAAGCTGAGGCAAGGGATGAATTGGTAAAACTAAAAATAAGAAGTATAGGGGCTATTCAGAATTTGAGAAATGAAGAATTAGAAGATTTGGTGGCATTTTATATCAAGCTCGTTGATAATTTTTATAGCATGATTCTTTTGTACGGTGGTGGTTTTTCAAGAGAACAAGCCGAGAAAGAGAGAACTAATTTTATTGAAAAGTTGAAGCCAATGGAATGGTTATCAAGTGATGTGCGAGAAATTCTTGAAATGTCAATTAAATCAAATGATTTTGAGATGATAAAAACAGTTGCTTACTTGCCATTCATATTCATGCGAAAAGCTGTAGACAACAAGGACCACTTAGTCTTTCAGGAATTTTTATATTTTTCTCAAATTTTATATGCAAGGGGATATGAGATGCAGAAGAAAGGTGATCTGCGAACTTCCGAGCCCGTGCTGGATAGAACATGGAGGTATTTAAAAGAATTTTGTGACTATCATCTTGAGCCAAAATTGGAAGAGAGCGAAGATTATCCTATTGAAGATTTTAAAGATTTTAGTATTTATCTTTTAAAAACGTTCCAGTATTTATTAAAGGCTACATTAGACAATCAGGATTTAAATAATTTCAAGAAGTTTTTATTGGTTGTAAATAAGTTATTCAAAAACCTTAATCATAATTACTATGGAAGAAATAGGGAAAAGGGGCAGGAGGTTTTTGATTTTATTGACAGTAAAAGATCAGAAATGATTTTTGGCCTAGCAAGCTGGATACTGCATTTGCATTCAAGCAATAAAGAAAATGCCAGAATAAAAGAATTTTTGAATGATATTAAATCAGCATTGCCACAGGATATCGTAAAATTCACCGATATATTTTTGAGCGTCCATGATTTTAAGGTTGAGGATTTTTGGGGGTGGGATCATTGGGAATTAAGTTTGCACGAGGAGGGAGAGGTTCATAGTATCCAAATTCTTGAAAAAATCGAAAGGCTATATGTTGTTCATGCTTTGAGTTTAATTAGATCCAAAACGCAGGAAGAGTTGGATCAAATTAAATTGCCCTATAATCGTGATATGGCATTTTTAGCGGATGGCACAAGAGATTTAATGAAAACCATAAAAAATGTAGAAGAAAATCCTGATAATTGGAGTGACTTATTAGACCAGAATGCAATATCTAAAACCAATGGTTTAAAGAGTCTTCTTGAAAAAGCGAAAGAGAATCAAGAAGAGGACAATCTTGAAAAAAAACGAAGCACGGAAATAAACGGCAATAAAGTTAAAAGTTTTAAAGATAAATTTATAAAAAATTATAGTGACAGCCATCCGATTAAGGATATTGTAAGAGCCTATGGTATTTACGAAGATAAAACCGAGGAGAAGTATGGCGGGAGTATAAAGAAGTTAGGAATAAATACCATGTTTGATAAATCCCCATTTTTTGGCGATGAGGTTTCTTGGCATGTTCATTGTGTTGGGCTTGAAGAAGCATTTGGGTTCGGGAGAAATATGGCTTACGGTGAAAATGATTACATTTTGAAAGAGATTATTAAAAGTAGTAATGAGATTTCCAAAGATGATTTTTATAAAAAATTAAACGAATTAGATCCGCAAAATGTAATTGTGATTGCGACTAATCATGCTGTATGGAAGTTTTTTGAAAGATCTGGAGGGCAATATATTCCAAAATGGAGGCAAGATTATCCCGTTGACATCGTTGATAAAAAAGCCAGCGGAGCAATAAAAATTAGTAATATTCATATCCCTGTATATGAGGCTTATAATTCTGATGCGAAAAAAGCTGATATTATAATTGTAAATAAATCAACGATTGGAAAGTGCGCTCAGTACTCGCCATTAGATAAAAAAGATAAAGCTGAAATGTTAATTAATGAATTCCTTGTTGATATTAAGGAGTTTACTGATGATTCTGATATTTTAAATGAATTTATGCAAAAACAACCGCCTTGGTTAAAAGAAATCGAAGGAGATGTAAATAAGAAGAATTATCTAAAGGAAAGAGTTTTGATTCATATTTTTGAAAGGTTTGAATTTAAAACCCCAGATGATTATCATGGATATGTTTTACATGTAGATGAAAAAGAATAACAATACTATAATTCAAGAAGAATAAGAAAAACTTGGGGAGAAAAACTTGGGGAGAAAAACTTGGGGGCAGGTCTTGAATTATAAGATAAACTGGTTTAACTTTAAATATAATATATGCAAACTCTTGCCGATGAGTTAAAAGAATTGTTAAAAAATAAAACTTCAATAGAAATTATTCCAAGGTTCTTGGAGCGGTTTTCTATGGGAAATTTAACTAGGGATGAAGATAATAAGTCTCATTTTTGTGCATATTTTGCGGCTTATGATCCAAATGCAAAAGAAGTTTTTATAGGTCATCACAAGAAATCAGGCCTATGGCTTTTTAATGGCGGGCATATTGATAAAGACGAAAATCTAAAACAAAGCGTTATGAGAGAGATTGGAGAGGAGTGGGGCTTAGATGGCAATGATTTTCAAATCGGATCGCCAGCCCTTTTCACCATTACAGAAATAGATAATCCGACAAAACAGGCTTGCAAGCACCATTATGATTTATGGTATTTTATCGAGGCAGATAAAAATGAATTCAAGCCGGAAGAATCAAAGCTTATGGAAGAGTTTCACGAGGCTGGTTGGAAAAAAATAGATGAGGCGCAGAATTTGATTAAAGGTAAAAATACCTTGCTGGCGATAGAATTTGTTAAAGATAATTATTTTAGCAAATAGCAATTGATGATTTTAAAAAATGTCACTTGCCCTTAATAATAGAAAACAAATTATGCAAACAACCTATTTAGACAAATTCATAAATTACTCAAAGAATAAGATTGCCTTTATTCCGTTAGGTACGATTGAATGGCACGGCAATCATTTGCCGATTGAAACTGATTTTATGATAGCGCAGAAAATTTGTGAGATTTTATCAAAGAAAACAGGCGGATATGTTTTGCCTCCGATTTATCTTGGCACAGATCGAGAGAGGCAGGTTAAGGGTAAGAAATTTGTTGGAATGGATGCAAAATTAGGTAAAGAGCTGGAGGGGAATTTATATTATTTAAAACCTCACATTTTATATCAGATGATTGAATGTCTTGTTGTTAGTTTACAAAAGCAAGGATTTACAAAAGTATATATGATAACCGGCCATGGCGGAGGCAGGCATATTGAAATATTGGAAAAAATTGAGAAAAAATATAAAAATGCAACATTGATTAATCCTTATAGATTTTTAAGTGTCCATGCTTATCATGCGGATGAATATGAAACTTCATTGCTTTGGGCTTGTTATCCGGAAGAAGAAAGCAAAAGCAGAAAAATGAAAATCAAGAATGATGATGATTTCTTTAAATTTAAGGGGTATGACGTTAGAGAAAAGGCATCGTTGGTTATTGGCAGAAAGATGTTGAAGGAAATTATTGTGAATTTAAGTAAGATTTTTCTCAACTGACTTGCATCACCTCACCCCCTCTTTGGTCCTCCGCCTCGGCTCGAGTTGAGCCCGGGCAAAAAATAAAAAATGCAAAGAGAAAAAAATAATAAAAACCCCCGACTTTTCAGCCGGGGTTGTTCAATTCTTTGAATTTCTGTATTACAAGCGGAGGGAGCGTGTCTTTTTGGGCAAAGCTCATAAGACCACGCAGTTTGTTTAATCCGCTTTCTATGTCCATTCCGTTGCTTTTTAGCCACTCAACATGATGGATGGCTTTTCTGATCCTCCTCTTGTATTCGCGCGTATTGTGGATTGCGTGGTTGATCACATTCAGTCCCAATATCCTCACAAGCTGCTCGCCTGATCGCACTTTGAGTTTGTGGCACTTGAAATGGGGCAGCGAAGCATGTTCGTAATCCCCCTCTATAATGCGCAGGATTTGTCTTTTTACTTTTCTGGGAAATTTTTCTTTCCTGAAAGAGAAGAAGATGTTATCCGCGTATCTTGTGTAGCGTCCGCCGGCCATCTCCGCAAGATCATTCAGCCGCTTATCAAGCGGCTTGCAGACAAGATCAAAGATGCGCGGGCTTGTTGGCGCGCCCTGAGGCAGGGCATCATTGTGAGCGACAAGCTCAGCCACGATTTTTGCGGCGTGAAAATAAAAAATGCCACCCCCTTTATTTTTGCCAAAGAGAAGCTCAAATACGGCTTTTTTGCTGACGCTCGGAAATGCGTCCTTGAAATCAACGCATAAAATGCTATTCGCTTTGAGATGAGGCCTGATCGCGTCGGTGGCGCAGCCGCCGGAAAAACCGAATACGTTTTTGCCCGGTTTTTGGAATCTGAGGATGCTTTTATTTATTCTATTCTGGATGGTCAGTAGTGGTTTTATCGGCTTGCTTATTTTTCTTGTAGCGCCGTTTTTCTTTTTTCGCTCATATTCCTCATACATCTCAAATCCTTCCCGTATCATCTTGACCATCTCAAAAATTTTTTCAGGATTGATTTCTAATTCCTTGCCGAGCCAAAGAATAGTTTCTTTTTCTCCGGTTTTAAAGACGCTCGCCATTTTGCGCCTCCTTGTTGGTTTTAAAAGCGGGAGGATTGCCTTAGTTTTTGTTCTAAGGCAATCCTCCCAAGTAATGTGTGACCTCCCGCCCGATCATTCTGCTGCGCTCGCGAAGAAACGCTCCAGGTCAAGCCCTGTTTCTCGGTTACCGTCAGAGCTCTGACAGCACGCCACCTGTTTTAATGGAGGCAATACGAGGCCGTCACATTGGTTTTAAATTAGCATGAATCTTAAAGAAAATCAATTCGGGGCGACTTCGAAGAAATGCTTCAGGTCAAGCTTTGTTTCTCGGTTACCGTCACAATGAATTACCACAAATATGATGGGATATCAGCATATGCCAGAAGAGTAGTCAGGCGTGTCTTTGGTAAAACAGGTAATGTGCAAAAAGATTCAAAAGGAAAAATCTTGCCTAAATTTTTTAAAATACCCACTTATCCACAAGGTTATTTTTTTATGGAATTGTTTTTTTGGAAAATAAATTTTTGCTCTATTTTATGGGGGAAAAATAAAGAATTGCGATGTTTGACACTGCTTCCAGGAGTGATATAATGGATTTATATACAAGATATAGTGGTGAAAAATAGCAAGGAGGCACTAAATATAGAAAACGCTGAAAATCCCCACAAAACACCTGCCCATTAAATTTGATCGTGGAAAATATAGGTGTTTTTTTATTTGTAAAAGAGGATGCCGCTAAATCCGGGATAAAAAATGATTTGGAGGCGACCGCATATATTATGAGATGTCCTGTCTGTAATCATAACGACACAAAAGTGGTGGATTCGAGAGTGGCGAGCGACGGCTTATCGATCAGGAGACGGAGAGAATGCCTGAAATGCAATTTCCGCTTCTCCACTTATGAAGAAATCGAGATACTGGACCTGACGGTGATAAAAAGGGACGGCAAGAAGGAGGCCTACTCGAAGGAAAAAATCGTAAAGGGGCTGAAGAAGGCTTTGGAAAAGAGGCCGATCACCGAAGATAATTTCAAGAAGCTGGTGAATGCGATCGAAAGAGATATCCAGATCATCGGCAAGAATGAAATCACGTCTAACCAGGTTGGGCAGATCATAATGAAGCATTTGAAGAAGATCGACCAGGTTGCCTATATCCGATTCGCGTCAGTTTATGAATCGTTCAAGGATGCAAATTCATTTCGCAGAGAATTAAATAAATTACTTGGCAAAAAAGCGATTAAAAATAAAAAATAAATAAAACAGAATACAATTTCCAGATTAATAATTTCAATTGAATTGAAAATTGAAAATTAGAAATTGAAAATTGGATTATATATCCCCATGCAAACACAAAACACGATATCTCAAATATTGAAGAGATCCGGCGAAATCGTAGACTTTAAAAAAGAAAAAATCACAAATGCGATAGCCAAGGCGATCGAAGCGGTAGGCAGTCCGGACCAGGAATTAGCCCAGAAACTGAGCGATGAAGTCATCAAGAGCATAAGCGCAAAATTCCATTCCCGATCCATCCCGGCGGTAGAAGAAATTCAGGATGTTGTCGAGGATGTCCTGATCAATAACAAACAGATCAAGGCCGCGAAATCATTCATCATTTATCGCGACCAGCACAGACAATTAAGAGACCTTAATTCATCTTTGGATGAAGAAAAACTGATGCAGGATTATCTTGGCAGAGCTGATTGGAGATTGAAAGAAAACAGCAACATGAGCTTTTCCGTCCAGGGTTTGAACAATTATATCTCATCATCTATTTCCGCCCGCTATTGGCTGAATAAATTATACCCTCAGGAAATCAGGGATGCACATGTAAACTGCGATTTCCATATCCATGATTTAGGTCTGTTGGCGCCGTATTGCTGCGGTTGGGATTTAAAAGACCTTTTACTTAAAGGATTCGGCGGTGTCGGTGAAAAAGTGCAGTCAAAGCCACCGAAACATTTCCGCAGCGCCTTGGGCCAGATTGTCAATTTCTTATATACTTTGCAGGGGGAAGCGGCCGGCGCTCAGGCTTTCGCGAATTTTGACACTTATCTGGCGCCATTCATCCGCTACGACGGCTTGACTCCGAAAGAAGTGAAGCAGTGCTTGCAGGAATTCTTATTCAACTTGAACGTTCCTACTCGCGTTGGTTTTCAGACGCCGTTTACCAATATTACCTTAGACGTTACTCCTTCCGAATTGACGAGCAAAGAGCATGTCATTATCGGCGGCAAATATATGCCGGAAACATACGGCGATTTCCAAGCGGAGATGGATGTGTTTAACAAAGCCTATGCCGAGGTGATGATTGAAGGCGACGCGACCGGCAGGGTTTTTTCTTTCCCGATTCCGACTTATAATGTAGATAAGAATTTCAATTGGGATAGCGAAGTATTGAAACCGGTTTGGGAAATGACGGCAAAATACGGCATCCCTTATTTTTCCAACTTTATCAACTCCGACATGAGCCGCGACGACGCCCGCAGCATGTGCTGCCGATTGCGTTTGGATAACCGCGAATTAAGGAAGAGAGGCGGCGGATTATTCGGCGCTAATCCATTGACCGGCAGTTTGGGTGTTGTAACTTTGAACTTGTCCAGGATCGGCTACTTGTCAAAAAGCAAGGAAGAATTCAAGGAACGTATCGCGAAATTGATGGACTTGGCGAAAGAAAGTCTGGAAATCAAAAGAAAAATCATTGAAAGATTCACTGAAGACGGATTGTATCCATATTCTAAATATTATTTGGAAGACATTTACGCTAGATTCCAGTCTTACTGGAAAAATCATTTCAATACGATCGGTATCAACGGTATGAACGAAGGCTTGATTAATCTGTTGGGAAAAGACCTGACAACGACTGATGGCCGCGATTTCGCTATCGAGGTATTGGATTTTATGCGCAATAAGTTGATGGACTACCAGAATGAAACCAATAATCTGTACAATTTGGAAGCGACTCCGGCTGAAGGCGTAACCTACCGTTTCGCAAAGAAAGATAAAGAACAATATCCGGATATCAGGGTGGCGAATGATAAGTCCGTAAAAGAAGATGGCGCTAATCCATACTACACCAACTCAACCCACCTTCCGGTCGGATTCACGAATGATATTTTCGAAGCCTTGGACTTGCAAGACGAATTGCAGACTAAATATACCGGCGGAACCGTATTGCACGGATTCTTGGGGGAAAAGATCAACGATCCGGAAGCTTGCAAGTTGTTGGTTAAGAAAATCGCAGAAAATTACAAATTGCCTTATTATACAATCACCCCTACTTTCAGTATCTGTCCTAAGCACGGTTATTTGGCCGGAGAGCATAAGTTCTGCCCGAAGTGCGATGAGGAAATCGGTTTCGGCAAGCAGGAATCACAAGGCAGTTGCGGGCATGAATGTTAATGATAGGGTCTAGGGATTAGGGCAAAGGGCATAGAAAAAACAAAACCATTTATTTATTAATATAAATATAAAAATAATTTATTTCTTTCGATTACCGATCTGTAGGATCGACTAATCGGAAGAGGAGGAAAATATATGGCACCAAACCAAACACAAAGACAGGAATGCACTGTTTACAGCCGCGTTGTCGGTTGGATAACACCGACTAAGAATTGGAACAAGGGCAAGCAGAGCGAGTTTTGCGACAGGAAAACATACGACAAACAGCTAGGAAAGTGCTAGTCGGAAGTTTGATCAGCATCATGGCTGGTTGAGCGGACATTAAAAATTTAAGTAAACAATATGGTAATTGGCGGATTAGAAAAATTAACATTGATCGACTATCCTGGAGAATTAGCGGCAATAGTATTTACACAAGGATGCAACTTCCGCTGCCATTTTTGCTACAACCCTATGCTTGTCTGGCCCGTCAAGGAAGGCAAGTTAAAATATAAGAGAGATCATTCTTTTTTCGAAGAGAATGATCTCTTTGATTTTTTGCGTTCGAGAATCGGGAAATTAAGCGGGGTGGTAATAACCGGCGGCGAGCCGACTTTGCATCAGGATTTGCCGGAATTTTTAAAGAAGGTAAAAGACTTGGGATATAAGATAAAGCTGGATTCAAACGGAACCAACCCGGAAATGCTTAAGCGGGTGCTTGACCTGGAATTGGTTGATTATTTGGCGATGGATATAAAAAATTCTCCGGCCAGATATGACAAGGCGGTAAATGTCGGGGTGAATTTGGATAAACTCCAAGAAAGTATTAAAATGATCATAGAGAGCGGTTTGCCCCATGAGTTTCGCACGACCGTCGTCCCTGGTATCCACACGAAAGAAGATTTCCGGGGGATGGGCGAGATGATACGAGGGGCGGATAAATGGTATCTGCAATTTTTTAAGAGCGATACGGAGTTGGTAGACAGGGAATTCGAGGGCAAGGATAAATTTATGATAAAGGATATGGAAGAGATGGCGGAGATCGGGAGAGGGTTTGTGAAGTTGTGCGAGGTGAGGGGATAAAGAAAATGCAAAATTGCAATTCAAAATTAAAAAATATATATTATGGCGGTTAATTTACCACAAAACGACGACGTTAAAAATTTATTGGAAAAAAATTTAGAACTGACGCAGGAGATCCATGGCATGATGAAAAGCGTGAAGCGCTACATGTTATGGCAAAGGATCATGGGAATAATCTATTTCCTTTTGATTGTTGTTCCGATCGTCTTAAGCATCCTTTATTTGCCGCCGTTGATGAAAAATCTGTTCGGCCAGTACCAGCAGATACTGAACGGAGAGTCCGGCACGATCCTCGAGGGATTTTTGAATGGCAGCCAGGGCAGTTTTGATTTCAAGAGTTTGCTGAATAGCAATGGAGCGCAGAAAGTGGACGTAAATAATCTCCCGCCGGAAATACAGAAATTGATCAAAGATAACGTTAAATAATATAATTTTAACCGATAGGAACCATCTAAAAGCAGCTAAAGCTGCTTTTTTTGGTCGTAAAAAAATGTCTATTAATTTTTATTGTCATTGCAATGACAGGCGGGAGGGATATCGGCAGGAGGTTGTCAATATTGGCAAATTGCTGTATAATGGACTCGGATAAAAAATAATTAATTTTTAAATTTATGGAGGATAATTTTAAAAAATTTATTATCGCATTATTGGTGATTTCCGTCATTTTCAGCGGCTTGTTCGGCGGAGTGATGGGCTATTGGGCTGGGTCTCTTGGATCCGGAGATTCCGGGTCGGTTTTCGCCGGCAGGGAAAACAAGACGGTTATTACCGTTGATGAAGAATCGGCTGTGATCGAGGCGGTGGAAACGGTATCGCCGGCAGTCGTCAGTATTATTGTTACCAAAGATCTGCCAAAGGTGGAACAATACCAGGATCCGTTCCAGCAATTTTTCCAGGATCAGCCTGATTATTTAGGAGTGATGCCTGGGCAGCAGATACCGGGTAATGGCGAAACGGAGAAAAAAGAAGTAGGAGGCGGTTCCGGGTTTATCGTTTCCAGCGACGGCTATATCGTTACGAACAAGCATGTGGTCAATGATGAAGCGGCGGAGTATACGGTATTGATGAATGACGGAGAAAAGTATCCGGCGAAAGTATTGGCAAAAGACCAGATCAACGACATCGCTATCATGAAAATCGATGCCAAGAAGAATCTGCCGACGGTAAGATTGGGAGACAGTTTCGACCTTAAAACAGGACAGACAGTCATAGTTATCGGCAATGCTTTGGGCGAGTTCAGGAATACGGTTTCCACCGGCGTTATTTCCGGCTTGTCCCGTTCGATAACCGCGACTGGAAACGGCATCGGAAGTGAACAGCTGGTCGGGGTTATCCAGACTGACGCTTCAATCAACCTTGGCAATTCCGGCGGTCCTCTTGTTGATATTGCCGGACAGGTAGTCGGGATAAATGTAGCTATCGTGCAGGGCGCGCAAGGCATCGGATTCGCTATCCCGATCAATGAGGTGAAAAATATAATCGACAGCGTGAAAGAGCACGGTAGGATCATCCGCCCCTGGCTCGGAGTGCGTTATATCCAGGTGAATAAAATGATAGCGGAAGTGAATAAATTGAGCATTGATTATGGCGCTTTGATTTCGCGCGGAAACGCTCCGGAAGAATTGGCAATCATTCCAGGGTCGCCGGCGGATAAGGCGGGGTTGCAGGAGAATGATATAATCCTGGAAATAAACGGGAAAAAGATCGATGAAGGCAATCCCCTGGCTAAAACTATAAGTTTGCTAAAGATAGGGGATGAAGTTAATTTGAAAATTTCAAGAAAAGGAGATATGAAAGAAGTTAAAATCAGGTTGGAGGAGATGAAGTAGGCAGGGTGAAGCGTTTAGCGTGTAATAAAATCCCCTCCTTAGCAAGGAGAGGGAATATATTTGTGGTATAATTAATTTATGGAAAATCTATTGAAGAAAATTGAAGAATTAAGGGAAAAGCTCCTGAATCTTTGGGAGCTTTTGGATATTGAGCGCGCCAAAGTCAGATTGGCAGAATTGAAGGACAAGATGAATGCGCCTGATTTTTGGGATGACCGCGAACGGGCAGTTGAGATTTCCCGCGCTGCGGAAAATGAGGAAAAAGAAATCACGAAATGGGAAAAACTGAAAAAAGAAATTACGGATCTGGAAGAATTGGTGGCGGTTGCGGAAAAGGAGAATGACACCTCGATGCATGACGATGTTGCAAAAAAATATGAAGAGCTGAAAGAAGAATTAGGCAAGCAGGAATTTTTTGTCTTGTTCTCTGAAAAATACGACCAGAGCAATGCCATTCTTTCGATTCATGCGGGAACGGGCGGAGTAGATGCGCAGGATTGGGCGCAGATCTTGGAAAGGATGTTTTTGCGCTTTGCGGAAGACAAGGGCTGGAAGGTGGAAATTTTGGACCGCACGATCGGAGCGGAAGCAGGCATCAAGAGCGCGACCTTCAGGATCGACGGAAGATGGGCTTATGGTTATCTTAAGAGCGAGTCCGGCGTCCATCGCTTAGTCCGCATCTCGCCGTTTGATGCCGAACAGATGCGCCATACCTCTTTTGCTTTAGTTGAAGTTGTTCCAGAATTGCCTGAAGCGGAAAATGTGGAAATCAAAGATGCGGATTTACGCATCGATGTTTACCGCGCTTCGGGTCCAGGCGGTCAGGGTGTGAATACGACTGATTCGGCGGTCCGTATTGTTCACCAGCCGACCAGCATCGTCGTTACCTGCCAGAGTGAAAGATCACAGCATCAAAACAAGGAACGCGCGATGCGTATTTTGAAGTCAAAATTATTCAAGTTGCAGGAAGAAGAACGGGAAAAGGAAGAATTGAAATTAAGAGGCGAGGCGCAAAAAGCAGAATGGGGAAAGCAGATCCGATCTTATGTTATGCAGCCTTACCAGTTAGTAAAGGACCATCGCACTGAATACGAGACTTCGGATATCAGGGCGGTCCTGGATGGCAAACTGGACAATTTTGTTGAGGCTTATCTGCGCTGGGTCCTGTAAAAATGTCGCGCATTCAAGAGGTAGATTTCTTTAGAATATTTTTATCTAAATTTTATCTTCCGCATGAGAGAATGGAGGAGTGATAAGATTGACCGGATCAAAAATATTTTTTATTTGTTGCCTGACTTTTATTTTAGGCATCGCCTTGGCCTCTTTTTTGCCGGGCGGTTTTTTTAAAAATTCGTTTTGGTGGTTTTTGGGCGCGGCGGTTTGTTTTGTTTTGTCTGTTTTGGTTTGGAGTAAATCCCCTCCGCCTCGTTCTCGAGTCGAGACGGGCCAACCCCCCTTGTTAAGGGGGCAATTTTTTTTAACCTCCTTTTTGAAAGGGGGATTTTTTGTTCTTTTGTTCGTATGTTTAGCTTTTTGGCGGTTCGGGATTTCTTTGGAGAAAGACGCGTCAAATAAGATCCGGAGTTATAACGGTGAAAAGGTCGAGTTTATCGGAATTATAATAAAAGAGCCGGATGAGCGGGAGAATAAGATAAAATATGAGGTGGAGTCAGAATCCATGAATGGAAAAAAAGTTTCCGGTAAAGTCCTGGTCAACGCCGGACTATACCCGTCTTTTGATTACGGAGACAGGGTCGGAATTTCCTGCCGGCTGCAAGCCCCTGAGAGGATCGAAGATTTCGCTTACGACCGTTTTTTGGCGCGATATGGCATCTATTCCGTCTGTTATTTTCCGGAAATAGAATTACTTGCGGCAGGCAATGGCAATGTGCTTTATGGAAAAATATTTTTTTTCAAGGACGCAACCCGTGAAAAAATAGACAAAGGTTTGCCCGAACCGGAATCGGGGCTGGCCAAAGGTTTTATTTTGGGAGACAAGAAAAGCATAGACAGCGGGCTGAATGATAAATTTTCCCGGATCGGAATCAGCCATATTGTGGCGATATCCGGAGCGAATGTGAGCATCCTTATAAATCTGATAATGTTGTTCGCGGTCGGCGTCGGGCTGAGCCGCCGGACTTCCTTTTATTTTTCCTCCTCTGTCCTCGCGGTTTATATGAATTTTGTCGGTTTTCCGGCTTCGGCGATGCGGGCGGGGCTGATGGGTTTCCTGATCCTTTGGGCAATCCACCTTGGCCGGCTCAGCAAAAGCGCGAATGCCCTGGTTCTGGCGGCGGCGATGATGCTGTTGTTTAACCCGAAAATCCTGCGCGATGATGTCGGTTTCCAGTTGTCATTCCTGGCAATGCTGAGCATTATCTATCTTTATCCGGTCTTGGATGGATTCATGGAAAAAATAAGGATTACGGACAAGTTGAATTTAAGGGAAATTATGGCGATGACCCTGGCGGCGCAGATTTTCACCCTGCCGATCCTGGTCAGCAGCTTCCATCAGGTGTCTTCAGTTTTTCTCCTGTCCAATTTCCTGGTCCTGTGGTCTCTGCCGATCCTGATGGCGCTTCTTCCGGTTTCGATATTATCGGGCTTTTTGATCGGATACGATTATTTGGTATTTTTTCCCGCCTATCTTGTCTTGAAATATGTTGTTGTCATATCAGAAGCGCTATCCGGCCTGCCGTTCGCCTATGTCAGGACTCCCGAAATCCGATGGTGGCTTTGGATAATTTATTATTTTGTGATCTTTTATCTTATCGTGAAAATAAAAAAGGGTGACTATGCGTCGTCGCCCTTTACTTGAGACGGTTTCCGAGGCGCTTGCTCGAAGTTGTCTTTACTGAAGCGCCGCAAGAAGTTGACTCCCAAGGTAGAAACGGCGTTTAATACGAAAGCGGAAATACCGACAATGGCAAGAAGCGCCGTTAATAAGATTGTCATCGCTATTTTACCGATGACCGCGTGTTGCCCCGCAACAGCATTGTAACAATCCTTAAAGAGCCATCTCCTTTTCATATCTCCTCCTTGCAGAATATTGTGTTTCATTTTTAATATATAAATCCGGATTTGTCAAACAGATGCCGAAAAAATTGCATAAAATCTTATTGTTGCCAGCCTTGATTATTATTCTCGTGATCTCAGCTTATTTTTTTTCAGGAAAGGAAAATAATCTGGAGGTTGATTTTTTTGATGTCGGGCAGGGCGATTCTGCCTTGATCCAGGCGCCAGGCGGACAGAATATCCTTATCGATGGCGGGCCGGACAAGAAAGTATTGAAAGGGCTGGGAGAGAATTTAGGCTGGCGGGACAGGAAAATCGATCTGATGATCCTGACCCATCCGCATGATGACCATGTTTCCGGATTGAACGAGGTAATCAAAAGGTATGATGTCGAGCAGATCGTCTATACCGGCGTTCTGCACAGCGCGCCTGGCTTTTTAGAATGGCTGCGCTCGGTTCAGAAGAATGAGATTCCGATAAAAATCGCATATAAGGGATTCAAGATCGATTTGGAGGATGGGGTCAGCATGGAAGTGCTGAGCCCGACAGAGAACATGCTTGGAAAAGAAGTGAAAAATCTGAACAATACTTCTTTGGTAATCAAGCTGCGATACAAGGATAAAACCTTCTTGTTTATTGGAGATGCGGAAGAGGAAATCGAGCAAAAGCTTTTGGAGGAAAATATTAAGGCGGATGTCTTGAAAATCGGGCACCATGGTTCAGATACGGGCAGTACGGAAGCGTTTTTAAAAGCAGTTGATCCGGAAATAGCAGTCATTTCCGTCGGTAAAAATAATCAGTTCGGCCATCCGGACAAAATTGTCCTGAAAAGATTGGAAAAGCTTAATATCAAGGTTTTTCGGACGGAT
>CAYHWE010000013.1:0-22327 GCA_964360445.1 uncultured Gammaproteobacteria bacterium | reverse complement strand
GCAAACGAGGCGCTCTACCAGATGAGCTACTGGCCCAAAATATTTTTATTTAAAAATCTTCTTCCTGCAGCTGTTTTAAAATATATCTCTCTTTTCCTAGCTTCGTCAAATGTATCATAGCGCTCTGTGTAAACAACTTCTATACCTTTCATTTTCCTTGTTGTTTTTGTTTTTCCGCACCTATGCTCTGCCAGCCGCCTTTCTAGACTATTTGTCATTCCTTTATACAATCTACCTTGTTCATCTTTTAAAACATAGACTGTAAACATAGAAGTGCGCTCCCCGCCCGACTGAACGCTCAGTCGTTCGGGCGGGTACCAGATGAGCTACTGGCCCAAAAATAACTAAAAACAATTAACATTTAGTGAATAACACGGTTAATCGCCAAATATTAACTATTACCTTTTATATACTATTATATTTTAACAAAGGTGACAAGACCCACTCCATAAAGCCGCCGATCATGTTGGTCAGCATAAGAATACCGAAAAAAATCACAGCCATGCCGATCAATTTGTAACCCAGCCTTGAACCGCCCTCGACCCCGAGATGCTGTTCAAAAAAAGCGATCCTGCCGAACGTATTCAGCATTGCCTCCGATTTTAACACAATCAATACGCCGATTGCAATACCCATGATACCAAAGATGATATTCATATATTTTGTAATTCCAATACTCCTAATTTTCATCCGAACTCATCAAAATTGCTACCATTCGTGGCATTCGGATTTAATTTGTAGATTCGGATTATTTTAGATAATTTAATGGATTATATTTTACTCCGTTTACGATATATTCAAAGTGGATATGCGGACCGGTAGACCAGCCTGTCGATCCCATAGCCGCAATCGTTTCGCCCTTCTTTACCGCGTCGCCTTTCTTGACAAACAATTTGGAAGCATGGGCGTATCTTGTTTTTCTGCCATCCCCGTGGTTAATCAATACCTGATTGCCATAACCGGTTCCCCAGCCGGCATATTCCACCACGCCGTCATCAACCGCGTAAAGCGGGGTGCCGACTTTGTTGGCTATATCCAAGCCGTGATGCTTCCAGGTGTAATACTGGGTGATGCGGTAACCGACAGTCGGCCAATTCAGCTTCAATCCCGTAGCCGGCTTTGCGTTCGGAGATTTTGTTACAAGGTCCTTCAGCACCTGCAGGCCGGATTTTGAGCTGCTCGAAGGTCGAGATGTATTTTGCGCCAAACTTGCCTGCGTTTTCCTTGCTCCTGGCAAAAATAATTTCTGTCCGTAAGCCAGAGCTTTTGACGCGTCCAGCTTGTTTAATTTTATCATCTCTTCCTTGTCTATGCCATATTTTTTGGCAATTTTTTCCAAACTGTCGCCGCGTTCAACTTTGTAGCTTATGCCGTTCGTGGGCAATATTGTCAGCCTATCGCCCGGCCTGATGACGCTATAGGCGGACAGGCTATTCTCCCACAGGATCGTGCTGACATTGATATTGAATTTCTCGGCGATGGAGCCGATAACATCTCCGGGAAGGACATCATAATACACGATTTCCGACCTCGGCCTTACCGTTTTTACCGTTGAAGCTATGTCCGGCTTGATGACTGCCGTATTGTCATAGCTGGTAGATGTTTCAAATTCATCTTCTGACTCGTGTTCATGGGATTCCTCTTTCGTATAAGTAAGAGGATCGCTCTGCACGGCCGTTAAATCTTCCAGATACTTCTGCTGGATCGGAGAAATCGTCGCTTCTTCGTCAAAGAACTCCTCGATCAGCTGTTCCTGGTCAATAGTACCGAATTCGCTCTGCACCAGGCTGGCCAGGATAGTATTGCCGGCCGTATCAGCAATATTGATATGGCTGTCGTCAGCCTTGGCGTTGATATTGGACAACACCAACAACAGAGTAACGGTTGCAACTGCTATATGCACCAATTTTTGCTTCATCAGAAAAAGGAAGGGGTTGTTCCTAAACCCGGTCCATTCCAATTTTTTAATGATCGAGAGATATGATTTATAGACTTTTACGATCAATCTGTAAAAAACGAAGCGTAAAATAATCCAGCCAAATCTTAGGATCAGGCTAATAAAAAAAGCGGCGATCAACCTCTTTAAAAAAGACAACAGCTTGATTGAGAACAGCAATATTTCCGCTCCCCAAGCCACCAATATTCTCTTAAACCTGTTCTTTTTACCGCTTCGGGATATTTTTCTAAATCTTCTGCTTGGAATATTTTTATTATTATGAGATTATAATAACATTTTTCCACCCTTTTCGTCAATAATTCACTTTTTAGAAGGAAAATTCCCATTTAAAGCATTGCGGACGATATTTTTCATTTCCTCGGAAAAATCAGCCTGCAAGATCCAATTCAAAAAACCCGGGTCTGTCTGCGCCACCTTTGCCAAAGAAACATCCCTATGCTTTGAAAAGGAAAAATACGCCTCGCCGTTGCGCCAATAGAATTTCCTGTCATTATCGACATATCGATCCTCTTTTGCTTTATGTATCTTATTGACGAACTCCCAGTCTCTGACTTCTTTATACTTTTTCATCTGCTTCTCCAGGACCTCAGCCGTCGCCTCTACGTCCGCAAGAGCGCTATGGGCATCATAATGCTCTTTGCCGCAATAAAATTTGAAAGCCGCCGACAATGTCCTCGGCTCCATATAGTTATAAATCACTTTCGAATCGATGATTTTCGCTTCATGGTAATCAAAATCAAGGCCCGCCCTTAAAAATTCTCTTCTCAGGACAGGCAGGTCGAAGTTTACGATATTGAAACCGCTGTAATGGGAACCTTGAAAGACAGCCCAAAGTTCCTGGGCCAAGTCCTTAAATGTCGGCTTGTCCGCGACATCTTTATTCTTGATCCCATGCACGGCTGACGATTCCTCCGATATTTCCATTTCAGGGTTGATAAACATATCGGCCTTTTTCATCCTTCCGTCCGGAAATATTTTTACATAAGCCAATTCGATGATCCTGTCCATGTTCAAAGAAAGGCCTGTGGTTTCCAAATCGAAAATAACCAAAGGCTTGTCCAACGGAATCAATTCGTGTATTTTAGACATAATATAATAATCTATGCGGTGGAGGTGAGATTTGAACTCACGATACCCTTTTGGGATATACCGCTTTTCGAGAGCGGCGCCTTCAACCACTCGAGCCACTCCACCAAAGAATTAATAGATTTCTTTTAAGTCTGCAATTTCTTTTTTAGTCAAAAGCTGCCATCTGCCCTCTGGCAAATCATTTAATTTTAAATTTCCGATCCTGACTCGCAATAAGTCGGATACCTGATACCCCATCTCATAAAACATCCTTCTTAACTGCCTTTTCTTGCCCTGAGTCAAAACTATCGCGAACTTATTCGCTCCCAAATACCTTATATCCTTAACCCTTACCACGCCATCATCCTCTCCGATATCGATTCCTTTTTTAAAGCTGCTTAAGATCCTGGGCAGCTCATTATCGAAAATTTCCGGCTCTGTGATCGTTATGATGTATTCTTTTTCATGCTCAAAACTGGGATGCGTTATTTTTTGTACCAACTCGCCATCATTCGTAAGAAGAATCAGCCCACGGCTGTTTTTATCTAATCTTCCGGCAATTATGAGCTTTTCTTTTATCCTTACAAGGTCAAAGATATTCTTCTCGCCCTTGAAATCCTTGCTTGTCGAGGTGAATCCGACCGGCTTATTAAGTTTAATATACATCTGTTCTTTCGCCAAATCAAGCCTGCGCTTCCTGACTTCGATCAGATCGCCATCTTCCGCCCTCATCCCCAATTCCGCTTTTTTTCCATTTACGGCCACCAATCCCCTTCTGATCAGCTCTTCGGCTTCACGCCTTGAATACTTTCCGCCTTGGGCTATATATTTTTGTAAAACAATGCTCATACGTTTACATTCAATGAGGCGTCGGAACTGATCATACCCATCATGGCTATCAGGATCCAGAACATCGCCGCCAAGTCATTTTTAAAATAAGGGACATCAACCAGGCCATGGACGACTATGACGATCATGGCGGCAATCAGTCCTGCTGTCATAAATCCATAATCTGAAAATCCATTTTTCATCAAGGATATTCCGATGTCAAAAAACCTGCCAATAATCCATATGAACAAGACCAGCCCGCTCAAACCCAATTCCACCCAAAAATTCAAAAAGATATTATGCGGATAAAGGTAAATTTCCAAAGGCTGCCAATATTTTTTCCTGTATTCTGCGTCAAAAACAGTTTTTTTATGGAATTCCGGATCATTATCCCGATTAAAGAAAAATCCCGTCTGATGGTAAGGCGCGACCATTCTCTGGTAATTGGCCAGGCCTGCGCCGGAGATGATTCTTCCGCGCTGGAGCATTTCCCATGTTTCAGCCCATTGGATTTTCCTGACCTGGCCGGAAAAATCAGACAGGGTGATCTTGTTGATCGTATAATCCCTTACCGGCTGAATGGAATAAAACGCCGCGGATGCCGCGATAAGCAATATCAGTGCCGCCCATCTTAATTTTCTGTGCAATAATAAAAATACGAGCGACCCGGCAATTATGCCGATCAAAGCCCCCTCGCTTCTGGCGAACAGAATTGAGGCCAAAGATAATAATATCATGACGGCTGCGGCAATGGTCCTGTTTGTCTTGAATCCATAATTCAAAATAGCAGTTTTATTTTTAATTTCCTGCGCCAGCCAGCCGATAAAAATCATGACCAGCGGAGCTAAAAACAAACCGACAGCATTCGGATAGCCGAAAAAAGACACTACTCTTCTCGTATCCGCATCAGCCCAAGACGGATTAAGGATAAAATCGCCGGTGATTTTTTGGTATACCGCGAAAGCGGAAATAAAAAAGACAGAGGCCGATAAACTCCACAAAATCTTACGCAATCCGGCAAACCCCCTGAACGTATTCAGGATGATAAAAAACAATAAGATCGGCTCTAAAAAATATGCCTTCCAGATCCCGAAAGCATCGCTCCTGAATCCGGCGGTCGCGACCGCAGCCAAAGAAACGATCAGGAGAAAAATGATTTCCCAGTCAAAAGGATAACGGACCGTCTCCCTTTTTCCCCGCCAGGCGCTTTTCGCATTCGATATGATCTGACGATAATTTTTCAAAACCCAGACAAAAAAAACGATCAAAATCATCATTTCCAAAAGCGTCATGGGCAATCCGAAAATATCAAACCTGATCAGATAGCTTGGCAACAAAAAAATGGCAAACAAAACCGCCCATTCAAATTTACGGAAAGACAGATAAGTAAAAGCGCCAGAAAAAATTGCCAGAAGAAAAATATTTAACATTTTAAAATAAACTTATCTTGTCATCTCGAGCGGATGCGAGAGATCTCATCCAACGCGCTTGCCGAGATTTCTCACTTGCTCCCGCTCATTCGAAATGACAACCTAAAATCATATTATCAACACCCAAAGTCCCAAACTGACCAATACCGCTCCGATGATTTTCTGAAGTAAGACTCCTCCGCCCAATTCTTCTTTCAAGAAATGAGGGAATCGGGACGAAAGGACCAGGACAAGCAGGATCAAAAACAGATACTGCACTCCCTGCAGGGCATTTGTCATAGCCACATTCCCCAGGCTGATTGCCCAATTTAGCATGATAAAGGCAATCGCCGCAAATAATCTTACTACAAGGAAAAATTCTAAATTCTTTGTCTTGCTGGCATCCCCTCTGTGCTTCTTTATGAGTCTGCGCCAAGACGGGACTAATAGAATAACCAATACGCCTAAAAATGTGCCCATGCGGGACCAGACAAAGCTGCCGATAAAAGGCTGATGCATATAAACATATTTCATCAAGACATAATAAGCGGCAAAAAAGAAAGCGGAAATTACGGAATTCATGACCAATCGTCTTGTCGGCCTATATTCCGCATTGGCTACGCCGAAAAAATCCCCCAACACATCCTGGAACCTGATTGCAACCGCCTTAAGAAGATAAAGTTTTGTCTGTTTTATCGAAATCAAAACGCCACCCGCAATCAAGATGAAAAAAGCGACCAGCTGGCTTTGATTTAAGGTTTCTCCTAAAAACAGGAAAGAAAGAATAAAACTGAAAATCGGGACTAGGGCTCCGACAATCGGGACAACCCTGGTCGCCTCGCTCTGGTGCAAAGCTTTATACCAAAACACTAGAGTCAAAAGGAATAAGGCTCCGGCGAACAGATCAATCATTAATTCGCGAGGACCGGGCACCCAGGGAGCGAAAATAAGCAGAACAAAATTCAAAATACTCCAGATGCCGACATAAAAAGCATACGCGATCGAAGAGTGGATTTTTTTGGACAATAAAAACTTATCACCGACATAAACGCCGGCATTGATAAAATATGAAGCGATGGTCACAATAAGCCAAGTCATACTTTTATTTTAACATAAAATTTATGCAAAGAAAAAAGACCCCGTTTACCATGGGGTCTTGTAAAGCAACACTATGAGTGCGATCAAAGAAATCCACTCTATAATGCCAAAAATTTTCTCGGCAACAAAGTTTGGACTAAAAGAAAAGTACACTCTTTTTATCCAATCATCCATGCCATATTTCTCGGCCTCCCTATCCGCTTCTTCCGGAGTGTTGAAGATTTTTAAAATCTTACCCCCGTAAAAAAGTTTATAGGTTTTAAGACTCCAAGGATAAAACAGCTTCACGCCCCAGCCGATGCCGAATGTGTCGAGCAACGGATGAGACAAGACAGCCAAACCAATCATCACGCTCCACTGCCATCCCCAAAGAGGAAGATTCACCAAAAAGACAAACACAGGAAATACAAGTGCATGTGTGATGTTGTCCCGGTGCTTGTGTGACTCCTTGTTGATTTTAGCGTTTGGCTTGACTATGAAGCTAACTAAGTCCGGAAACGCTCCAAAAAATGCACCGAGAATGAGATCCCACCCTGTCATTTCCCAGCCGTATAGCCACCCAAAAAGCAAGAAAATAAGACTGCCGACAAAAAGATGTATTATCAATTTAACACCTCCGAGTTTTAATGTACGATTTATAATTATACCACGAATTCACAATTTTGGCAATACCAACTAAAAAACCCTGCATTTTTACAGGGTTTTTTGACTATTCCGCAATCACCTCATTATTTTTACAGATTTCAGAGTAAAGCTTCGCGCTCGAGCGCGGAGTCCGTTTGAATGTTTTCCTATCTACGCTATATAATCCGAATTTCGGATCCCAACCGGCAGCCCATTCAAAATTATCAAGCATCGACCAGTAAAAATATCCGCGCACATCTACTCCTAACTGGATCGCCTTATAAACATTTTTCAACGATTCATTAATGAACCACGGCCTGTACTTATCTTCGCGGTCAGCCAATCCATTTTCGGTGATATAAACCGGCTTGCCATATTTCCTCAAATCCTGCAAACAATGGAAAATCGCTTCCGGATACAATTCCCAGCCCATATCAGAAACCAGTTCATTGTCATTCTTGTTGAATCCATAGTTGATCCGATTATGGAAATAATGATTAAGTCCGATGAAATCCTGGTGGTTTTTTATCTTATTCAAAAAATAGAAGTTCCAGCCCCAATCAGCCAAGCCTTTAAAGATATTATTTACTAATCTATTATTATAAGCTTCAAAAAAATTATTATGGGCGGCAATGCCGACTTGAGCAAAAGGATTTATTTTCTTGATAACTGCATAAGCTGCTTTGTGGGCCCTGATCAATTTATGATAAACGCGCAAACACGAAAAAATGTTCTTTTTCTGCGGCGGCCATTTTCCTGTTATATATGAATTCAGAGTATAGATATTCGGCTCGTTCAAAGTGATCCAAAATGTAACGCCTTCTAATTCGGATACCATCTTTTCCGTCAAAGCTGTAAAATATTTAACAATATTTTTTGCCTCCCAGCCGCCTTCTTCTTTGAGCCAAAGCGGAACCGGCCAATGCCAGATCGTAACAAACGGCTCAACCCCGTTCTCTTTTAATTTTTTGACGACACTCTTATAATAATTCATCCCCTCCTCACTGAACACCCCTTTCTCCGGCTCAACGCGAGACCAATCGATTGAAAACCGATACGCTTTAAGATTCAATTCCTTGATACATTTTAAATCTTCATCGAATAACTCATACGAATTGCAAGCTTTCCCGGAAATGAAATCATCCGGATTCTTATTTTGCCTCTTCAACGCCTTAATCCTTTTTTCGCTCTTCTCCCACTCACTCCAATCATTAACAAGCCCGCCCTCGATCTGATGGGAAGAAGTTGCCGCACCCCAAGTAAAATTATCCGGAAATTTTATTATTTTTTGGTCCATATGCCTACAATTTACCTCCCCTTGGCAAGGGGAGGATTAAGGTGGGGTCTATAAAATCACTCCCAGCTTCTCCTTCACTTTCCTCAAACTCTCATCCGCAATCGGGTGGACTTTTTTCGCGCCTTCTTCTAAAATCGCGCGCACATCGTCATCGCTGTATTTATTGTATTCTTTTTGAAACTCAACCAAGAAAAGAGAAACGACTTGGGCAAGCCCTTTTTTAAAATCGCCATACCCCTTGTCCTTATAAACTTTTTCCACCTCTTTTATGCTTTTTCCGGATAAAAGGGAATAAATATTCAAAAGATTTGAAATCGCCGGCTTGTCTTTTTTATCAAACTCAATCTCCGCTCCCGAGTCGGTCACGGCGCGCATGATTTTTTTTGTCGCAATTTCCGGAGAATCGGTCAGGGCGATATAATTCGCCGGAGTCGGCGCGCTCTTGCTCATCTTCTTCATCGGATCATCCAATCCCATGATGCGGGCGCCTTCTTTTTTCAGCTGCGCTTCCGGCAATCTAAACACATCGCCATAAGTATTATTGAATCTTTTTGCCAAATCACGGGCCAATTCCACGTGCTGAACCTGATCTTCGCCGACCGGTACAATGTCTGTATTATACAAAAGAATGTCAGCGGCCATCAGGACAGGATAATCATACAAGCCGACACCCACCGACTCCTGATTTTTTCCGGCCTTATCTTTAAACTGGGTCATTTTATTAAGCTCGCCTGTCTTCGTTATCGTATTCAAAATCCAGGCCAACTCCGTATGCGCGCTGATTTGCGATTGCAGGAATATTGTTGATTTTTTCGGATCAATGCCTGACGCAAGATAGACCTTAACCACGTTTAAAATTTGTTTTTTTAATTTTTCCGGATCCTGCTTGACCGTGATTGCATGGTAATCGACGACGCAAAAAATAGAATTGTATTTTTCCTGCATCTCCACCCACTGCAAAAGCGCCCCTAAATAATTGCCAATATGCAAAGTCCCTGACGGCTGCACCCCCGAAAAGATTGTTTTTTTGTCTGAATTCATTTGTTTTTTATGAAAAATAAAGCAAAATCTCCCTATTTTCATTATACTTTCAAATCTTGTTTATGTAAATTGCCTTATTGTTATTGCGAGCGAAGCTCCATCTGTCATCCTCGACTTGATCGGGGATCCAGGGTAAGTCCGCAGGAAGACGATTATGGTAAATATTTTTAGAAATTCACGTTCGCGGCGTTCATCCCTGGATTCCCGCTTTCGCGAGAATGACAATTCAGAGCAATAACAGCAAAACGCTTCACCCTGTGCCCTATTTGAGCTCCAAATTCGGATCGACTTGGACTTTTTCTATGGGCGTGAATTTTTTCTCGCGCGCCCGGAAATAACCGGCGGAGGCGATCATGGCCGCATTATCAGTCGTATATCTCAGATCCGGAACGCCGAATTCCAGCCCCGCCCTTTTCACTTCTTCTTCCATTTTCTTGCGCAATTCCTTATTGGCCGAAACACCGCCAGAGAGCATGACAGTTTTCACCTTGAAATCACGCGCCGCTTTCCATGTCTTATGGACCAGAACATCAACAACCGCCTGCTGGAATTCATGCGCATACTCCGGAATCCTATTTTTCCAATCCGGATCCTTTTTCATTTCATACAAAAAAGCAGTCTTCAACCCAGAAAACGAAAAATCATAATTCTTAGAATGTATCATCGGTCTTGGAAGAGTAATTTTATCTTTCATTGAAAATTGAAAATTGCCCGCCTCGACTCGCTGTCGCTCGCCGACGCGAGGCGGGAAAATTGAAAATTTTACTGCTTCAGCAGCAATGGCTGGTCCTCCCGGATATCCGATCCCCATCATCTTCGCCGCTTTATCAAAAGCCTCGCCGGCCGCATCATCCAATGTTTCGCCCACGATCTTAAATTTCCCATGGCCTTTCATCAAAACTAAAAGATTGTGGCCGCCAGATACAGTTAAAATCAAAGCTGGAAAATCAATTTTTTCCTGTTTAATAAAATTGGCATATATATGGCCCTCAATATGGTTAAGCGCAATTAAAGGCACGTCCCAAGCAAAAGCCAAAGTTTTAGCAGTTTCAACCCCGACCATCAAAGACGTAACCAAGCCTGGTCCGATTGTAACCGCGATTGCATCAATTTCTTTTCCTGCTTTGTCGCGCCCAATTCTTGCTTTTTCCAAAGCCTCGTTGATTACCGGCAAGATATTCAAGACATGCTCGCGCGCGGCCACTTCCGGAACGACGCCGCCGTATTTTTTATGGATTTCAATTTGTGAGGAAACAATATCGGACAAGACGCGCACACTATCACCCTCGCCTTCCACGATTGAGGCAGCAGTTTCATCACAACTTGTTTCTATACCCAGAATAATCATATATAAATGCATTTAAAATTCAGCATCTACTAAATTTGCTATAAAGATATTCTCGCCCCGTGGAATAAAATTCTTTACGGGGTTTCTATGCCTAATATTTTCATACTGCAACCTTAACAAATTATACATAGTTAGTAAACCGCCTTGACTATCCATAGATAAAATAAAAAACAAGCATCTTTTTAAACGCCTGTTTTTTATTTTGTACCGCTACGGGGAATCGAACCCCGGTTACCAGGATGAAAACCTGGTGTCCTAACCACTAGACGATAGCGGCAAATTGTTGAAAAAAAATATCCGCTTTTGGCGGTATTTAGCTTTTGCGAGCGTAAAATCTCACTCAACTAAAAAAATTATAAACCAAAACCCTCAAAATGTCAAATACCTTCCATTCACTACACCCTGCGCACTAAACGCCACACCCTACATCCTCTTATACTCATCATCATACCTGATAATATCATCTTCTTCAAGATAATTGCCGGTTTGAACTTCTATAATTTCCAAATCAACCTTTCCCGGGTTTTCCAGCCTGTGTTTGGTCATGGCCGGGATATACGAGCTTTCATTTTCACGCAATGATAATTCATTCTCGCCATTTATAATTTTAGCCGACCCGCGGACAACAACCCAATGTTCGGCCCTGTGATAATGCGCCTGCAGGCTTAATTTCGCTCCCGGATAAACGGTAATTTTCTTTACCTTATGGGCCGGCGAATCAATCAAAACTTCATACTTCCCCCATGGCCTGTAAACGATCAAGTTGTGATCAATTTCCCTGAATTTATTATCTTTCAAATGGCGGACGATTTTTTTTACATCCTCGCTCCTGCCTCTTTTCTGGATTAAAATACTGTCATTATTTTCAACGACAATCAAATCTTCAACTCCGATTGTCGTTATCAAACGATTATTCGTGCTATGGATAAAAATATTTTTTGAGTCTATCCCGATGTGGCGGCTGTTTTCATCCTTGCCGGATAAAATTTCCGCGAGACCGTCAAATGAACCGATATCGCTCCAGCCAAAATCGCCCTCAAACACAACCACCTTGTCTGATTTTTCCGAAATCGCAAAATCGATTGAAATCGAAGGCAATGATTTGAATTTTTCTAAAAATAATTCCGACTCTTCCGTAAAAACAGAATAAATTTCCGGCGCGTGCGTTTTCAATTCGCGGGCAAAGACGCGCGGGCTGAAAATATACATCCCGGAATTCCAAACATACTGCCCTGACCGGAAATATTCCTCCGCGGCAAGCTGGTCCGGTTTTTCCCTGAACTCCAAAACCTTGAAGCAGCTTCCGATTCGCTCTCCTTTTTTGATATAACCGAATCCGGTTTCAGCCTTTAACGGGGTGATGCCGATCGTGCCGATATTATCGCCGGCTTCCGCCATCGCATCTTTAACAAGAGCCAGATATCTTTCTTCATTGCCGATATAATGATCGGACGGCAGGATCAAAACCGGCGCGTCAAGGCTGATGTTCTTCTTTTCAGCTAAAAACTTTATCCCATAAGCGATAGCCGGAGCCGTATTCAGGCTCGCCGGCTCGATCAAAATCTGCTCTTCCTTGAATTCCGGTTCAATCTCCTTGATCTGATTAAAAACATTATAAAAATTTTCTTCATTGGTTATGAAAACAATATTATCACTCGGCATTATTTCGCGCATACGCGAAAATGTCTCTTGCAAAAGAGAATTGTCGCTATAAAGCCGTAAAAATTGTTTGGGAAAATTTTTGCGCGATAACGGCCAAAGCCTTGTGCCGGAACCGCCGCAAAGGATAATGCTATACATATAAGTGAATTTATATTACTAAAATTACGGGATAGCTGTCAAACAAAAAAACAAAGCGGAGTCCGTATTTAAACGGATCTCCGCCTGTGTTTATTTTTTTACCTAAGAAACCTTTCCATCCTCCTTTCTTTTCCGCTTCCAAGCGTTTAACCAGAGATTGCCGCGTCGCTCCGATACAGTCGCTCGCGAACGACGTGTCTTCACTCCTCGCAATGACAATATTTATTTATCACTCCGTCCCGCCGCTATTTTTATTCCAAACACTAATCCCGTTCGGCATTTCCCCGACTGATATGCGCGCGACTTCCGTGTCGGTTTGCGTGTCAATCACAGAAACATCTTTGCTCAATAAATTGGCAACATAAACAAATTTTCCATCATCCGAAACAACCACTCCATGCGGACCTTCGCCGGCAATAATCTCTTTTTCAATTTTCTTTTCTTTTATATTAATCTTATAGATTTTATTATTTGTCGGCTGCTCGAAATAATAACCTTGATCCGCCAAATAGACATAAGATGAATCCGGAGTCGCATACATCTGGATCGGTCCGCGCGCGCCTTCCGGCAATCTGACATAATCTATCTTGTCCTGTTTCTTATCATATATGGCCAGGCTCGCCGGTTCATATATGGAAACTAAGACATAATCATTGTCCGCAGTAACTCCTGCCTGCACAGCCGGACCGGTCAACAAAATACTATAAAAAGAGAAGGAATCGAGATCAAGTATGATCAGGCTCTCGTCCTTGATCATCGCCACATAAGCTTCTTTTCCGTCCGGAGAAATGCGCAAACCGTGCGGCTCTTCCCCGATTTTTATTTCTTTTTCCACCATGTAGCTGCCTGTATTGATTTTATAAACCATGCCCCTGTCTTGCGACGCGGCTATGGCGTATCGGCTGTCCGGAGTCAGCGCCACATGCGACAGGTGCAGATCTCTGCCCATTTTTATCCTTTCCACAATTTCATCTTTCAACGGATCGATAACAATTATCTCATCATCGCCTTCAATGAATTTTTCATCCTCCATCGCTTTCATCCCCCTCTCCTCCAGATCATCTTCATGCATCGCGTTGGCAGTCGCCCAGACGCTTTTCCCGTCCGGCGCGACCTGCACGTTATGAGCCATAAAAAGAACCTTTCCTTTTTTTGTTTCTTCCGCCAGATTGATTTTCCTGATCAGCTGTCTTGAGGCCGAATCGATCACGGCGATCTTTCCCTCTCCTTCCAATGCCACATAAATTTTTTCTTCCGAGTCGGGAATATAATTTATATTTTCATCTCCCTCTTTCATCCCCGAATCCATAGTCGAGCTCAATTTTCCGAACTGGAGAAAAATCAGGGTGAACAGGACTGCCATTGCCAAAGGCGCGACCAAAGAAATATAATTCTTCTTTCCCGGACGGAAAAAACGAAGAAGCAAGGAGTTGGTTACGACTGAAATCGAACTTAAGGCCATAGCCAGCCCGGCCAATTCCGGCTTCAGGACCAAACCGGCGAAAGCGAAAGCGCGCGCGGCGATCGGGATGCCGATAACATTATAAAACAAGGCAAAAAACAAATTCTGTTTGATTTTTCCCATCGTTTCGCGGGACAATTCTATTGCGGAAACAACATCATTCAGATCATTTTTTATAATCACGATTCCTCCCGCCTCCATGGCCACATCGGCGCCCGAACCCATAGCTACCCCTAAATCAGCCTGAGCCAAAGCCGGCGCGTCATTTATCCCGTCTCCCACCATAGCCACGCTCTTGCCGGCCGCCTGTAATTTCCTCACCTCTTTCGCCTTATCCTCCGGAAGCACTTCGGCCAATATATTCATAATGCCGACCTGGCCCGCCACCGCATTCGCCGTGCGCTTATTGTCGCCCGTTATCATATAGACCGATATGCCCATCGCGGCCAATTTTGAAATCGCTTTTTTTGAAGTTTCCCTTACCGTATCGGCAACGGCTACCGCGCCACAAATCTTTTTATCATCAGCCAAAATCATCACTGTCTTGCCCTCATCCTCTAATTTCTGGATTTTTTGGTCAATATTCCCGATTTCCAGTTTCGCGACATCAATAATCATTTTGCGATTTCCCAGAAAATATTTTTTTCCTCCAACCTCCCCTTCGACTCCATGTCCGGGAACGGCCTTAAAATTATCCACCTCCTTAAAATCAATTTTCTCATTTTTCGTGTAATTATAAATCGCCTCAGCCAAAGGATGTTCGGATAATTTTTCAAGGCTTCCCGCGATAGAGATTATTTCTTTTTCATCCATATCATCCAATCTTACGATATCAGTCACCTCCGGTTTTCCTTTCGTAATCGTTCCTGTTTTGTCAAAAATAATGGCGTTGATATTCCTGGCTTTTTCGAGCGGTTCGCCGCCCTTGATTAATACTCCGTATTCGGCCCCCTTGCCCGTGCCGACCATAATCGCGGTCGGGGTGGCAAGCCCCAGGGCGCATGGACAGGCGATAACAATGATCGCCGTAAACGCCATC
This sequence comes from uncultured Gammaproteobacteria bacterium, assembly GCA_964360445.1. GTDB lineage: Bacteria > Patescibacteriota > Patescibacteriia > Patescibacteriales > JAKAJF01 > CAYHWE01. Next base: position 7,356 of record CAYHWE010000013.1, on the reverse strand, counting down.
AAAGAAAAGGTCAGACTCGCGCTTAAAAAGAAAAACCAGACTACGAAAGCCAAAACCGCGATGATCAGGACAGCCGGAACGAACCAGGCGGAAATCTTGTCCGCGAAATCCTGGATCGGCGCTTTTGATCCCTGCGCTTCCTCGATCAAACGGATGATCTGCGCCAGGGCTGTTTCCGAGCCGACGCGAGTCGCTTCAAACTCAAAACTGCCTGTCTTGTTCATGGTCGCGCCGATCACCATATCGCCGACCTGCTTTTCAATCGGGATGCTTTCGCCTGTTATCATGGATTCATCGACTGATGAAGAGCCTTTTATTATCTTTCCATCCACCGGAATCTTTTCGCCGGGACGGACGATAACGATATCGCCTTTCCGCACCTCTCCGACCGGGACATCTTTTTCAACACCGTTCCGCTTGATCCTGGCCGTCTTTGCCGCGAGTCCCATCAATTTTTTGATCGCGCTTGAAGTCTTTCCTTTAGCGCGCGCCTCCAGCCATTTTCCTAAAATAACGAATGTGACCAAAAAAGCGGCGACTTCGAAATATAATTCCGGTATTTTTTCGCCTCCGACGCCGATAAAAGAGCCTGTTTTGTAAAAATATGCGGCCAAATTGATAAAACTATAAAGATAAGCCGTTCCCGTTCCGATCGCGATCAGGCTATCCATGCCGAACATCTTCATTTTTAAATTCGACCACGCTCCCTTAAAGAACCCCGCTCCGACAACAAACAGAACAGGCGTGGTCAGGATCAAGGAGATTACTCCGACATAAGGAAATACGGCGTTACCGTATAATTTCGGGAAGAAATCCAAAAGCATGAAATAGAACATCGGCAAGCTCAAAACAAGGCCGGCCATAAATTTACGGAAATAAAACCCGATTTCCTTCGCTCTTTTTTTCGATTCATATTCAGCATCCATCAGATCTATCTCCTCCGCTCCATATCCCGCCTCCTTGATGGCTTTTATCAGATCATTGATTCCGACTCTTTGTTCATCAATCAAAGCCGAAGCTTTTTCCGTCGCGAAATTAACGTTGCGCTCCGCCACTCCGGGTATTTTTTCCAAAACAATGGTAATGATGTTAGCGCAAGAAGCGCAATGCATCCCCGTTATCGAAAGATTGATTCTTTTCATATATAATATTATTTAATTTTATGATTTAACTTTTTACTCCACATTCAAAACCCCTCTTTGCATTCCCATGCTGCAGGTTATCGGATATTCGCCTTTCTTAATCGGAGTAAAATCCATAACGACAGTTTTTCCTTTTTCCAATAATTCAGGAGTCTTATAAAGGCCCGGGATCATGATCGCGCTCATACAGCCGGCCCCGTCTTCCTTTGCCATAACCTCGAACCTGACCGGCAATCCGCTTTTCACGGTAAAATTATTCGGCTGAATATCTCCCGCAACGGTATAAGATGTTTTTATGCTCTGGCTATTTTTTGAATAACCGGCATTCGATTGTTTGGGAACGGAGCTGCTATCTTCGGAGGCTGATTTTCCATCAATGACATCAAAATAACCGGAATACATTCCCATTGAACAGGAAAATTTTATTTTTCCGGTTTCTTTCGGGGTGAATTCGATAATATTTTTTCCGGCTTGCAAGTTTTTTCTTACTCCCAACTTAGAAGAAACAAGGGCGGACGCACACGAATAAGGGTCTTTCGCGTCGATCACCCAGCGCACCGGAATATCTTTTTTGATCGTAAATCTATTCGGGAAATAACCATTGGACCGCTCTTCCATATTTACGACCTGGACTCCTTTTTCCATTATCACATTCGGGTCTTCAGATACTATTGTTTCCGGCTCTGAAAAATTAAAATCCAATCCCAAAAGACGGAATCCGTTGGAGATATTAAAAAGAGCTAAAAAAATAACAACCAGACCGGCAAATTTGAAAAATCGTTTGGCAAACACGCCCTTGATGAGAGAAGTGAACCCTCCGACCCCCAAAAGGCCTGGCATAGTGCCCAAAGCGAAAATCGCCATGATCAGAGCGCCGCGGGTAAAACTGCCGGTGCTCAAGGCGTAAATCTGCATCGCCTGGGTGAATCCGCAAGGCAAAAAGAAAGTTAATGCTCCTAGAATCAATGAATTTTTATGATTATATTCTTTTTCATGCTCTTTTATTCCCAATAGCCTGCTTAATCCTTTCGGCAAAGTGATATTGAAATTATTCAATTTCGGAAACATGCCGGTTAGCTGCAGGCCAAGAATAACCATAACCAGCCCGACTGCCATAATCAAGACTCCGGTAACTGTGCCGGAAATCTGGAAGGCGGAACCGATAAACCCAAGGATTCCTCCCAATAATCCGAATCCGATCACCCTGCCCAGGTTAAAGAATATGTGCGGACGGAACTTTTCAACCGTTGTCGCTTCCGGGTGTTTTTCCGCGTGCCTTGCTGAAATCCCGAGCACAAGGCCGCCGACCAAGGTCATGCAGGTGGACACGCCGGCTGTCAGACCGATAAGAAAGACGATCGGCAGGCTGGAAGGGCTGTCGGAGCCTAAATCAATATTAAAATCAACGTATTTAAAGACAAAATAAATGCCAAGCAAAATCAAAAAGGCGATAAACAGATCTTTATAGTCATGGATATTGTCGCTCAGGAATGTCTGCTTTTTATTTTCGCCGATTTCATAGCCGGATTCGCGCACGGCTTTTTCTATTTTTCCCATATCTACTTTTTCAGAAAAATAAATTTCCGCCATTCCCTTCTTATGATTGACCTCTGAACGGCTGATTTCCGGTATTTCAGATAATTTTTTTTCTACAAGAATTTCGCAGGACTTGCAATGCATCCCCTTGATAGGAACTTTAATCTTATTCATAATTATCGCGTAATACGTAACACGCTTGCTTCGCTGAAGTTACAACAAAGAGGATGACGCGTGACGTAAAATAAATATTTATTTATATTAAAACCAAGTCATCATTGCCATAATTCTTGATTCATGGCTCCTGATCCGATTACTTTTCTATATCCTCCTTCTTTTCCTTAAATTCCGCTTTGCTGATCTCGCCTTTCGCGTATCTTTCTTTTAAGATATCCGAAGCTGTTTTTTCATAATGATGTCCGTGGCGCCTATGTCCGCCCCCTGATATGCTTTTGGTCAGAACGAGCACTACCCAGATGATCAAAACCCAGAATACAATCATAAACAGCCAGCCGAAGCCGTAACCCATTCCCCAGTCATTTATATATCCCATCATATTTATCACCCCCTTTCCCCTTCTCTGTCATCTCGAGCGGATGCGAGAGATCTCATCTAACGCGTTTACCGAGATTTCTCACTCGCTCTCGCTCATTCGAAATGACAGTCATTATTTTAATTCTTCTATCATCCTCTTTACCGTCTCATAAGACTCGGCTCCCTTTATCATCTTTCCATTTATAAAACTTGCCGGCGTGCCGGCTACCCCGACCCTTTTTCCTTCCGCGATATCATTATTAACCTTGCTCAGATATTTCTCGTCATCCAGACATTTATTGAATTTGCCTGTATCCAATTTTAAGTTTTTTGCCGCTTCCTTGAGATAGCTGTCGTTTATTTTGGATTGGTTCGCAAACAGGCTGTCCATATATTCCCAAAACTTTTCCTGCTCGCCCGCGCACTCGGAGGCTAGAGCGGCTTTTTTCGCGTAAGGGTGGATTGATTCCAACGGGAAATGCCTGTAAACCCAGCGGACCTGTCCCTTGAAATCCTTCACTATCTGATTCATTGTTATATGGAATTTAGCGCAATACGGGCATTGTAAATCGGAAAATTCAACGATTGTCACCGGCGCATTCTTATCTCCCGAAACGCGGTCGTCTTTATTTATTTTTATATCAACCTGGCCCTGGGCGGCAACTGGCTTATTGGAATTATTATCCGCTTCATCAGCCTGGACATTATCTTCCGCTTTTTCGCTTGAATCAACGCCTTTTTGGAAATAAGCGACAGTCATTATCAGGAAACCGGCGAAAGATATGGCTGCTATGCCTGTTGCGAGCCCCAATAAAAAAGTTTTTTTTGTCTCATTCAGATTGATCATATTTTTATTTATTAGTTAATTTGGTCACTTTTAGAATCTCATCGGTCATTTCCTGCTTCAATTTTTCATTTTTTGCCGCCATAGCATTCCTGAAACAGGTATTCAGATGATTTTCCAGAAGCATATGATGCGCGCTTTTCAATAAGCCCATGACCGCCAGATTCTGCTGCATGATATCCACGCAATACTTTCTATCTTCTGTCATCTGGATGACTTTATTCAACAGGGAAACCGCCTTCTTAAAATTAATCAATGTTTTCGCTTTATTTTCATGCATAATTTTTTATTATTCCGGGATTGTTCCTACCTATACCCCAGGTATAGGTCTAATTATACTCCTCCTAAAAAATCCGTCAAATGATAATTTGTGGACAAGAGCGCATAACGCGCTACGCCCTACTTCTTCAAATACTTCTGAATACTATTCGCTGCAATCGCGCCCTCTGCTGCGGAAGTTACGATCTGCTTGAATTTATTCGATCCATCCGTAATATCGCCTGCAGCCCAGATTCCTTCCTTCGAGGTCATTCCCTCTTTGTCTATCTTGACATATCCTTCTGCATCCAAATCAACCCCCAAGCCTTGGGCCAAAATTGAATTCGGATTAAAACCGATTTCGATGAATAATCCGTTTAATCTTAAACTTCTGTTGCCGCCATATTCCTTGTCCAAAATAATTTCCTCGATTTTATTTTCGCCCTTGATCTCCACCACATTCGTATTGAAAATCAATTCTATTTTCTGGTTCTTCCCGATTGCCTTGATCCAAAAATCCTCAGCGCGCAATTTATCGCCTCTATAAATCATATATACTTTTTCTGCGATATCCGCCATATACACAGCCGCTCCGGCCGCGCTATCGCCGCCGCCGACCACCGCGACAGTCTTGTTGCGATAAAAAAATCCATCGCAAGTAGCGCAATAAGAAACGCCTTTGCCCGATAACTCTTTTTCCCCGGGCACATTCAAATGGCGATGCCCTGTGCCCATAGCTAAAAGCACTGTCTTTGCCTGTGCTTCCTTGCCATTATTCAAAGAAAGAGTAAATATGCCATTTTCCTCTTTAATTGTTTTCACTAAAGCATTCTCCATCTGCGCGCCATAGCTTCTCGCGTGTTTTTCCGCTTTTTGCGCAAACTCAAAACCGCTTATTTTTTCCTCGCCAAGCCAATTGCCGATTTCGTGCGTCTTAGCCGTAAGCCCTCCCGCCTCTCCGATAACGACATTGCTTATTCCATATCTTGAGGCATAAACCGAAGCGGTCAGCCCGGCCGGACCGGCCCCGACGATTGCTAAGTCAAACATAAATTATAATTTCAAAAGTATACATGTCATCTCGAGCGGATGCGAGAGATCTCATCCAACGCGCTTAACGAGATTTCTCACTTCGCTCCCGCTCATTCGAAATGACAATGTAGTTTATTGATTAAACCCACCCTCTATCCTTCATCGCCTGCGCTACTCTTTTCACAGCCAACGCGTAGGCGCCCATGCGCACTGAAGTCTGATAGTTCTCTTTTTCTTTCCAAACTTCATTGAATGCCCCTACCATCACCTCTTCCAATTTCTTTAAGACCTCGCCTTCTGTCCAATAATATCCGTAAGCGTTCTGCACCTGTTCAAAGTAGCTTACGGCCACCCCTCCGGCATTGGCCAAGATATCAGGCACGACAAGTATATTCTTTTTATTCAAGATTTCATCCGCTTCCGGCGTAATCGGCCCGTTTGCCAATTCAACAACCAATTTCGCTTTTATCGATCCGGCATTTTCTTTTGTTATCGAATTTTCTAAAGCAGCGGGAATCAAGATATCGATTTCATGTTCAAGACAATGATCGCCCATTGTCTTGTCTCCCCCCGGATAATCCAAAACGCTCCCAGTCTCTTTCTTGTGCCTTTCGATATCATCGACATTGATGCCCATATAATTACAGGACGTTCCCCCTGAATCGCTGATAACCACGATCTTATAGCCTTGTTTTTGCAACAATTTTGCCATATACATGCCGGCATTACCGAATCCTTGGATTGCGACGGTCGCGCCCTTTCCCAGACCGACCCTCTTTACCGCCTCACTCAAGACATAAACCGCGCCCTGAGCGGTAGAATAACTCCTCGCCTCAGAACCGCCGATGCTCAAAGGCTTGCCGGTAATCACACCCGGCTTATGCGAACCGGCCAGCCTTTCATATTCATCCATCATCCAACCCATGATGCGCGGATCAGTATACACATCCGGCGCCGGCACATCGACATCCGGCCCGATCAATTTATAAATCGCCCTGATGTAACCGCGAGATAATTGTTCAAGCTCGCGGACGGAAAGCTGTTTCGGGTCGACGATGACTCCGCCCTTGCCTCCGCCCAAAGGGATATCAACGACCGCTGTTTTCCATGTCATCCAGGCGCTTAAGGCTTTGACTTCAGACACATTCACATCCGGATGGAACCTGATTCCGCCCTTGTAAGCTCCGCGGGCGTTGTTATACTGGGATCTGTAACCGGTAAACATCTTGATCTCGCCATTATCCATCTTGACCGGAATGGAAACCTCTAAGATCTTTTGCGGCGCCTTCAATTGGCTATAAATATTGTCCTCCAATTTTATTAAATTTTTTACTTCCTCCAATTGCTTCAAAGCATTTTCAAATGGGTTGCTCATATTATTTTATAAAATAATTCAAATGCCGCAAATTTAATGCAAATGCCTCGAATTTTAAGATATTGGTTTTGAAAAAAAATATTTGGGGCATTCGGATATGATTCGTAGATTCGGATTATATTAATTTATTTCATCTTAAATAATGACTTCAGATAATCGTCATCAATTTTTTCCAATTTATCTTTTTTACATATAAACTCATTTTTTAAAAGCTCGACCCCGAGCATAGCGACCGCCTCCCTGATCGCCGTAATCTGCGTAATGATATCAAGACATTCTTTTTTATCTTCAACCATCCTTCGTATCCCCCTTAACTGCCCCTCGACCCTGGAAATCCTGTTTGTTATTCTGTCTACTTGTTCTTTTTCCCGCATAAATCAATCGCATTAAAAATTTAAAATTGAAAATTGTCATGTATACCCTCTGGGGGTATATTACTCCTATCCGAAAAAGTTGTCAAACAAAAGGGACTAAGCCCCCATAATGGTGGCTTAGTCCCTAGTCAACGAATCAACTGGTCCGCTACTTCCTGACATTCCCCACCCATCCGAACATAGATTCGAAATTCTTCATGATGACCTGGAAGACTGTTTCTCTCTGTTTCGGGGCAAGGATCGTATAAGTTTTTGATAAAG
>CAYHWE010000012.1:0-23625 GCA_964360445.1 uncultured Gammaproteobacteria bacterium | reverse complement strand
ATTATCGGATCCGGCCAGAAGAGCCGGGTTGTAATAAAACATTGATGCTCCGGACGCGACCGCTGTCCCGGTTCCGCCCATCGCCTTTGCTCTCGCGCCCACCCCGGAAATGGGGTTAACGGCGCCGGCCCAGGCATCAGGGACGTAAAACATTACTACAGCCAGACACAACAGCAACATCTTTTTCATCTTCTCTTCTCCTTTTTGGGTTTATTAATTTATATCAAATTTACATATAAATTCACTTTCAAGGTACGATTTTATACTATAACATGAAATCAAAAAATAAGCAAGTCTAAAAAATAACACAAATTTGTTAGCTTAAATCAAAATCATCTGTTATAATTCCAACATAAGCTAAAAGTGTTTTAATTATTTCAAAAATGCTTGACATAAAGACGCTTTTATGCTAAGGTCTAATGTTATTTTTACAATAACATTTTTATTTTTGTGAACTCCATTAAGGGGTTTGTAGATAGTTCGCTCATTACACAACTAAAAACAACAAATTTCAAATAAAGGAGAAAGCGATGATAAACACAGCTAATGTTTGGAGGTTTCTCGTCGCTTTTTGCGACTGGAGAACGCATTTCAGAAAAATCAAAAAACAGCCCCTTGTTGACGCTGTATTTATAACAAACATGCGCGACGAGGTGGACAGGAGGCGGTATTTGGGGGAATGGAAACCCGAGGAAGGACATTTTGATGGGCCGAGATATGCCATTAACGGTGTCCTTGGGAGAACAAGGATTATAAACACGGTAACCGACGATCTCGCTTCTGATCATGGCAAAGAAAGAGCGCAACAGCAGTTTATTGCTGCCATAAAGTGGGCAAGGGATAATGGCGCCAAAGTCATTCTTCTTGCAGCAGCAACAAAAAGGCTTTTCGGCGAGCATGATGATCGTCTTAAAAAAATGTTTCCCGATATTATTTTCACTATCGGAGACAATGGAACCGTGCTTATCCTCCTAAGGGAAATTTCTCGCGCTTTCAAAGAGGCCGGATTAAACACTGATAACTCCAGAATAGGCGTACTTGGTCCTTATGGTTTTCTCGGAGAGCTGGTCACAAAAGATCTTAGAGGAAAAGGCTATAAAGTCATAGGCGTCGGCTCAAATCCATCCGCGTTAAAAAGGATGGCTGCGACTTACGGCATAGAAACTTGTCGTAAGTTTAGCGAAGTCGGGGAAATTGACGCTGTTGTCGCCTGCACACACAGCGAGAAGGTTCGCCTAAATGATCTTGCGATTGACTTGATTAGACGAAAAGGAAAAAAACTTCTCGTAGTAGATGTGGCAGAGCCGTCAAACCTGATAGAGGAGGAGCTAAAAAAACGGAAAAAACTGGTCATACGGCAAGACGCTGGCAATGCTTACTCCCCTAACCTGAAATATATACTCGGAGCAATTTCATATCGCATGCTCCGACTAACAAGAGGGGTAACGTTTGGGTGTTTTGCCGAAACGCTATCTATCACAGCGGCCATCGCGCGTGGCGAAAATGTAAAAGATACTGATTGGTTTTCCATCAACGAGGAAAACATGAAAAGAGTCTCTACTCTTTTTGAAAAAATCAATTTCACATTGCCGTCTCCGCGTTGTTTTAGCAAAAAAATAAAATCGTTTAGCCTTTCTACCGAAGAAACAATGTCGGCAGAAAATATCCAGCCAAGTTTTAACTCGCTGGAATGGTAAAAACAAGGAAGAGGTCTTGAACTGTACCCCAAAAAGTGGACACTAAACTGTCCACTTTTTTCATTTTGAGGAAAAGCATATAATAAATTCAAATAAGCAAAAATTTATGAGCAGAAGAATCTTCACCGAGGAGCAGATTGAAACTCTCCTCAGAAACAAACATGTCATTAAATGCAGCGCAAAAACCATTAGCTATGCCAAAGAGTTCAAGCTATTGGCCATCGAACTCCACAATCAAGGCCTAACCGCCGCAGAAATTTTCTGGGATGAGGGCTTTGATCTAAACGTAGTCGGGAGAAATCTCCCATATAAATGCATGAACCGCTGGCTGAAGACATATGAAGCGGAAGGTCCCGACGGATTAAGAGAAGAAAGTCGGGGTCGGGGCGGAGGCCGACCGCGAACGAAGGATCTTACGGATTCAGACAGGATCAAGCGGCTGGAGATCGAAATCGCCTACCTCAAGGCGGAGAACGATTTTTTAGCCAAGCTCCGGGCCTCAAAAAAGAGCTGAAACTAAGGCCATGCCAGAAATATGCGATATTCAAGCCGCTCGCTATGAATATCGAGATACTATGTTCGATCGGGCGAGTATCAAGAAGCGGCTATTACCGCTGGCTCAAGAAATCGGGTGAGCCGGACAAAGACTTCGCCGACTATACGCTCATTAAAGAAATATTCGATAAGGGCAGGCATAGATATGGCTGGCGAACGGTACGGATGCGGTTGTTGGCAAAAGGCGTGGTGATGAATCACAAGAAAATCATCCGCATTATGAGAAAACACCATCTGACCGCCAGGATCAGGCGGGCCAACCCGTATAAGCTACATATCCAGAATAGGCACGAGCACCGGACGTTTGCCAACCGACTCAACCGTCAATTCAAGCCAGGTGCCCCATTCAAGATATTTTGCACTGACATAACTTACCTGCCCCTCAAGCACCGAATGGCCTACTTGTCTGCTGTCAAAGATATAGGCTCGGGCGAGATTGTTGGATGGAGCCTATCCCAGCATATGGAAATGAGCCTTGTCAGGGAGACATTCGAGAAGATGAAGAATAATCCCAGCCTACCCTTTAAATCGTTTCAGGGTATCCTGATTCATTCAGATCAAGGACTTCATTACACCAACCCGGCTTACATCAGGATGGTCAAGGATCTGAAAATGGTCCAATCCATGTCAAGGAAGGGCAATGCCTATGATAACGCTCCTATGGAATCTTTCTTCGGCCACCTGAAGGATGATATTGATTATAAGACTTGCAGGTCTTTCGAGGAACTTCACCAGCTTGTCGAGGAGTACATGGAGTATTACAATCGGGAGCGTCACCAATGGAATTTAAAAAAGATGACCCCCGTTGAATACAGGAATCATCTTTTGAATTGCTAGTAGCGTCCTTTTTACCCGTGTCCACTAAACGGGGTACAGTTCAGTCTTCAAGACTCTTCCTTTTTTATTTTTTAAAAAATAAAAAATGTGTTATAATATTTTTATGAATTATATCGCCTTAATTCCATTATTCAGCGCTTTCTCAGTCTTTTCTCTGGGCGTGCTTGTTTTTTTTCATGGGAAAAAAGAACGAATCAATTTTACTTTTTTTCTTCATGCAATCGCGATTTCAATTTGGCTGTTCGGAACATTCATGATGTTTTTATCAAAAGGAAATTCTGATGCTGCGATTTTTTGGGACAGATTTGTATATGCCGGCGTTGTTTTTATAGTGGCTTTCATGCACCATTTTAAATTAGCATTTACCAAAAAAAATAATGACATTCTTCTTTATATTGCCTATGCCCTATCTTTCACATTTTTAATCTTAAGCCGAACAAACTATTTTGTTTCTGATTTATTTGTCTATAAATGGGGCGTTCATGCAAAAGCGCAAATAGCCCATCATGTATTTTTATTATATTTCACCGTTTATGTCATTAACTGGTTTATCGGAATGTATAAATACTACAAAGAACTAAGGTCTCCTTTTTTGAAAGAGCAGGCAAAATATATCTTTATGGGGTTCTTGGTTTTATTCAGCATTGGCCCGTTGGCATATCTTCCTGCCTACGGAATTGGAATTTATCCTTTTGCGTTTATTTCCGGAGTTTTATTTACAGTCATTATTGCGTATGCAATAGTAGTCCACCGCCTCATGGACATCAAGCTCGTAATGCGCAAATGGGCGGTATATACCTCTTCCTTCCTCTCCGTTATTATCCCCGCCTTCTTCATTGAATACGGCCTTTCCGATCTTTTCGGAATTGATTCGTTCATTACTGATATCTTCATAATCGCTATCGCCGTCGTATTCTTCCCGTTCATTAAAAATTATTTCTTCAATTTCGCCAATAAATATCTTTTCTCCTCCCTTTACGACTCAAAGCGGGTTATTACCGAATTAAGCGAACACATCGGGTCAACTTTGGAATTGGATAAAATTTACAATCTGATTGACGAAACTTTGAGCAACGCCTTCCATGTCAAAGCTATCGGGGTTTTGAAATTCAACAAAAAAACAAATGAGTATGCCGTAAAATACGATCATGGATTCAATTTCGGAAAAGTAAAAACTTTTAAGGCCAATAAGAAAATTCTTGACTCGTATGTGCTGAAAAATAAGATCATTGTTGCCGAAGAATTAAAAAGCGCGGGTGCCGACTTTGACGAGGTTGTTAATATGCTTGAAAAAATGAATGTTGAAGTCCTGACTCCGCTTAATTTAAAGAATGAAACAATCGGGATGATCATACTCGGGCCGAAAGAATCGGGCGATATGTATAACGAAGAAGATTTCAGCGTATTGAAAATAATGAGCGCGCAGGTCGCGATCGCAATGGAAAATGCCCTCCTTTATGAAAAAACGAAAAATTTCAATAAAAAATTAAAGAAAGAAGTCGAGGTTGCGACTGCCGACCTTGTTGCCGCGAATGAACAGCTCAAGAAACTTGATACGGCGAAGAGCGAATTCATCTCGATCGCTTCGCACCAATTGCGCACCCCCCTTACCGCGATCAAGGGCTATATTTCTATGATGCTTGAAGGAGATTTCGGACAGCTGACACAGACAGAAATAGAATCTCTGCAGAAAGTCTTTGAGTCGAATGAAAGGCTGATCCGATTAGTAGAAAACCTATTGAATATTTCCCGCATCGAATCCGGCCGCTTGCAATTCAATTACGCGGACGTGCAGCTTGATAAGATGGTTGAAAGCGTTATGGATGAGCTGGCCGGACATGCGAAGAAAAAGGGGCTGAAACTTGAATTCAAAAAACAGTCCTCGCCCCTGCCCAAAGTCCATATCGATGAAGAGAAGATAAGGCAGGTGGTCATGAACCTGATCGATAACGCGGTCAAATATACGAAGCAAGGAAGCGTTACCGTCTCCCTGGAACAGACTTTCGTCGGCAATCCCGAGCCGAAACCGGAACTACTATTCTCCGTTTCCGACAGCGGCATGGGAATAAAAAAAGAAGACCTCCCGAACTTGTTCCAAAAATTCTCCCGCGGAACAGGCACTTCCCTCGTCCACACCGAAGGCACAGGCCTGGGATTGTACGTCGCCCGCCAAATGATCGAAGCGCATAAAGGGGAGATTTGGGCGGAATCAAAAGGAGAGGGACTTGGATCGAAGTTCTGTTTCAAGATACCGGTACAGTAAAATGTAAAAATTAAAAATCAAAATGCAAAATGACAGTGCAAAATTTAAAAATGAATTTAAGAAAAGACTGTACAATTTTGTTCTAAGATTGATCAGATTTATCGATAAATTACCAAGAAGTTCAGTTGGTGAAATAATGGGCAAGCAATTATTGCGAAGCGGCACTAGTATTCTCGCCAACTATATTGAAGCAAATTCCGCCAGTTCAAGAAAGGATTTTATTAACTTTTTTACCCACTCTTTAAAATCAGCCAATGAATCAAAGGTTTGGTTAACGCTACTAAGAGATACTGATAAAGGAGATAAGAAAGAATTGGAATGGTTGATCAAGGAATTGTTGGAAATAGCCAATATCATCGCATCAAGCATCTTAACTCTGAAAAATAAAAAATAATTTTACATTTTTAATTGTCATTTTGCATTTTGATTTTTGCATTTTAAATTATAAGGGGGATAATTATAAATATTCTTGAAATTAGAAAAGATATGAACACAAATGAAAGTAAAAAGGTATTGTTAATCGAAGATGAAGAAGTTTTAGCCGAAATGTACCAATTGGCCTTGACTAAGGCCAGGTTCCAGGTTGAATTGGCCAGGAACGGCGCCTGGGGCTTAAAATTGGCTAATGGCAAAAATTTTGATATTATTATATTAGACATGTTGATGCCGGCAATGCAAGGGCATGAAGCTATCGAGAAGCTGAAGACGGACAAAAGGACGATGGATATCCCAATTATGGTGCTCTCCAACAGCGCTCAGGATGAAGATATCAATAAGGCAAAAATGCTCGGAGTCGCCGCTTATATGCTGAAAGCCCATGTCACTCCTTCAAGGGTAGTAAGCGAAATAAAGAAGATTTTAGAAATAATTTAATTAATTCCAGGGGGATTAAATTAAAAAATATATGATAAAAGTAGATAAAGATTTGTGTATCGGTTGCGGAACCTGCGTCGCCCTTTGCCCTAACACATTCCAACTTGATGCTGATGGAAAATCAGAAGTTACAAGCCAGGACGATAAGGAATGTGCAAAGAATGCGGCAGCAGCTTGCCCAGTGCAAGCTATCACAGTCGAAGAATAAACATTCTAAAAAAAACAGCCCCACGGAATCGGGGTTGTTTTTTTATTTGTTGGGTGGTATCATATTGGCAAAAATCATATATCAAGACCCCCTTTGTTAAAAAAAAAGGGGGGGGTAGAATTTATGACTATCGAAGATATAAAAAAATTGGATATTCCTTCTGTTCCTGGTATTTATCAGTTTTATGACAGCAAGGGAAAAATCATTTACATCGGCAAGGCTTCGAGCCTGAAAAACCGGGTGTCTTCGTATTGGCAGAAAAGCGCGACCCACTCCCCTGCTAAATTTTCCATGCTCAAACAAATAGTACAGATAAAATGGATCGAGACCGGAAGCGAGATCGAGGCGCTCCTGCTTGAATCTAATCTTATCAAAAAGCATAAGCCGCCTTTCAATATCGTCATGCGCGATGATAAAAGATATATCTACATCAAGATTTCTTTGGAAGATGAGATTCCGACCGTGCTCATAACAAGGAAGGTAGACAAAAGCGGAAAATATTACGGGCCGTTCGTCAGCACGACTGCGGTCAGGGAGACATTGAAAGCGATAAGGAAAATATGGCCGTATTGTTCAGCACGCAAGCTCCAAAAAAAACCTTGCTTCCATTACCAGATAAATTTATGCTATGGCGTCTGCGCCGGCATCATTTCCCGCAAGGAATATTTGGATAAAGTCATAAAACCGATCATGCTTTTCTTTGAAGGGAAAAAGGACAGGACAATTAAAAATTACGAATTACGAATTACGAATCTAGAAAAGAAATTGAAAAAAGAAAAATTAAAGGATGAACAACAAGAAGAAGTCGGGCATGAAATCAATAGCTTGAAATATAAACTGATCAACATCAGGCGCGTACTGGACCATGCTAATATTTTAGGGTTGGAAGAGAAATATGCGAATGATGTAATCGAGCTTGCTAAAGTTTTAGGATTAAAAATCGTCCCGGCCAGGATCGAGGGGTATGATATCGCTAATATTTTCGGGCGCGAGGCTGTCGGTTCTATGGTTGTCTTCAGCGGTGGCGAGCCGGATAAGGATGAGTATAGGAAGTTTAAAATCAGAATTGGAGAAGGTGAGGCCAATGATGTCCGCATGTTAAAAGAAGTTTTAGAGAGAAGATTCAAGCATTCTTTCTTACCCCCTCTCCTTGATAAGGAGAGGAAAGAAAATAAATGGCCGCTTCCGGATCTGATCATCATCGATGGCGGCAAAGCGCAATTGAATGCGGCACTGTCTGTTTTAAAGAAATTAAAGTTAGACCCGTCTGAAGGCCGGGCAGGCATTCCGGTCATTTCGATTTCCAAAGGAGAAGGACTCCGATCGGCCGGCGCGCCGGATAAACTTTTTTTCCCGGGCGAGAAAAAACCATTAGAACTGCCGCTCGCCTCCCCCGCCCTGCACCTGATCAAACGCGTCCGCGACGAAGCGCACCGATTTGCGATTACTTATCATAGGACGTTGAGGAGCAGGAAGTGGAAAATTTAGGGTGTATAAATTCGTCATTTCGAATGAACGGAGTGAGTGAGAAATCTCGGTAAGCGCGTTGAATGAGATCTCTCACTCCGCTCGAGATGACAAATTAAAAGACCAAATCCAGTTAGATTTGGTCTTTTGTCTTTTTTTCTTTTACTACACCCTAAACGCTAAATGCTGCACCCTACCTCCCAAATTTCTCCCCCAAAAATCCCTTCAAATCTTCAATCTTGATCCTCTCCTGCTTCATTGTGTCGCGGTCTCTGATTGTTACTGTATTATCGGCTAAAGTATCAAAATCAATTGTTAAGCAATAAGGAGTTCCGATTTCATCCTGTCTCCTGTAGCGCTTGCCGATATTGCCACTGTCGTCAAATTCAGTCATGTATGACGGTTTTAACATATTGTAGACTTCGCGCGCTTTCTCGACTAAGTCCGGCTTGTTTTTCAACAAAGGGAATACAGCTACTTTGATCGGCGCTAATTCCGGTGTGAAGCGCATGACCGTTCTCATTTCTCCGTCCACTTCTTCTTCGTCATAAGCGGATAAAAGCACAGCCAATGTAATGCGGTCGCATCCGAATGAAGGTTCCATTACATGCGGAATGAATTTGCGCTTTGTTTCTTCATCAAAATATTCCAATGACTCGCCGGAAGTTTTTTGGTGCTGGGTCAGATCATAATCAGTCCTGTATGCGACAGCGGCACAAAGCTCTCCCCAACCGAATGGAAAATCATATTCGATATCAGTCGTGCCTTTTGAGTAATGGGATAATTCATCCTTATCATGATCACGCAATCTGACCTCGTCTTTTTTAATACCCAAAGAGTAAATAAAATCGGAAGAGGTCTTTTCCCATTGTTCGAATAAATCTTCCCATTTTGTTTTTTCCGGATCAAAGAAATACTCGATCTCCATCTGTTCGAATTCGCGGGTCCGGAAAATAAAATTTCCCGGCGTTATTTCATTCCTGAATGCTTTGCCGATCTGCGCAACGCCGAATGGCAGTTTTTTCCTAGTCGTATCAATCACATTCTTAAAATTGACAAAAATGCCTTGCGCTGTTTCTGGACGCATATAAATCTCCGTGCCAGTATCTTCGGTAACGCCCTGATGAGTCTTGAACATCAGATTGAATTGTTTTGCCTCAGTCCACTCGATCGCGCCGCAAGAAGGGCATTTTATCTTTTCTGCCAATAAACGAGGGCTGACATCTTCCAATTTGATGCCGGCAATATTTTCTACGCCGAGCTTTTCTTCTAATAATTTATCGCCGCGATGGCGCGTTTTACATTTCTTGCAATCGACCAAAGGATCGGAAAACCCGCCCACATGTCCGCTTGCGACCCAGACCTTCGGATTCATCAAGATCGCCGCATCCAATCCGACTATATCATCGCGCATTTGCACAAAATATTTCCACCACGATTTTTTAACATTATTTTTCAATTCAACGCCAAAAGGCCCGTAATCCCAGGTATTAGCTAAGCCGCCATAAATTTCCGAACCAGGAAATACAAACCCGCGACGCTTGCATAAAGAAACTACATTATCCATTGTTACTTTTTTCATATGGTTTTATCTTAACTAAAACTAGCGAATTAATCAAGGAAGTAGAAAGGAACGGTTAATTGTTTGATATCTTTCAGGCGGTAATCAAGGATCTTTCTGCCGACGAAAATCACGGAAACATTGCTTTCCTTCTTGGCCAGCGCGTCAATATTGTCCTGCAAGAACCCCGTGCAGCTGACATAAGTAAAATTGATTTTCGGCTTCTGTTCTTTTTCCAGCGCTTCATTTATCTTTGCAAACTCAGCCTCAGCCCTGGCTCCGATATCCTTGGCCAATTCAGGAGTATATTTATCTTCCAGGCAATGCAGGAGGGTTATTTTTGAAATATTATGCCTTAAAGACCAGCCTACGACTTTTGGCAATCTTGCCACGAAAGAATTGCCGCGGGAACCAAGGATTGCCATCGAATCGCTGCCCTTGTGCACTGCCATGGTATTGTTGCCCGTTATCGGCTCGGCGACTTTCAATAATTTCGCGATTAACGGAGTCAACGGCGGCTCAACAACCAATGTGGCTAAAATGACCCACATGCCGATCGGCACAAGCCCATCCAAGCCGGCGATACCGATACTGGCGATTGTTACCAACAATACTGCCGGGATCGCTCCGGTCTCGCGGATGAAAGAAATGAAAAGCAATTCTCTCCAGCCTAATCTGTCTTTGCCGAAAAATGAAAACGGACCAAGGGCGATAAAAACAGAAATCGGACGGATCATAAACATAAATACTAAAGCCATGATGATGCCGATATCCATATATTGGACCAATTCGCGCAAATCAACCAAAGCGCCTAACAGGAGAAAGATCGCCGGCTTCAGGAAGCCTTCAATCGTATGGTTGAAATATTTTTCCGTATGATGCAGGTGCTCGGTCAAAGCATAAAGCAGGCCGGCGATAAAAGCGGCCAGGTATCCGCTTCCGCCGAAGGCCAGGGCCAAGGCGAAAATCAGAAGCGGAACGAAAAGAAAGAAAGCGGCGTCAGCTTCAAATTCCTGATTCTGACGCTTCTTAAGCATCGTAAGAAAATGCAGGAGCAGATAGCCGCCGATGCCGAAGAAAATGCCGAACACCACTTCTTTCAGGAGAGTGATGCCGGTTTCAGCTGTAAATAAAGCCTTATACCCCTCTGCCACTGAGGCAAAATCATATCCGGCCAGAAGGATAGCGGCAAAGGCAATAGTCAAAAGAGTGCCGGTAACATCAGTAACCGCGCTTTCAGAAATAATGATGTCTTTGGTCGAACGCTTGGTGAAACGCAGCTGTTTCAAAACCGGGATGATCGCGGCCGGATCGGTCGACGCCAAAATTGCGCCCAAGAGGATGATGACCGGCAATGATAAATCCAAAGCTAATAATTTAGAAATGCCGCCTAAAATCAAGGAAAACAAAAAGGCGGTTATGAAAAGTCCGGGAAAGGACAGGGAAAGAACTTTTAAGACCATCTTCTTAAAACTCTTGAAAGGAATTTCCAGGCCGCCGCTGAACAGGATCAATGTCGCGCCAAAAGCGACAAAAGTCCCCAATAATTCATGCTGGCTGATGATCGGCTTCAGAAAATGGCTGCTGAAAATGCCAAAAAAGATGGCCACGACAAAAGACGGGATCGATGAGCTCAACGCTAAATTAAAAATAACAAAATTCAAGAAGAAAATTATCGCGATAATAAAAAAGGTCGTAATCAGTGTCGCTTCTGATCCGCTATTGAAAACGGAAAAGATCGAGTCGGCGTAATTTGAAATGGTTGCGGTTACTGCGAGCGCTACCAACAAGAAAAGGAACGGCGTAATTTTCTTCATCATAATTTTGAATTTTGTTCGCCATCTGGCGAATTGAATTTTGATTTTATATTAACATGCCTCCATATAAACCAAGCAAGGCCGGCAAGAATGATCATTCCGATCGCGAAATCGAATTTATGGAAATATGCGCCCAAAGTATCCCAATTATCCCCCATCTTCTTTCCGATATACGCCAGCCCGAAACACCAAGGAAGGGAGCCTAAAAAAGTATAAATGACAAATTTCTTGAAATCCATCTTCGCGATCCCTGCCGGCAAAGAAATGAATGTGCGGATTACCGGCATCATCCTTGAAAAAAAAATCGCGCCTGATCCGTATTTATTGAAAAATCTATCAGCCAGATCAAGATCATGCCTGGTCATCAAAAAGTATTTTCCGTATTTCAGGATAAAATTGCGGCCGCCGCGCGCTCCGACCCAATACGCCAGGACCGAACCGGCGACCGAGCCGATTGATCCGGCCAAAGTTACGCCCAAGAGCGTCAGCTCGCCTTTCGATACCAAATATCCGGAAAAAGGCATGATTATTTCAGAAGGCAATGGGATGCAGGCGCTTTCAATCGCCATCATCAGGCCGACGCCAAAATTACCCATCGATGAAATGCCTCCGATGATAAAAGAAGCTAAAATTGTAAAGATTGTTTCGAACATAAAGCCAAAAACCTCATTTCCACGGCTTAAAATCAAGCTGCGAAATGAGGTGTAGAGATGACAAACAATCTTCAGTATATACCTGGATAATCAGGGTGTCAATTACATCTCATCCACTGTTTCTATGCCCAAAATACCAAGTCCGTTTTTCAAGACTTGGTTGATGGAGCCGAGAAGAGCGAGCCTTGCCTTCCTGGTTTCTTCTTCGGCCTTAAGCACCGGCACGCTATGGTAATAGTCATTGGCCAATTGCGCCAATTCAAAAATATATTTTGCGATTTCTGACGGATCATAACTCTCCCCTGCTTTCTTGACAACTTCGGAATATTTCATCATCTTCATAATCAAGGCGTGCTCTTTTGATTCGGCAACCTCCTTATCTTCCACAGACAAATTCCCCTCACCCCCGATACCTTGATAGCTTTTTGTTTCTTTGTTTATTTGTTTCTTTGCTTTCTTGATTATGCTATTCATCCTTGCATATGTATATTGCAGATACGCAGCCGTAAAACCGTCGAATCTCAAAGAACCTTCGATATCGAAAGTGATCACGCTTTGCGCGCTGACCTTGATCATCTCAAACTTCATCGCGCCATTCACGATTTTTCCCGCAGTAGCCGCAATCTTTTTCTCGCTCCAATCCTTATGCCGTTTCTTTGTCTCTTTGATCGATTTCTGCATCAATTTAGCGCGCAAGTCTTCGTAAGTGATGATATTGCCGGTACGGGAAGACATCATGCCGGAGGGCAATTTGACGAAATCATAGCCCAGATGCACCAACTCTTCCTTGTGTCCTAATAATTCCAAAACCTTGAACAATTGTTTGAAGTGCAGACCCTGGCGGATATCGACCACATAGATCGATTTGTCCAATTTATATTTTTTGGACTTAGCGATAGCCAAAGACAGGTCGGCAACCGGATACAAAGCCGTTCCGTCCGCCCTTAAAAAAACTAGGACCCCTAAGCCATATTCTTCTAAATCAGCGATGACCGCGCCCTGGCTCTCCTTTAAGATCCCTTTCTTTTTTAAATCCCCAACAATTTTCAACCCCTTGTCGATAAATTCGCTTTCATAAAAAGTCTGGTCGAATCTGATTCCCAATTCTTTGTAAATTACCGCCAATTGCTCAATGCTCCACTTACGGGTTTTCTCCCAAAGCTTGGATTCCCGTCCTTGCCTGCTCTCGATTTTTTTCATGTACTCGCCCACTTCTTCCTTGTATTTTTCCTTCTTGGCCAATTCTTTAGTCGCGCGCACATAAATCTGGCCCAAGAAAAAACCTTTGTTCTCGGGCAACGGCTTATCCTTGAAAAACTTATCATAAGCCCAAAGCGTTTTCGCCGCATGGATTCCGAAATCATTAATATAGGAAACCGGGATCGCCTTGAATCCGTTCGCCGCCAAGATCCTGTTCACAGAATCGCCGTAAGAAATGTTGCGCAAATGGCCGACATGCACTTCTTTATGCGTATTAGAGTTCGAATATTCTATCATCACTTTTTTCCCAAAGCCGCTTTCATTCTTTCCGTACTCATTTTTAGAATAAGCGACCTCCTCGACTATCATTTTTCCCAAAGCCGCCCTATCCAGATTAAAATTGATATATGGCCCCATCGCTTTTACTGAACTCAAAAAACAAGGATCGATCTTGCCCGTCTTTTTCATCGCCTCCAGTTGGGCGGAAATGATCTTTTCGATATGTGCTGCAACTTCAGCCGGATTCTTCTGCTGTTCTTTCGCGATAATAAAACAAGCCAAACTCAAATCCCCCATCTCCACATTCGGCGGGTAGACTAAAAGCTCTGGCTTGACCAATTCCTGATTGATTGCCAGATTGATCCGTTTTGCCAATCTGAATTTTATTTGATCGATTATGTACATAGATTTAGGGTGTAGTTTCTTGTCATTTCGAATAGAACGAAGTGTAGTGAGAAATCTCGGCAAGCGCTTCTACCGGGATCTCTCGCATCCGCTCGAGATGACAGTCTTTTTAACAATTTTTATTCTCCTCCCCAAAAACTTCCCTCCCAATCCGCTGAATTTTTTAATATCTCCTGTCGTATAAAAAAATCTTTTTTTATTTTTTTCCAGCTTCCTCTCTATCTCT
This sequence comes from uncultured Gammaproteobacteria bacterium, assembly GCA_964360445.1. GTDB lineage: Bacteria > Patescibacteriota > Patescibacteriia > Patescibacteriales > JAKAJF01 > CAYHWE01. The sequence goes on along the minus strand of CAYHWE010000012.1, from coordinate 9,584 downwards.
TTATGCCTTTCCAGATAATCCTTTAATTTGCCAACAATAATCGCGGGCGGACTGATTATCTCTATTTCACCCATAATTTCCTGGATTTCCTTTTTTATGATCGGATAATGGGTGCATCCGAGGATGAGGGCATCTATTTTCTTGTTCTTGAAATAATCCAGATAAGCTCCGATTTTCTTCTTTGTACCCGCTTCTTTTGCCTTACCCCTTTCGATCAAGGGCGCAAGTTCCGGGCAGGCTTTCTGGAATACCTTGATATCCTTATCTATCTTTTCCAATTCCTTGATATAAGTTTTTGATTTCACGGTCGATTCTGTGCCGATAATGCCGACTCTTTTTATGCCCTTCTCGCCTATCTCCTCCGCTGTCGGGATTATCACTCCCAATACTTTCTTATCCGGATAATGTTTTGGTAAGAACTTTTGCTGGATCTTGCGCAATGCCTTTGCCGAGGCCGTATTGCAAGCCACTATCGCCAAATCACATCCCTTACCGAACAAGAATTCCATCCCTTCGCATGCATATTGATAGATCTCTTTCTGCGACTTTCCTCCATACGGAGCGCGAGCATTGTCTCCCAGATACACATAGTCATATTCCGGTAAAACGCTCAGAAACTCTTTCAGGACTGTCAGCCCGCCGAATCCAGAATCAAAAACTCCTATCATATATTATCTTACAACTTTTACAAATTGCCTTTTTCCTCTCTGGAGCAAAACGCCTTCTTTAGTTATCTCAATTTCCCTGTTCGCATCCTGTACAACTTCATTATTCACCTTAACCCCGCCCTGTTCGATCAATCTCCTCGCCTCACTCTTGCTTGTACTCAATTTTACTTCTAATAATAAATCAATAAGTTTGTATCTTGTTTCTTGTATCTTGATCATTTGGATCTCTTCTGGTATTTCCTTTTTTTGCACAGTTTTCACAAAATGCTCTTGCGCTTTCAAAGCCTCTTTTTCGCCGTGATATATTTTTACGATTTCAAAACCCAATCGCATTTTTAAATCGCGCGGATTAACCTTGCCGCCCTTCAATTGCTGTTTTATTGATTCTATTTCTTCCATTGGCAAATAAGTGCAAAGTTCAAAATATTTTACGATCAAATCATCAGTCAAAGACATGATCTTGCCATACATATCCTCGCTTTTTTCCGTCAGTGCAATATAGTTATTCAAACTCTTGCTCATCTTGTCTCCGCCAGACAATCCTTCAAGCAACGGGCAAGTGACTACATCCTGCTGTTCTTGGTCATATCTTTTTTGAAGCTGCCTTCCCATCAATAAATTGAATTTTTGGTCTGTTCCGCCGATTTCAATATCGGCCTTAAGCATAACCGAATCATATCCTTGCATGACCGGATACATGAATTCCTGCAAGCTTAAGTCCATATCGTTTTTTATCCTTTCCTTAAAATCAGCTCTTTGTGAGACCTGAGCATACGTCACTTTTGAAGTCAGTAAAATCAAATCTTTAAAACTTAATTTCGCCAACCACTCTGAATTATATCGTACCTCCACTTTCTTCATATCCAAAATCATACCCACCTGCTTTGTATAACTCTTCATATTATCTTTTATTTCTTTATCCGTCATCGGTTTTCTTGCAGAGGCCCTGCCGGTCGGGTCGCCGATACGCGCCGTAAAATCACCGATCAACAAAATTACCTGGTGGCCCAAATCCTGAAACTCTCTTAATTTCCGCAAAGGCACGGTATGCCCCAAATGCAAAACAGACCCGGTCGGATCAATCCCGAATTTTACCCTTAACTTCTTGCCGCTAGCCATCTTCTTTTCCAATTCTTCCTTGACTATAACCTCTTCCACCCCCCTGGCTAAAACCTCATTTATCCTATTTTTATCAATAATCGTCCCTTTTTTCGTAAACATAAAATTAATTTTTTGCTTATATTCCTTATAATATAGCATTCTATAACCTCAGTCAATCTTAGTTTTTATTTTTTTAAGCTCAAAAATCGAGAAAATCAAAGCACAAAATATGACCGATAAACTGACAATCTGCGGCAAACGTAACCCGAAAATTTCCGGAGTTTCATCAATCCTGATGGACTCAGTAAAAAAACGCAATAATGAATACATTATCGCATAACACATAACACATAACACATAACGATTTATCCCCCCTTTAACAAAGGGGGTTGGGGGGATTTTATTTCTTATCATCAAAATATGAAAACCGATCAAAATCATAAAAACAATCAGACTCCCGATCGATTCATACAAAAAAGCCGGGTGGAAATAGACTGAAGAAATATGCTCGATCGGCCGGTTCATAATGCTGATCGGAATTCCCCAAGGCAGATCAGTCGGGCCGCCGAATAATTCTTGATTGAAATAATTCCCCCATCGTCCGATTGCCTGGGCCAAAGCCAAACCAGGAACCATGATTGAAGCGAGAAGCCAGAAATTCAAATACCCCTCACCCCCTTTATCAAGGGGGCTTTTTTCTTTGTCCCCCTGATAAGGGGGATTAAGGGGGTTGATCCTCTTCGCAAAAACATAAAGCGTAATTATTCCCGCAATAATCGCGCCATGAATTGCCAGCCCACCCTGCCAGACCTTGAAAATATCCAACAAATGCATAGAAAAATAATTCCATTCCACAAAAAATACATCATAAACACGCGCGCCGATCACCCCGAAAATGACGAGATAAAAAGCCAGATCGATTACCGTCTCTTTTTTGATTCCATAATACGAACCCAGCTTCATGGCAATAAACAGAGCGGAAATCACTCCCAAGACAATAAAAAAACCGTACCAATAGATATTTATCGGTCCGAAGGAGAACATTATTGGGGAGGGTTGGAAGGTGTGGAGGAAGACTGGAATCATGAATTATGAATTAGGAATTATGGTTAATTTAATTGTGGAGGATTGTCAAATCAAAGTCAAATTAATTACCCCCTTTAACAAGGGGGTTAGCCCGTCTCGACTCGAGAACGAGGCGGAGGGGATTAACTCCCTCTCCTTGCCAAGGAGAGGGCTGGGGTGAGGTGGGCCCAATCAATCGGTTATTCGTGAATTTTCATCTTTCTGCACAATACACCTCCATACCCCCTCTTTAATCTCCCCCTTGCCAAGGGGGAGTAATTTTAATTTACCTCCCCTTAGCAAGGGGAGGATTAAGGTGGGGTCTTTTTAGGCACTTGCTTGCAAGAGAGAGAGAGTAAAATATAAATAAGGAGATACTCTTAATAAATTAACTAATTCTGCAAAAGTTTATATTTTGTAGATAATAAAACTATGGGATTTGAAAAACCATATCAACCAACGCCGGAGGAACAGGCAAAAATCAAAAAGGAAAGAACCTTATCTGATGCAGAATTAATAAAAGAGGGTTCAGGCTATGCCCTTGAAGAGGATAGACTTGAGTTAACAAAGGAGCAGATAGAAAAAATAAAGAAGGAAATGAATGTTGATATTGCCCAAAAATATGAAAACTTAAAAGATATTATAAAAAATAAAGATAATGAAATTGCTGATTTAAAAGCACAAATTGAAGCATTGATGAAAGATAAAATATCTTTAGAAAAAATTAGAGAAACGATCCAAAAACAAGAGACAAAATCTTTGTATTTATCAGAAAGAGCCAGAGAAGAAAAAACTGATGAAGAAATTTTAGAATTAGAAAATTATGCAAAAAAATACTTCGAAAACCTTTGGAATAAATATTTAGAGGAAATAAAAGATAGTAGAGTTGCAGCACCACTAAGTAAAGAGGAATTTATTGAAAGATTAAAAATAACATATAATATTCAGAATGTTAACGAAGAAAAACTAAATCTGCATATAAACAATGGTGGAAAAGCTGAGCTTTTGTGCAATGAAAATATAAAAGAGTTATTAGAGCCGGGGGATTCGATTACTGAGCAAGTCTTTTTAGATAAATTTTCAGATGATGTTACTAAGGCTATTAACAAAGCAGTAGAAATTTGTGGAAAAGAAAGAGATGAACAGATAATCGTTGTAGAAAATAAAACATATTTAGTAAATCTGCCAATGAAAACACGCGCCTCAATAATGTTTGGGGTAAATCCAAAAGAAAGCACCATCCATCAACGAGATTAATTCTACTAACACCCGCTAGCTCCATAGTCCCGAAAGGGCTGTGGAGCTTTTTTGCAATCAGAAACTTTCTGCCGCTTACAACCTAAAAATCCCCCGCACCCCCTTTGTTAAAGGGGGCTTAAATTCTTATTGTCATTCCCGACTCCGATCGGGAATCCAGGGTTAGTCAGCACAAACATGAATTCAAACAAAAATTCTAGAGAAGAAATATTTGGCTATTTTTTATTCTAACTCATCTTTCTCGCTCTCATCCCTGGATCCCCGCTTTCGCGAGGATGACAATCAAAAAAAGCCCGACCGCTTACGCGGTCGGGCTTTTAAGAGCTATGAGATGTGAGCTATGCGTTATGAGATACCAAGCTCCCTCTCCTTCTCCGAAATCGCCATTGTTGTCTTTACTACCGTATCCGGATTCAATGAGATTGAATCGATTCCCAATTCGATCAACATCTGCGCGAAGTCCGGAAAGTCTGATGGCGCCTGGCCGCAGATACCGACTTTTGTTCCGGTCTTTTTCGATACCTCGATCAAATGTTTGATCAACCATTTTACCGATTCGTTCTTTTCGTTCGAAACTCCGGCGACTTTTAGTTGGCCGGCATCGCGGTCAATGCCTAAGGTCAATTGGGTCAGGTCATTCGATCCGATCGAGAAGCCGTCAAAAATTTCCGCAAACTTCTCTGCTAAAATGATATTAGTCGGAATTTCAGCCATCACGTAAACTTGCAAGCCATTCTTTCCTCTTTCCAATCCGTTCTGCGCCATGATATCTAAAACCTTCTTGCCCTCGTCGACTGTGCGGCAGAATGGAACCATGATTTTCAGATTAGTCAGACCCATGTCATCACGCACTTTTTTCAAAGCTTGGCATTCCATGGCGAAAGCCGGCGCGTATTTCGGATCATAATATCTTGAGGCGCCTCTCCAGCCGATCATAGGATTGGATTCAACCGGTTCGTATTCCAAACCGCCGATCAGATTCGCATATTCGTTGGACTTGAAATCAGACAACCTGACAATCACATCTTTCGGATAATAAGCGGCCGCGATCGTGGCTACGCCCTCAGCCAATTTATCGATGAAAAATTGTTTCTTATCTTTATAGCCGAATGTGATTTTTTCGATCTCTTTATTCGCCTTCTTATCTTTATTTTTCGGATAATTGATCAGGGCTAAAGGATGGATCTTGATCGCGTTATTGATGATGAATTCTTCGCGGGCCAAGCCGACACCTTCATTCGGGATGAAAGAAGTCGCGAATGCCAGATCCGGAGCGCCGATATTCATCATGACTTTTGTTTTCGGCTTCTTCAGATTCTTGATATCAGTCTTATTGATCTTGAACGGCACAAGATTATCATAAACGAATCCCTTATCGCCATCCGCGCAATTTACGGTAATTTTCATTCCGCTCTTTACCTTTACGCTGACATTTTCAGTTCCGACCACGCAAGGAATGCCCAATTCGCGCGACACGATCGCCGCATGGCAAGTCCTTCCACCTTTATCCGTAACGATAGCGGAAGCGATTTTCATGATCGGCTCCCAATCCGGATCAGTCATATCGGTAACCAATACTTGGCCGGGTTTGAATTTGGCGATGTCCTTTACGCTCATCATCCTGTTAGCCACGCCGGCGCCGATCTTATTGCCGACACTTTGTCCTACCGTAATCACTTTGGCGGTATTCTGTTCCAATTTATATTCTTCAATCACGCTGTAATCACGGACGCTATGGATAGTTTCCGGACGAGCCTGGATGATGTAAAGCTGTTTTTCTTTTCCGTCCAAAGCCCATTCGATGTCCATCGGGCGCTTATAATGCTTTTCAATGATCATTCCCCATTCAGCCAATTTGATTACCTGTTCATCCGTGATCGAAGGCTTTAGCTGGTCATTCTTCCCCACGGCCACATCGCGGACCGGCTTCTTCGGATCGCCATTATAAATCATCTTTATCTTCTTGTGGCCGATAGTTTTGGAGATGATTTTCTTTGTCGGCTTGAAAACAAAATATTCATCCGGCGTAACCTTGCCCTGGACGATATTTTCACCTAAACCGTAAATAGAATTGATCAAGACCGTATTGGCAAAGCCGGATTCGGTATCGATCGTGAACATGACGCCGGAAGAACCGATATCACTCCTGATCATCTTTTGGATGCCGACAGACAAAGCGATCTTGAAATGATCAAAGCCTTTATCGACACGATATGAGATTGCGCGATTGGTAAATAAAGAAGCGATACATTTCTTGACCGCAAGCAAAAGGTGTTCCTTGCCTTTGATATTCAAATAAGTTTCTTGTTGTCCGGCAAAAGAAGCATCAGGCAGATCTTCAGCGGTCGCGCTTGAACGGACGGCGACATCCGTTTCCTTTGTGTTATATTGCCTTGATAATTCATCATACGCTTTGAAAATTTCATCCCTCAGATCATCGGGAAATTTCACTTTCAAAATCGTTTCACGCACTTTTGATCCCCGCTTCATCAGATCGGTAACATTTTTCGTATCCAGCCCTTTTAGTATTTTTTCTATTTCCGCCCTAAGTCCGCCCTGCTCCAAAACATAGTTATAAGCGGCCGATGTCGTCGCGAATCCGTTCGGAACCTTCACGCCTTCGGCAGACAGGTTTCTATACATCTCCCCCAAAGAAGCATTCTTCCCTCCTACAACCGGAACGTCCTTGATGGTGAGTTCATTAAAAAACTTGATAAAATTAGACATATGCAAAAATTTCTAATTTCCAATTTCTAATTAAAAATTGAAAAATATTTTTTATAATTTTATTTTCTTGCTCCATTCGTGGATATATGGGATTTCCCACCATTCGCCGTTCAAAGTTTTTACGAATCCCATTACCGCGACGATCAACAATGCCAACATCAACAGCTGTCCGAAGATCGGGAACCACATAAAAAGGCTGGCAATCAATTCGATCACGAACAGAATGAACCCCTGTTTAGCATGGAATTGGGCAAACTTTGATTTCCTTTTTCCCAAAAGCGGCACTAAAAAAAGAATCCAGACATAAGAAAGAGCCGCGATGGTTTTATTTTCCTCAACATCGGTGTCATTGGAAGATTCCGCTCCGGAATTCTTCGCCTCCTTTGTTGATGATTTCGCTTTGTTTGTGTCAGCCATAATTTTAGCGCCCTCAAGCGGGCTTATTTTTAATTTAAAATATAAATTTCTACCAAAATTATATCACGGAATTGACAAAAGAGCTAATTCAAGTAAAAATACATTTAACCATTGCGGTTAATTTTGCGGGCGTGGTGAAATTGGTATACACGCTTGCCTTAGGAGCAAGTGGAGCAATCCGTGAGAGTTCGAGTCTCTCCGCCCGCACCAGGACTAAAACTAAAAATCCATGGCCTATCCATGGATTTTTTATTGCCGAATTGATATGATGTACATATAAAATCCATAGATATGGCTATAAGTGGTAAAAACATTTATAAGAATAGAGGTTTTACTTTAATAGAACTTTTGGTTGTCATTTCTATCATCGGATTTTTGGCTACTTTGGCAGTTGTAAGCATAAACGCCTCGAGAGCAAAAGCAAGAAACGCAAAAAGGCGGACGGACTTAAAACAGATACAAACCGCCCTGGAATTATATTATGATAAGAACGGAAATTATCCGATGACAAGCGCCGGATCCGCGGAAGGAGTCTGGCTTGAAGGACGATGCACGCCATCGCCCTTCTCCGGCGTAGAAAGCAAGCCGGATTACGCCGGCGCCAACGCCTATATTCCCGATCTTGCTCCCGCATACATAACTGCTCTTCCGAGCGATCCGCTGGCAAACCCTAGCACAGGGATATGTTACGGCTATTCCAGCATAGACGGCAAAAATTATTTTGTCTGGGCGCATCAGGGCGCGGAAGGCGCTTACGATCCAAGCGACCCAATGATACGCCTTATCGGACCCGGATCCAATCCGTCCGCGGACTGCACGCAAACGCAAAATACTTATGTAGTCGGCTCAAAAGGCAGATGCGCGCCGCCGATGCCATAAATAGTATTATTTTCTCCGAACCGCCAAAAGCGGTTTTTTATAAAGCCTTGAAAAAATAAGCTGAAATCGCTATACTGACAAAATGAAGAAAACAAGAAAATCCGCCTCAGGCGGAAGAACAAAATCCCTTCCGCCTCGTGCTCGAGTTAAGACGGGCACACCCCCTTTTAAAAAGGGGGCCTTTAGGCCTGAACTTTTAGCGCCGGCGGGAAATCTGGAAAAGATGAAAACAGCCTTCGCTTTTGGCGCTGATGCTGTTTTTGACGGTATTCACAACTTTTCCCTGCGCGTCCGCATTAATAATTTCACGATAGACTCTCTAAGGGAAGCGATTGGATACGCGCATGGTATTAATAAAAAAATCTATGTGACAATCAATATTTTCGCCCACAATCATCACATCAAAAATCTTTCCGAGTATATAAAAATTTTAAAGAGCTTGAAACCGGACGGCTTGATTGTTTCTGATCCGGGCGTCATCGAAGCGATAAGGGAAATCTGGCCGAAAGCGGTCATCCATCTGTCGACCCAAGCCAACTGCACAAACTGGCAAGCGGCAAAATTCTGGTACAAGCAAGGCCTTGAAAGAGTAATTTTAGGACGCGAAGTCAGTTTGGACGAGGTCAGGGAAATCCGCAAGCGCATCCCGAAATTGGAACTGGAAACATTCATCCATGGCGCCATGTGCATGGCCTACTCCGGCAGATGCTTCTTATCAAAATACTACACAGGCCGCAGCGCGAATTTAGGCGACTGCGCGCAGGTTTGCCGTTGGAAATTTGACGTTGACGACCAAACCGGCGGCGAAGTTTTCATCAAGCCGGACGGGCACGATACCGCGCTTGAAATGGTTGAAGAAGAACATGGAAGCTATATGATCAATTCAAAGGATATGTGCCTTATTAAGCACGTTCCGGAACTAACTGAAGCTGGCATCAGTTCGTTTAAAATTGAAGGCCGCGCAAAAAGCGTTTATTACCTTGCTTGCGTAATCGGCGCTTACCGCAAAGCGATTGACATCCAATACGACAAAAATTTATCCAAAACAGAAACGAAAAAAATCTTAAATAATTTACATAAAGAACTGCAGACAAAGCTGAAACATCGCGGCTACACTGAAGGCTTTATGTTTGGCGCTGGCCAGATGGCGCAAAATTTAGACGACACCCATGTTAATTCTGATTGGGAATTTTGTGGCCAAATCATCTCTTCACTCCCCCTTAGCAAGGGGGAGATTAAGAGGGGGTCTCAAAAATTTGCAGCTAGCTTAAAAGTGCATAACAGCTTAAAAATTGGCGATACAATTGAGATTATTAGGCCGGGATATGATATAATCAAGATGAAACTAAAGAAAATGATTGACGCGGATAGCGGTGAAAAATTAGAAGAAGCCCATGGCGGACAGAAAAGAATAATCTCCATAGAACTGGACGAAAAAGTCCCGGAGTATAGCGTTATAAGAAGAAAGAA
>CAYHWE010000011.1:24245-26007 GCA_964360445.1 uncultured Gammaproteobacteria bacterium | reverse complement strand
TAGCTTTGGAATTGTAAACGCTTTCCGTAACTTCTGTCTCATCAATCATAGCCAAACGCGACTCTTTCCCTTTGCGCAGAGTATCAAATTCACTTTTTAATGTTTTAATTCTATTTTTAATAGGATTAGTGATGGCCATATAATTTCATTTGTTTATATAGCCATTATACCACATTCACTAAAAAAGGTCAATAATTAGTGAATTAAGGCAATAAACTGCCTGAATTCACTAAAAATTCAAAAATTACCCCTCAAGCTATCAAAAACAGTAACATCACCCTTTTCATATTCGCCCATCTCAAATCCGTCGTAAACAAACTTATCTCCGTCTTGATAGAAAAATAAAGCAGTTTGATTATCTATTACCAAAATAAAACCGCGGGAATTGGAAAAAGCGGGAAAGATATCTACTCTTTGGCTTTTAGCAAAAACTTCGTGCAATTTATCAAAAATTATATTTTCAATCCCGATTTCCTGGGCCAAAATTTTCATCGCCATTTTAGGCCAAAATTTCAAGAGAAGTTTTTTATAAATAGGGATTTGGAAATCTCCTTTTAGACTTATCTTATCTTTATTATCCATATCTTAATCATACCCTTTTTCAGATAAATTTTTCCTAAAGAAATTATAAACCCCCGAGCACCATCAGTGGCAGTATGTGCAATTTTTGCACATACCAAACTCTTCAGACTTTAGTCGCCCAAATAAACGCTTAACCATCTTATTACTTTCTTTTGAACTGTTTCCATTTTGGAACAAGTTGCGCCGGGGTTGCCTTTAATCTCGTTTCGCCCCCCCACCACCCCCCGGCCGGCCTGCGCTGGCTGGCCCTCTCCTTGCCAAGGAGAGGGAGAAACCCCCCGCACCCCCAATATCCGCGGGGGCAAAAATCACACTCGCATCAAAACCCGGACCAACCGCAATTCATCATAAGAATATTTTTCACCCAGGTATTCAAAAACCGGTTTCAGTTTTTCATCTCCGCATTCTTCAAACGCTTTTTTCATCGCTTCGTAGCGGTCTTGGGGTAATTTCAAGTATAAGAGATCAAGCCTTTCGCCGCCGTCAATCAGCTTTTCGATATGGTTGACTATGGTCGATTGTTGCAGGTCCTGATTCTTCGCGATCCGGTCGATCGGGATTTTTTTTAAAAGTAATTCCCTTGTCTTCGTGTAGAAAACCGGCGACTGCCTTTTCATCTGGACCATAGGCTCTTCTTGCCCTTTTTCCGGGATGGCGACCGGGGAAATGCCCCGCGCTTTGGCGAAAGTATTGATAGCATGCAAGAATGTCTCGCCGAACTGCTCGAGCTTTTTTGCGCCGACGCCGCTTATGCGCGCGAACTGGTCTTTGTCTTTCGGGAAATAATAGGCCATTTCCTGGAGCGAGGTGTCGCCAAAGATGACGAACGGCGGTACGTTCGCCTTATCGGCAAGCTCTTTGCGCAGGATCCTTAAACTATTGAACAGATCCGGATTAAAATCCAGACTGCCCTTTTTCGTACGGACACCTTCGACCGCCTCGGCCTTCAATTTCGGCATTTCCAGTTTCTTGTTTTCCCGAAGGAATTCCATCCCCTTTTTCGTTATGACCAAAGTCGGATATTCGCCTTCGCTTTTCACGATATAGCTCAGATTGATCAATTGGTTTATGATCTGCCCCAGACTGTTTTCCGAGAAATCATTAACGATCCCGAAGACGGAAAGCTTTTCGTGGTTATTGCGCAAGATGCGCTGGCTCTTCTTGCCCAACAAGACTTCGA
>CAYHWE010000011.1:12644-24235 GCA_964360445.1 uncultured Gammaproteobacteria bacterium | reverse complement strand
CGACGATATAATTCTTGCCGAAACGGTTTTCCGTCCTGATCAGGGCAGAGAGAATTTTTTTCGTGATCGTTGTCGCGTCGAACATCTCTTTGTCCGCCAGACAGAAATCGCAGGCTCCGCAGCTATCCTCTTTCATTTCTTCACCGAAATATTTCAACAAATATTTTTTACGGCAAGACATGAGCTCGGCGAAATTCAGCATCTCACTCAATTTTTCCCGCGCCCGTTCCCGCAAGGCGTCCTCCATCTGATTCATAAAAAACTCATGTTTGCGCGTATCGGCGTAGGTGTAGAACATGACGCACTCGCTCGGCAGCCCGTCTCGGCCGGCGCGGCCGATTTCCTGATAATAGCCTTCGAGCGTTTTCGGATAGGTGTAATGGGCGACCAACCGGACATCCGGCTTGTCGATACCCATGCCGAACGCGATCGTGGCGACAATGACATCGATCTTGTCTTTGATGAATAACTCCTGGACCAATTTCCGTTCGTTCGTTTCCAATCCGGCGTGGTAAGCGCGGGCATTGATCTTGTTCAATTTCAGATTCTCGGCGATCTCCTCGGTTTCTTTGCGGGAAAAGCAATAGATGATGGCGGATTCGTTCTTGTATTTATTGATCAAGCCGAGCAATTTCGGGAACGCCTTTTTTTTCTCGATGACGCTCAAATTGAGGTTCTTGCGGTTGAAGCTGGAAATGAAAACGCGCGGACTCCTGAGCCCTAGCTGATTCAGGATATCTTCGCGCACCTTTTGCGTCGCTGTCGCCGTAAGGGCTATGAGCGGGACGGACGGGAAAAGCTTTTTCAAAAGGCTCAAATTGCGGTAGTCAGGACGGAAGTCATGCCCCCATTCGGAAATACAATGAGCCTCATCGATGGCGATCAGGTTGATATTCAATGTTTTCAAAAATTCTTGGAAATCTTTCAAGGCGAATCTTTCCGGCGCAACATACAGGATCTTGATTTCATAATTTTTCACCCGCACGCAGATTTCGTTGATTTCCGCCGGGGTCAGGGTCGAGTTTATGAACTCCGCCTTAACGCCGCAAGCCTGCAGCGCGTCCACCTGGTCTTTCATCAAGGCGATCAACGGGGAGATGACAAGAGTAAGGCCGGGGAATTTCAACGCCGGCAACTGGTAGCAAAGCGATTTGCCGCCCCCGGTGGGCATCAAAACAAAAGAATCTTTCTGTCCGAGGACATGGTTGATGATTTCCTCCTGCAGAGGACGGAATTCATCGTAACCGAAATATTGTTTTAGGAGTTTTTTCATGGAATTATATTTTCATTATAAGCGAACAAAAATCGAACGTCAAATCTTTGTCTTTTTCACTCACTCATTCTACCATATATTGATAAAATTTTTATGAGAAAAACATAAACCCATGTTGTCAATGACAATAAAAAAAACAAAAAACCTACTTCAGAAAAAGTAGGTTTTTAATATTTGAGCTTACATCATTTTTTTCCTAATAAACGCCGGGATGCCAAGCTCGTCATCATCTTCAACAGTATTATTCACCGCGCCCTTTTTCTGGGCCGGTTCGAGCTGCGCCTGTTTTATCGGAGAAATCTTGCTCTTCTTCTTTTCCAGATTGAAGCGGTCTTCTCTTTTTTCTTCCTCGGCTACGAATGAAGTCGGGACGTATCTTTCATTGCTGATAGCTTCTCTTTCCCTTGGCACAGAACCTTTATTCCCGAAGCCGGTCGCGACAACCGTAACTTTTATCTCATCTTTCATTTTTTCATTGATGACCGTGCCGAAAATGATCTTCGCGTCTTCATCCGCGGAAGCGGTAATCACTTTCGCCGCTTCATTCACTTCAGCCATAGCAAGATTCGGACCGCCCGTGATCGTGAACAGGATGCCTTTCGCGCCCTCGATCGACATTTCCAGCAAAGGAGAATTGATCGCCGCTTTCGCCGCTTCGATCGCCTTATTCTCGCCGGATGCCTCGCCGATACCCATCAACGCGCTGCCGGTATTCGCCATGACCGCTTTCACATCGGCAAAGTCGACGTTGATCAAACCTGGAATGGTAATAAGTTCAGCGATGCCCTGGACGCCCTGCCTCAAAATCTCATCAACGACCATGAATGCGTCGAGCAATGAAGTTTTCTTATCGATCACTTGTAATAATTTATCATTAGGGATGGTGATTATCGTATCAACCTTATCAGTCAATTCCATCAGTCCTCTTTCCGCGATATTTTTTCTTTGCGCGCCTTCGAAGGCGAACGGCTTGGTAACGACGGCAACAGTCAGAGCGCCAAGGTCGCGGGCGATTTCCGCCACGATCGGAGCAGCGCCTGTTCCTGTCCCTCCGCCCAAACCGCAGGTCACGAAAACCATATCGGTATCTTTCAGCAGGTCTCTGATTTCATTCTGCGACTCCTGGGCGGCATGGCCTCCGACTTCCGGATTCATACCGGCTCCCAGTCCGCGGGTTATAGTTTTTCCTATGTGCAGTTTCTTCGCGGCCTTATTATAGTGCAAAGCCTGAACATCCGTATTGACAGCGATAAATTCAACGCCCTTGATTCCCGCGTCAATCATACGATTTACCGCGCTTCCTCCTGATCCTCCGACGCCAATGACTTTGATCTTGGCGAATGTTTCAATAGCTGGTTTTACTTCTGCCATATATTTCACGATAAAACAATAAAGCAACTTATTCTTATGCTTTTTTGCTTTCTTGATTGGTTAGGACTCTTATTTCAATTATATATCACTCCCGAAAAAAAACAATACTCCCCAGTTAGGGTGTATAATTATTGTATACACTAGGGCATAAAAGAAGAAAACCATTTCTTTATTTTCTCTACTGACTTATCCACTGCGTCGCTGCCCGGAAATTTAAGGCCCGCCCGTCTGCCTTTTGTCAGCTGGTTGCCCCAGACAACGAGACCCAGCGCCGTCAGGAATCCGGGGTCGTTAACCTTGTCGATGACAGAGCTCAGATTCTTGTTGGCTCCGATCGCGACCGGCAATCTTAATCTTTCCTTCGCGGCATCGACGATATTGTTCAGCTTTGATCCGCTGCCGATCAGGAATACTCCGGCCGGCAACATCCCGGAACGTTCTATCTTCTTGAATTCATTGTCGATCTTTTCAAAAATTTCCTCCGCCCTGGCTTCTATGATTTCGGAAACATATTTTTGAGAAATTATTTTCAGTTCGGAGCCCAATCCCTCTTCTTCCGCCAATTCGCTGATATCGATCTCGTCTTTCTTGCCGAACTGGTCCGGCTTGGCGCTGCCGAATTCTATCTTTATCTTTTCCGCTAAATTGATCGGGCAACGGAGGCCGATGGCTACATCCGAAGTGATATGTTCGGAACCGATCGGGATGACTGCGGTATGCAATATTTCGCCCTCTTCAAAAACGGCGATGCTGGATGTGGACGAACCGATGTTGACTAAGGCGGCGCCCAATTCTTTCTGTTTCGGTCCGACTACCGCTTCGGCCGCAGCCAAAGGGGAAGATACAAGATCTTCGATTTCAAGACCGGTTCTGTAAATCGCTTTAGTCAGATTTTTGATCTGGCTGGAAAGGCCTTGGATAATCAATGTCTCCACTTCCAATCTGATACCGGTCATTCCGATCGGATCTTTGATATCTTCCTGGTTGTCAACGGTAAATTTGACCGGGATGACATGCAGGATTTCATAGTTAGGCGGGACAGATAACGCCCTTGCCGCCTCGATCGCCCTTGCCACATCGTCTTCCGTAATCTCGCCATCGCTCTTGCTGACCGCCACCACGCCCTTGCTTCTTTCGCATTTGATGTGAGGGCCGTTGATGCTTGCCCATACGCTCTCGATCGGGACGCCGATCAGCCTTTCCGCTTTTTCAATGCAGGCCGAAATCGCGGATGTGGTATCCTCGATGCTGTTGACCGCGCCCCTGTTGATTCCGGATGAAGGTACCTCAACAGCCCCGATGATCTGCAATTGGGGACCTGAATGTGAATAAATTTTTTGACCGACAACCAGCCTGATAGCATTTGAACCGATATCAAGGCCGGCGATTATATCATCTCTCATATCAACAATAGAAAATAAGAGAAAGAACCGATACGAAGCATCTTTCCTGTTTCTTATTTTTTATTATTCCTGTTTAGAATTAAATCTATTATAACACGGGCGGCCTATTTGAACAAATAGGGATAGAAAATAATCAGCCCGATTATGACGGCAAGTATAGAAGACATCATCACTGCCGCCGCCATGATGTCTTTTATTTCTTTTACATAGCTATGGATCCTCGGTTTCAGGACATCGGAAACCCTTTCAATCGCGCTGTTTATTATTTCCATCAGGATCACCAGAAAAACAGCAAAAAATAACAATGCCCATTCGATATGGCTTATCCTGAAATACGCTCCCAGGGCGACGACCAGAATGCCGGCGATAATCTGCAGCTTCAAATTCTGTTCTTCGCGCAAAACCTTGAACAATCCATGGAAAGCGTAAGTGAAACTTTTGAATAAGCGTCTGATCCTGAACATAATAAAAATAAATTAATGTCATTAACAGGTTTACTATATTTCTTGTAAATTCCTATCTATAAATTTCTGCCCTATCTTGATCATATGCAACCTGTCTTTTTCCGCATCATCCTCATATCCCAACAGATGGAACAGGCCGTGGATCAAGATAAAAATCAATTCTTTTTTCGCGCTGTGCCCCTGCTCTTTCGCCTGCCTTTTTATCTGCCTGTAATCGATGATTATCTCGCCCAAAAATTTATCCTCCCCGGCAAAAGTCAGGATGTCGGTAGCTTTGTCCATCCCGCGGTAAGCCTTGTTCAGTTTCCTGATGGCCGCATCGCCGACAAAAGCGACGGAAACTTCATAGCCGGATTTTCTCTTTTTTTCTAAAAAAATTTCAGCCGCCTTTTTCACCGCGCGCGCATCCACCCTTTCTTTGGTTGTATTATTTATTTCCACCATCAATTTGCGATGTTCAGATTTTTAATCATTATTCGGAACATCCCCATATAATCCAGATATTCATTTTCGCCCGGGTTGTAAGTAAGCGTAAAAATGAAATTGCGCTTGCTGTCGGTCGCGTAAACGATCAGGCCGTCGTCGCTCTCTATGCCCTCCCAATCATCTCCGGATAAAGCGGCCGTCTTCTTTTCATCGAACTGCTTTCCATACCAGGACCGGATATCATCCTTGTCGGCGTTAGGCTGGACAATAATCTGGAAAAATTGGTTGTCCGGAGATTTTATCATTATCGACTCATCCCCGCCCGCGGCATTGACTGTCCACGCGGCCGGATAAAGGACGTTGTAGGAAAATACTTTGCCGGCATACTGTTTTATTTTTGCGTTTTCCGATAATTTTCCATCTCCGGCCGGGTTGTAAGAATTCGCCATCTCGCTGAAATCGGCATATGTATCGCCGTCGCTGTCTTTATTGTTCTTATCCAATCCCAGTAGATCCTCCTCCTTATCGGACAGGCCGTCGCTGTCAGAATCCCGGCTTGGCTGGAAATCCGTCGATACGGATGGCGTCGAAGATGCGGATTCTGTCCAGTTTTCTCCGGTTATCCTCCATTCTTTGTCAAAGGCCATGGTGACCAGTCCATCCCTGTCCAGTTTTTTCGTTTTAATTTTCAGAACAGCTGTTGATGAACCGACATTCATCTCTTCCGTGATTTCACCGATTTCTTCCAACCCGGGCACGCTCAATAATGAAGAAACGGCGCTACGTCTCAATCTCAAGTATGCTTCTTTCGGCGTTTCCAGCTTGGCTTCGGGTATTATATCTTTAGCCGTTGATGAAGCCTGTTCCTTTTTTTCCTGGGCCGCCGGCGCTTCCTGCCTTTGATTTTCCTGCGGAATTTCCGCCGGCTTTTTCATGAAAAAATAGTAATAAGCGACGACGGACAAGGCGATAAAAAACAGGCTGCCCGCGATTATGATAACTAGGCCGGTTTTTTTTGCGGCATTAACTTTATGGTAAGACAGGCGGAAACTTTCCGGCATCGAATAAATTTCAACCTCATCCAAGATATTATCAGCCTCTTTCACGCCCTCACCTGTTATTTTTTTATCGTCCTGAAGCATACTTTATTTTATTTCGAATAATTTTCCGGCTCCGTTCGGATTGTAGCCGCTCTTTACTTCATTGCCGTCCAAGAATCCGTCTCCGTCAGTATCCGTTTTCAGCGGATTTGTCTTATAAACCTTTACCTCTTCCCGATCAAAAAGTCCATCATCATCGGAATCGATATTGTTTGAATCCATCCCCAAGCCCCTTTCTTCTTCATCGCTCAATCCGTCATGGTCTTGATCCGGAATCACGTTCGTATTCACGGCCGCGTTGCCCGTATCTTTATTTTCAGCGGCCGGCTCCATATTCTGATCCTGTCCTTCCGGCGCTTGGACGGTCGCGGTCTTGCCGGCAAAATTCTTATAAAAATAAACTCCGCCCGCGCCAACAGTTATCAGGCCCAAGATCAAAGCTCCGAGGACAAAATATCTTTTATCCAGCCCCGGACGTTCATCTTCAATTGCGAACTGTTCCGCTGTTTCCATTTTCGGCTGGAAAACGGCCGGCTTCTCTTTCTTTGCCGCGTCGGTGTTGGAAAAAATATCCTCTATCGGTTTTGGACCCTGAGAATTTTCTTCCTGCCCTTCTTGGACATTTTTGTTCAGATCGTCAAACATATTTTTTAATTATAAGTAAAATTGATTTCTGAAGATTTTACGCTTTCGTTGCCGTCGCCATCTATAGCCGTAACCGCGCAATATGCCGTCACGCCGCTAGAAAGGCCGGAAATCGTATAATAATTACTGGTTGTTTCCTTAGCGCTTCCGTAAACGCCGCTCTCTGTCCCGTAATAGACTTTATATTTGACAGTATCATCCGTATTTTTGCTCCAGCTCAGATCCATTCCGCTGCTTCCTGAAACAGCCTTGAGACCGGACGGCGCTGCCGGCGGAGTCTGGTCGGACGGCGCGATGCTCGCTTCATCGGCGTAAGAGCTTTCCGCGCCCGAACTGAAATAAGCCGTAACCGTGAAATAATAAGTCTGGCCGTCATCCAAGCCGGAGATGGTTTTGCTTGTCGCGCTGCCGGTGTCGGAAAAATTGCTATATTTTCCGCTGGATGACCCGTAATATAATTTATAGCCGCTCGCTCCGTCTACCGGCGACCAGGAAGCGAATATTTCCCCTCCCGTTTTCTGATCGCTCAGGATCAAGCTGGAAGTCGTAGACGGCGTGCTTTCGCGCAAGAAATAAAACTCCTTCAGTTGCGACGATGAAGATCCCCTTATAATAGTATCATCGCTTAAAATCGCAGGCAAATCATCGGCCGTGCCCGCGTCTCCGGCATCGCGGCAATAATAAAGTTCGTAATTGGTATTGCTGCATGTGCCTGATCCTGACAGGCATTCCGTGCCATCAGTCTCGTCCATCCAAGGCTCCCAGGTTCCGTCCGAGCCGACCGGAGGCCATGGGTTCACGCAGGTAAATACATAGACTTCGGCGCTGTCGGAAAAATTGCCGTCGCTAGCATTGGCTGTCGCGGTAATCGTAGTCCTGTCATCAGTCACTCCTTCTTTCGCCCTGATCAGCTTCTTGCTGCCGTCCAGGCCGGAAACATCAGTAAAATCAGCCACAGACGATTTGCTTGTAGTCCAATCCCAGCTCCACGAGTATTCAGATACGGAAACCAAGGCCTGATTATCATCATCCAACGCTTTTGCTAAAAATACTTTATCGCTGTCCTCGACAGTATCGAATGATCCATCGTTATAATCGCTGTCATTTTCATTAAGGTCATTTTTGGTCGTGCTGAAAAGATAGGAAGTCGGAGAAATATCAACATGATCGATCTTGCAGATGCCATTATTCTCGCCCTGCGCGCTCCTGGTCGTGAATGACCAGATTTTCCCGTCATAGCTGATCGAATTCAGGCTTTCATGGCTCATCGGATTCATGCCGATATCGTTATAATTCAGGACGCCGTTCTTGCCGTCAAGATTCTTATCTCCCTTGATGACTACATAGTATTTTCTTCCTCCTTCCAATAATTTTGAAGGCGTGAATGTCAGGCTTGTTTTTTTATCAGCTGAATTGTAACCGGAAATCGAACCGCTTATGGCACAAAAATTTCCGGTCAAAGCCCTTGCTTCCCGGCCGAACAGGAAACTGTTCAGCACCGGAATCTTGGCTAAGACGGAAATTATCCGATCCGCCATCCTTATTATTGCCGGCTTATCCAAAAAAGTAACATACTCAGTCCCTGACGGGCAGATGTCCAAACCATAATCGCCGACCACGATCACATTGCCGGAAAAGCTGGTTGGATCCATCTGTTCATTGAAGGTCGCTGTAATAGCTGAATTGCGGCAGACATCGGTAGCGCTCTCAGCCGGCGAAACAGACTCGACTGCCGGCCTTGCGCGGCAGCAAGTATCCAGGCCGCAGCCTGAAGTTGAAACGCTGCCGCATTGCGAATCTTCGGTGCAGCCGCAGAACAGCCCCCTGCTGCTTCCGTCGCAGGGCGATTTATCAGCAATGCATTCCAGACCGTCGGCGTTTGAAGTCCCGGGAACGCAGCAGCAATTTCCGCAAGCCTGGCCGGTTGTCTGGTATAAAAGGCATTCATAGCTGGCTGAACAGATACTGGCATCGCAGGAAGGAGAGCTGTCTGTTCCGATATTGCAGGAAGTTCCCGGCGCCGCGCTGCCGCTACAATCTGTCTTGCATAAATTCAGATCGCTGTAAGCTCCGGATGTGCTTGCGGTATTATTGCATTGGGTGGAATCATTGATATCGCAGCTATAATAAGGGCAATAGGCCAGATCAGGCGTATCATTCGATATAATATCCTTATCTCCCGCGCGCCAGGTTATGGCGTTTCCGTTTTTTGCGTCAAGACAGCAGATGCTGGAATTGTCCGAACATTCTTCCGGAGTATCGATCGTGCTGGTCGCGCTTGCTCCTCCTGTGGCAAAATCCCAATTATAAACGCAGGCGTTCACTTTGACATAACATTCATCCGCATCTGCTTTGCATCTGCCTGCCTCGGAAGAATCTTCCGGACAGCAGACATTGCTGCCGCCGCAATCGCTATCGCTCTGGCAGGATCCGACTGTAAAGTTGATGCCGTTGCCGGCTGATTCCGGGGAATTTTTTACGATTTTTACCGGTCCGGTTGCCGCCTGCGCGTGCACGGTGGCTATAGCCTTATCCGGCTTGATTCCGGAAGTGACGGAAGAATCCGCTCCCCAAAAACTGATAGCGCTGCCTGTCTGGTCGTAATTGGAAAAAAATCTTACTTTGCTGTCCGCGCTCTGGCTGTCAAAATATTCGCCCCATAAGCTCAGCTCCGTGTTGTTCTGGCCCATTATCGGATCGATTTTGCAGACGCTTGGAGATAAGGGCAGAGAACTGTCGACCTGGAAAACGTTTGGCGAGATGTTGCCGGTATCGGCGATATTCCCATCCACCACTGTTGTTAATTTATAGGAACCATCGGCGATCCCTTCCGGCACTTTTATTATGATCTGGTTGTCGTTCCATACGCTTTCCGCGCAAATATCAGGAAAATCAAAACTAGCCTCTGTTCCGTTCGTATCGCCAAAATAAACCTTGCTTGTCCCTTTGCTGTTGCCGAATCCGCCGCCATAGATAGTGACATACTGCCCTTCCCTGCCCTTGGTCGGCTCAAATGAATTTATATAAGGACCGGCATAAGGTTCTTCGTCTTTTGTAAAATTGATATAATTACTATAAACCTTCCCATTAAGCAAGAAACTGGTTGTCTTTCCTGTTTCCAGATTCGGGACCTCGGCAGTGCCCTGCTTTGATCCGGTAAAGCTGGAATTGAGACCCGCGATCTTATTGCTTGTATTTCCAAAATAAGAAAGGCTGTTGCTCATCTTGATGCCGTAATAACCGGCAGTGTCATTCATAGCGCCGTGATCAGGATCGAGCTTGCAGATGCCTGGCCTTGAAATCGTATTGATCCGCAAATCATCCAGGACCGGGCCGCTCGCGTCATCGCTTTCATCATAATAAGCGGAAGCGGCTTCCACCTTGACCGGACCCTGGACAGCATTACTCGGAACTATGGCTATGATCTGGGTATCGCTCCAGGCGTCAGAGCAGGCGGAATTGCCAGATGAGCTGTCGTTTGCCAGCTTGGCCTCGATCCAGCCGCTGGCGCCGGAAAAGAAAATTTTTCCCAGAACCGATCCGAAAAATTTGCCCGTGACCGTTACGAAATTGCCGGCTGCGCCATTGGGTTTTGAAGTATCGCAAGTATCTCCCCCGGCGCAGTCAGAATCGGCGATGCAGGCGGTATCCGGACTGGCGGAACAGAAACCGCCCTGAGGGGAAAGGCCGCTGATGATCGGTTTTTGCTCGCATATGCAGCCGGAGGTCTTGCAGTCGCAGAACCAGGTTGAGCATAAATTATCGCTGCAGTTAGAAATGTCGGACGCGCTGCATTGGTTAGGCTCGCTGATGTTGCAGGTTCCCCCTGAACAGGAAAGGCAATCGGATCCGCCGCAGTCAACATCCTCTTCGCTTCCGTCTTTGACGCCGTTGCAGCAATGTCCTGGTTTGATATCGGTAGTGAAGCTAGCGCTGGAAGATGAAGCGGCCATATCGGAAACTTCTGCCCGGAAAGTATAAGAATCGCCGACATTCATAGCACCGGTGGCATATTGCCATTCGGAATAAAAATAAGTCTTGCTGTCCCCCGGCGCCGCCTGGACAAGATTCTCGGCGCCGCCCTGCTTCTGCTCATAAAAATTTATTCCGGAAATGCCGACATCGTCCTTGCCCCAGCCTCCGACCATATTCGCGTCCGCCTTCAAAGCGCCGTCATCTTTACATATTTGCGTCGGAACAATACCGGCTGTCGGCGCCCCTGTATCGATAGAATCGTTAGTTGAAAATTCAAATTGGCAGGAACTGCCGGCGCAGCTCAGGCTTTGTCCGCCGACCGCGAGGATGCCGCTGCCACCGTTGACAGTCACCCTGAATTTGCTCCAAGATGGGAAGCAATTAGCCGTATTTTTCTCATCGCCGCAAGAGGCAGAGGCTTTGAAATCGATTTCATGCCAATTAGACGCGCCGGCCGCGGTTCCGGAAACCGATACCTGAGAAACAGGCGATTCCGCGCCGGTGCCAGCGTCGATATCGGCGATTTTTTCTACCCTGAAATTATTATCCAAGCCGGCTTGGGTAAGACTTTGCGCCTGCTTGTTGAAAAAAGTTTTGACAGCGACATTCCTGACTACGCCGATCTGGTTGTTCTGCGGCGTGGTGCCGCTGATATAAAAAGACGTGCTGTTGCTGGTTGAAATACTTCCGTTGTCTCCGCCGTTTCCTGTTCCGCCCGTATCGGCTCCGGTGGCTTCCAGTAATCTGCTGATTATAAAACTGGCAATGGCGAAAGAGGAAAGGACGATAACAAGTCCGATGACCGCTCCGGTCAGGATCTTTTTCGCCTTGTCGATTTTTTCCGCATTGCCCGCGGCTGTCATCCACATCCAGCCGGCATAAATTATCAGGCTGACAGCGACAACACCTAAGAATCCCAACACTATCCTTATGA
>CAYHWE010000011.1:0-12634 GCA_964360445.1 uncultured Gammaproteobacteria bacterium | reverse complement strand
ATCGGATCCTGATTGCTCAAGCCCGTGCCCTCGATATAATTCAAGCCGGGGTCAACAGCGGCAAGAACGGGACTGGCAATGCTAAAAGCCGCTGCCGCAAGACAGATGGAAATGATTAAGGTTTTTATTATTTTATTGAAACGCATTTATAAACAAATGATTTTAAGTTTTTATCATTGCGCGCACTGGTCGATCACGCCATCCACATTGCTAAGCGCGCCGCTGCAGCAGGATGGGTTGGAATCGTTTTCTCCCGTACAGGCCGGGCCATCGCAAGGCTTAAAACAGTTCTGATAAATATCTTTTACTCCGGATCCGACTTGGGCTCGGTATTTTGTCGCATCCGCTAAATCAGTGTGATTAATAAAGGCCTCGGTCCAATCATCCTCTCCGTCGGCCGGAGAATCGTCTACTCCTTTATTGGATATCCAATATCCGATCGGCTGGCTGGAAAAACTCCAAAGATTGACGAGCTTATGGGCGATGTCTTCCTTCCCGTTATTTATGACCGCCTCTCCGGTCGCAAGGCTTCCGGACATCATCACCTTATTGAAATTGACGGAAACAGAAGAAGATAGATTTATGCCGGTCGCATTGTTTACGGCATTGGTTGAGCTTATTAGGGGCGGATCCAGGTCTATCTTGTCGCTGATGAAAAATGACCATTTGAAACTATCGCCCTCATCCGTATCGGCGGTGTTCTCATTATAAAAACCGGCCGGTCCCTGCGCGTTGCTGTTTCTGTTGCCGTCCAAGGAATTAAGCGCCATATCCATGATGCCGTCAAAAGCGGTCGAGGCCAGCGGGAAATTGGTCGATGTCGTCGATTCCTGGCAGATGCCATTGGTTCCGCAAGTGTTATAAGGGCTCTTGCTCGCGCAATCATCATTGCCTGCGCAACCGGACAGATTCGCTGCGACCAATTCGACTTTCAGCTGGCTGTTTTCAGGCAGGCAGTAAATTTTTTCTCCGCAAGCGTTCCTGCCGCATTCATTATTGGAAATGAATTCAACGGTTTTGTATTGGTTGGACACTATGAATTTTCCCGGCACATTTTCATTCGTTGCCAGATTGACAACCCTGATGTAGCCGGCCAGCTCTTCGCTTGTTCCCGAAACTTGCATAGGATTCACCGCTTCGTCAAAATTGATCTGGATGACAGTATTGCGCGGCTTATCTTTCTTGTCTTTTGTCGTCGAAGTGTCTTCTTTGTCTTTGCCGCCGGACATCGTCGCGATCGTCAATGCGTCCGAAGCCGTGGACAGCGCTATATCATTGCCGGATTTGCCCGCCACTTTCGCAACCAAGCTGACAACATTGCCGCTGGCAGAAGCGTTTAGATCAGAATGGGAAGCAAGCGCGTTTTTTATATTGGTGGCGGTAGCGCCCGTGCTTGCGCCAACGGTTATTTCATCGTTAGCGGTTGCGCTATTTGTGAACGTATATAAATTTTTTCCGACAATGAGAGTATCCGCCTGTTTTTCAGCAACAACAGCGATCGTCCAGGAATTGCCAGCCGTAAATGTTCCGTCAGAAGCTGACAGGACCAATCCGCATCCCAACGAAACCTTGCCGTCGCTTGCGCCGTCTCCTCCCACTACTCCGCTTACTCCGCTTACATTGACAGTCATAGAACTGGAGATGGAAGCGCTTATTGTCCCGTCCGCCTGGCAATTGTAAGTTCCTTCCAAAGCCGCTTGTTCGCTTCCGCCCTGCGCGATCGGGCTATCGGCTTTCGCCTGCACATAAACTTGGGGTTGGCCGCTGACCGTAATACTGCCTGTTGCCGCCACTGCCGCGTTTGTCGAACCGACGTCATCCTTTTCATTGTCCGGCACAGGAAAAAGTCCGCCGGATACGACCTGAGGCGGAGTCAGGTCAAGCTTGCTGCTGACCTCAAAACTCCACCCGTATCCGTTATCAAAAGACTGGAAAGCGAGACTGCCGTCGCTCTTTTTGATATCCGCGCCAAGATCGACCGAATACCAGATATATTCAGACGGCGAACCGAGATACGAACTCGGCATAAAAACAAAAGTCTTATTATCATTAGTGTAGACCTCCACCTCCGTAACATTGCTTTGGCCGCAGTCTGTCTGGCATGAATCTCCCTGGCTGGTCTTATAGATTCTGATATTTTCCTTAACGATATTTTCTCCGCTGCATTTAGCGCCCGCGGCCTGGCAGATAGTCGCCGAATCCATCTCCTCCCTGAAAGTGACAACTATGCTCGTATTCCTCGGAACTTCTTTCTGATAAGGTTCCGGGTAGACGCTCTGCAAAATTCCGGCGCCCAGCGCTCCGATCCCTGTTCCGGAATTATTGTTGCTATCTATGCCGGCGATTGAAACATCCTCGTTGCCTAAAAGTTTGTTCAAGACAAAAGTTGCGATCGCGAAAGAAGAAAGGATGATGATAAGCCCGATTGCCGCATTTTTTATGATCGCTTTCGCCCGCTCGACACGTTCCTCGCTGCCGTTGCTCGTCATCCATAAAAAACCGGCGTAAATGATCAGGCCGACAGCGACTATGCCTAAAAATCCCAGAACGACCTGGATGATTTTTGCCGCGATAACTATCGGATCAGTGTTCCCGAGCCCGGTTTTTGCCGCATAATCCAATCCGGCCGGGTCAGCGGCAAAAACAAGACCAGCCATTCCGAAAAAGGCTACCAGAGTAAAGAAGAAAATTGAGAAAATTCTTTTTATTTTCAGCACTTTGAATCCGGAGTCAAAAATAACTTTATCTTTGACTAATCCATAGTTTTGTAATAATATTATTATAACATAAAAATCCACTCGGGCACAAACAATAATCACTGAACTCATGACAATAAAACAAGTTTTAGACAAAGTAAAAGAAAACGACCCGCATGCAGACACGACTGTCATCGAGTTGGCGTATGAATTGGCTTTTAAAGCGCACGACGGACAGCTCAGGAGAAGCGGCGAACCGTATATCCAGCACTCTTTGCATACTGCCTATGTCCTGGCGCAGATTAAAGCGGATCTCAATACTATCGCGGCCGGACTGCTTCACGATGTGCCGGAAGATACGGATTATACCCTGGAAGACATTGAAAAAATATTCGGCAAAGACATCGAATTTTTAGTCGAAGGCATTACCAAATTAAGCAAGATCAAATATCGCGGCATCGAAAGATACGCGGAAAATCTGCGCAAAATGTTCTTGGCCATGGCCAATGATCCGCGCGTAGTCCTGATCAAATTCGCCGATCGCTTCCATAATCTGCGCACACTGGAAGCCCTGCCCCGGGAAAAGCAGGAACGTATCGCCCGCGAAACCCTGGACATCTACGCTCCGGTTGCCGGGCTTTTAGGCATCTGGAGATTAAAATGGCAGATGGAGGATATCTGTTTTAAATACTTGCATCCGGATGAATACAAAAAATTGGAATACAAATATGAGGTTGAGAAAAAAGCGGAACGGCACAAATATATCCAAAAAGTAAAAACGGTCCTGAACCAGAAACTGGATGAAGCGCGCATCGAACATGAAATCACCGGCCGCTTCAAGCATCTTTACAGCATTTACAAGAAGATGCACAGGAAAGACAGGAAGTTCGATGAGATCTACGATGTATTCGCTTTGCGCGTCATCGTCCCTACTGTCGCCGATTGCTACAAGGCCTTAGGAATCATCCACACGGTCTGGAAACCGATGATCAGCCGTTTCAAAGATTATATTTCAGTGCCGAAACCGAACGGATACAGGAGTATCCACACCACGGTATTCGGACCGAATGGAAAGGCGACCGAGTTCCAGATCAGGACCAAGGAAATGAATGAAGAAGCGATGTATGGTATTTCCGCCCACTGGTATTATAAGCAGAAAGGAAGCTCTGACACGCCGGACAAGCAGATGGGCTGGGTGAAAGAAATCCTTGACCTGCAAAAGAACACCAAGGATACATATGATTTCGTCAACCAAGTGAAGTTCAATGTTTTCCAGAACCGCATTTTCGTCCTTACTCCGAAGGGCGATGTATATGATCTGCCGGAGGGGTCGACCGCTGTCGATTTCGCTTATGCCGTCCATACCGATATCGGCAACCAGTGCACCGGGGCGATCATCAACGACAAGATGTCGCCGCTTGACACAAAACTGAAAAATGGCGATCTGGTAGAAATAATCATTGATAAAAAACGCAAAACGCCGAGCCAAGACTGGCTGGATTTCGTAAAGACGCACAGAGCGAAAAGCAGGATAAAACAATTCTCAAAAACTTCCAGATTCGATACAATCAAAAAATTGATTCCGGGAATAAGATAAATTTACAACTTTCAAACACGAAAAAAACCGCCGTAAGGCAGTTTTTTTCGTATAAAATATTTATCATAATCTTCCGGTTTTAAAAGCTCCAAGGGGTTCAGGGGCTGAGCTAAGCGCCAAGAGTAAAAGCTTCGGGCTTCAATCAATATGAGAGCGCATTGAAGCCCCCGAAATTTTTGCTTACTTTTGATTCCAAAAGTGAAACTCAGCGCAGCGTTATCCTAAAACCTTCTTCACTGCCGCGGTCACCTTGCCGCCATCCGCCCGGCCTTTCAATTTCGCCATCGCCTGCCCCATCACTTTCCCGAAATCGCTCGGTCCGACTTCTCCCAATCCGGCAATCAATTCACGCACTTCTTTCTCGATCTCTTCCTCGCTCAATTGTGGCGGCAGATATTTTTCCAAAATCTTAACCTCGTTCTTTTCCTTTTCCGCCAGATCAGCGCGTCCGCCGCTCTCGTACGAACCGATCGCGTCATTGCGCTTCTTCACCTCGCTCTTGATGACCTCTTGGACCTGCTCATCGCTTAATTCGACTTCCGCTCCGGTCTCGCGCAAAGAAATTTCCTTATTGCGGATAGCGCCAACCAGCATCCTTAAAACCGACAATGCCAATTCATCCTTACCGCGCATCGCCTGCTTCAGATCCTCTTTGATTTGATCATTAACTTTAGACATAGATTTATTTGATTTAGTATTATTCTTTTTCATTTTACACCATTTCCCCTAAAAATCCTATGTAAGCGCTATTGTCATTGCGAGTATGATGGAATGAAGCAATCTTTAATAGGTTATACAACATGCCAGCTATTATAGATTGCCGCGTCGCTGCTGCTCCTCGCAATGGCAGAAAACAAAACAGAGGCATTACTGCCTCTGTTTTAAAAAGTGTTTACCATCTTTTCCTAGTTTCTTCTTTCCATTTGCCGATTCTCTTCAGATATTCTCTCTTCTCATGCAAGCCGATACCGACCAAAGCTCTTTTTTTCTGTTTGTTCTTATTTATCTTTGAAGCGACATATTGTCTCTGACGGACTTCTTTTAATTTCCTGCTCTGTTGCAGCCTCTTATTGAACCGTCTTAAAAAACTTTCAAAACTTTCGCCTTTTTTTCTTTTTTGGTCTACCACAAAAACACCTACCTTTCTAATGTTATATTTATAAATACTTAATAAAAGTAAACTAATTGCTCCGTTTTGTCAAGCATTGCTCATCTCCGCTAAAATACAAAAGGCGGACTAGCTTCTAACTTCTAAATTCTCATTTCTCAATTCCTCTCTTTTTTCACCATTAGCCAATCTCTTTTCCAATTCAGTCCTGATTTTCTTATAATCCACCACCTCTTGGATGCCGGATTCCATATCGCGGATCAACACCGTGCCATCGATGATTTCCTTCTGGCCGAGAATCAGGCTGAATTTCGCCCCCAGCTTATTTGCTTCTTCCAGCTGCGCTTTCAAGCTATCCTTTGTAAACATCTGCCTTACCTTGATTCCGGATCGACGCAATTCTTCAAAAAGCAAGAATGCTTTCCGTCTTGACTGCTCGCCTAATTGGGCGATAAAGATACAATCTTCATTATGATTTTTCAGCGGAATATTCGTTTCTTTGACTTTCGCGATCGTTCTCTCCATTCCCAGCCCGAAACCGCAGGCAGGAGTCGGCCTGCCGCCCATCTGTTCAACCAGTTCATCATAACGGCCGCCTCCTCCCAACGAGGCCTGTCTGGCCTGATCTTCGCCTAAAGGCCAGATTTCAAAAACAGTCTTATTATAATAATCCAATCCGCGCACTAAAAGCGGGTTAAGATTATACGGGATATCAAGCTCATCCAGGTATTCCAGGACTTTTATGAAATGATTGCGGCAGTCGTCGCATAAGGAATCAACGATCTGAGGGACATCGGCAAGCATGGCCGCGCATTTTTCTTCTTTGCAGTCCAATAAGCGCAAAGGGTTCTTTACCAGCCTTTTCCTGCAATCCTGGCAAAGCTTCGATTTCCTGCCGCGCTCTTTATAGAAATCAAGCAGTTTGGAAACATACGATTTCCTGTCGTCCTTACAACCGATACTGTTGACCTGGATCTGCACCGGAACCTGCAATTCTTTGAAAAAATTATAAGCGATCAGGATTATCTGCGCGTCGGCAACAGGGCTCGGTTCGCCGAACATTTCCAGATTGAATTGCGAAAACTGCCTGTATCTTCCCGATTGTGGCTTGTCGTGCCTGAAAAACGGGCCGATCAGGAACATCTTTACCGGCTGGGGAAGATTAAACATGCCGTGCTCGACATAAGCGCGGACCAGCCCCGGAGTCCC
This sequence comes from uncultured Gammaproteobacteria bacterium, assembly GCA_964360445.1. Classification (GTDB taxonomy): domain Bacteria; phylum Patescibacteriota; class Patescibacteriia; order Patescibacteriales; family JAKAJF01; genus CAYHWE01. The sequence continues at coordinate 6,024 of CAYHWE010000011.1, read as the reverse complement.
TTCCGGCCTTAAAGCGATTTTCTCTCCACTCTTATCAACAAAAGAATACATTTCCTTTGAAACGATATCGCTGCTCTCGCCGGTAGATTTTTCGTATAACTCCAAGCTCTCTAAGGCCGGAGTCTCGATGCGCTTGAACCCGTAAGTCCTTGATAAATCAACCGCTTTATTGGTCACTAAATCCCAATATTTATATTCATCAAAAAGCACATCCCTCATTCCTCTGAGCCTTGCGTAACTCTTATACTTCTTTTGCGGTTGCGCTTCTTTTTCTTTAGCAATTTTTTTAGCTGGTCGTGGCATATATAGTCAATTATAAAATGATTGATAATTGTCAATTTATAATTGTTAATTGATTAGTATTGATATTCATGGCTGCGGAACACATTGACGCGGTCAAACGGCCATCCGCGAAGCCAGACTTTTCCGATCAGAAAACTTTTATTGACGGAACCGAAGCTGCGGGAATCCTTGGAAGAATTGCGGTTATCGCCTAAAACGAAATATTCATTTTTCCCGACATAAACAAAGTCGTCATTCATGCTGTAAGTTTTCACCCCGTCTCCCAAGTAAGATTCATCCAGGATAAAGCCGTTCGGGTTTTCGTCGTTATACACATATACGGCGCCATCCTTGATCTGCACTTTTTCTCCCGGCAAAGCAATCACCCTTTTGATAAAAAATTCCTGCGGATTTTTCGGATACCTGAATACGACGATGTCCCCTCTTTCCGGATCATTCAGCCTGTAAGAAATTTCGTCGATTATCAGATACTCATGATCATAAAAACTCGGCTCCATAGAAGCCCCTTTTACGTAAAAAGGCTGGATCAAGAAATACCTGACAGGAATGATGATCACCAGGGATATGACCACTATCTTGACTAACTCGAAAATAAAATTGAAAAAATCTCTTAACATAAATATAAAAAATTATAGCATTAAATTGATATGAAATCAATAGCTAATTTAAGCCTATTTTCCAATAAGCAGATTTATTATAACATAAACTGCAAATATTTGCCTAATGCTTCTAAATATATTATACTAGGATAATAATTTTGTAATGATTTTTTTAAAATAAAAACCGATGGACAACCGAAATAACCCTCAACAGAACGCCAAAAAACCGGAAACGATAGAATACAGCACCCCGTCCCAAGGGTTGCAGCCGAAAAAGAAAAATATCGGCCTTAAAATTTTCGCCTATCTGGCAATTTTCTGCATAATAAGCCTTGCTGTCTTTTCCACCCAAATCATAATTTCCAACCAATCCGGAACATCCTGGATCGACAAGATACCGGTCATAAGCCAATTAAAGAATCTGGCGGAAAGCGCCAATAAAAAACTCAAAGGCGAGAATACTGACAGGATCAATATCCTTCTTCTGGGCATCGGCGGGAAAAATCATGAAGGCGGCCTCCTGACCGATACGATAATGATCGCCAGCCTGCAGCCGTCAACCCAAAAAGTGGCTCTTATTTCCATCCCCAGGGACATGACCATTCCTGTCGAGGGTATGGGCTGGAGAAAAATAAACAGCATCAACGCCCTGGCTGAAAAGGAAAACCCGGGCAGCGGCAGCCTGGCCGTCAGCCAAGCGGTAAGCGATCTGCTGGACATTCCCATCGATTACTATTTTCTCATAGATTTTACCGGATTCAAGACGATCATCGACGAATTAGGCGGAGTCAAAGTTTATGTCGACAATACTTTGGACGACTACACCTACCCTGTTCTCGGCAAAGAAGACGCGTATCCTTATGAATCCCGCTTTGAGCATCTGCATGTGGAGAAAGGCTGGCAGGAAATGGACGGCTCGTTGGCGCTGAAATTCGCCCGCTCGCGCCACGGCGTGAATGGAGAAGGATCTGATTTTGCCCGCGCCAAGAGACAGCAGAAAATCATCGAAGCGACTAAAGAAAAACTTATTTCCGCCAACACTCTTTTTAAGCCGAAAATGGTCGGTAATGTCCTGAAAGCGGTTGGAACGAACATCGATACGAATCTGAAAATTTGGGAAATAATAAAATTATGGGATATGTTCGGCGATACGAAGCAGGATGATATAACGAACAAAGTGCTTGATAACAGCCCGAGAGGCCTTCTGGTTGACGGTCGAGGCGAAGATGGAGCCTATATCCTGACTCCGAGAAGCGGAGATTTTTCCGAAATCAGATATCTGGTCGGGAATATTTTTTACAACGCGCCGCAAGAGACGAAAACAAAAGTATCGGTAGAAAAAGCCAGCCTGGAAGTCCGCAACGGAACATGGATCAACGGCCTTGCCAGCAAAATAGCCATGGACCTGGAGAACTTGGGGTTTGATATTATCCGCATCGCCAATGCCAACCAGCAGAATTTCCAAAAAAATGTGATTTACGATATGACCGGCGGCAAAAAAACGTCGTCGCTGAAAATATTGAAAGATAAGACTAACGCAAATGTTTCCACTGATTTGCCGCAATGGCTGTCAAATGAAATCAACAGCGTCACAAGCGCTGAAAAACCGGATTTCGTCCTGATCTTGGGACAAGAAGCTGATGACAGTAAATCGGGAGCAATAAATAACGAATAATATGGCCAGTAATGCGAAAATTAAAAAAAAGAAGCAGCAATTACCGTTGGTAGTCGTTTTTGGAAGGACGAATGTGGGGAAATCCACTCTTTTTAACTGTCTGACGGAAAAGAAAAAAGCCTTGGTTTCCGACATAGAGGGCACGACCAGGGATTCCAATATCGAAGAGGTCAGCTGGAGAGACGCAAAATTCGACCTGATCGATACGGGCGGAATCATGGATATCGAATACCTGCTTAAGAAAAAAAGTGAAACGAATGACATCGAAGCCAGGGTCCAGGAACAGGCGCGCGATTATTTAAAAAAGGCCGACCTGATCCTTTTTGTGGTAGATAGTTTTACAGGCGTCTTGCCGCAGGACAAACAGATGGCGCTTCTGGTCAAGAAAATTATCCCTGAATCAAATAAGGTCATCTTGGTTGCCAATAAAGCAGACACCCAAAGACAAAGAAAAGAAATTTCTGAATTCCATAAATTGTCTTTAGGCGAGCCGATACCGGTTTCTGCCGCAACCGGATCCGGCACTGGCGATCTTCTTGATGTCATCCTAAAAAGATTGAAAGAACGTAAGATCAAAAAGGTAAAAGCTGAGGCCGAGGAGGAGATAAAAACAGTCGATGTCTGCGTTATCGGCAAGCCGAATGTCGGCAAATCAAGCCTCTTGAACAGTATCCTTGGCGAAGAACGGGTTATCGTCAGCCCCATCGCTCATACCACCCGCGAACCGCAGAACACTTTCCTGCATTATAACGACAGGGTGATAAAACTGGTTGATACCGCCGGACTGAGCAAGGCCGGGCAAAAAAACGCCAAACACAAAAAAGACAGGATAACAAGCGTAGAAGATCTGACAAAGATCGGCATGGCTAAATCCTTGGGCGCTCTGAACCATTCCGATATCGCCTTATTCATCATTGATATAAATGAACCGATAACCCATCAGGACCAAAAAATCGTGCAAGAGATAATCGAATACAAAAAAAGCCTGATCATCGTCGCTAACAAATGGGACATGGTAAAAGAAAAGGACACTAAAAAATATACGGAATACATCCAGGGAAGCTTCCCTTTCGCGCGCTGGGCCAATATCCAATTCACATCCGCCCTGACCGGAGAAAAGGTCAAAAAATTACTGGACCTGATCCTACAGATCAATGAAGAAAGACAAAAAGAGATCACTGATTCTCAGCTTAACACTTTCATGATGGCGCTTGTAAAAATCCACAGGCCGTCAAAGGGCAAGGGCACAAAGCATCCGCGCATCCATAAATTCGTCCAGACAAAAAGCAATCCGCCGGAATTTATCCTGCGTATCGGCTCGAAAGAAGATCTGCACTTCTCCTACGTGCGTTTTATTGAAAATAGATTACGTGAAAAATTCGGCTTTACAGGCACGCCGATCACGATCCGCGTCGTAAAAAACAGGATCGTGCATGGAAAACACGATAACTAATGCAAAATGCACCCGCCTCGACTCGCGTTATCCATTTCGCTCTAAACCAATTACAAGAACGAGTCGACGCGAGGCGGGAAAATCAAAAATCAAAATGACAATGCAAAATTTAAAAAATTTATTTCATACTACTAAGCTCTGTCATTAAACCCAATCAGGATAAAACATTTTAACATTTTAAATTGTCATTTTACATTTTGATATTTAAATTTTCAATTTATGAGGTTCATCGTCGGTCTCGGCAATCCGGGAGATAAATATGACAATACACGGCACAATGTCGGTTTTATGGTTTTAGACAGATTTGCCGAAGAGAACAATCTTTCCTGGAAGCTGAATAAAAAATTCAAAGCGGAATTGGCCGAATGCAACGGGACTTTTTTAGTCAAACCGCAGACATATATGAATCTTTCCGGCGAATCTGTAAGGTCGATTTTGCATTTCTATAAAATATTAAATGATGACCTTCCGGAATTATTGGTTGTGATCCACGATGACATGGATGTTGATTTCGGGAAATATAAAGTCGCTCTCGATTCGAGAAGCGCCGGCCACAATGGCGTTCAATCCATAATCGACCACCTAGGCACAAAAAATTTCCAGCGCATACGAGTAGGAATAAGAACGGAAGAAAAAGAAAAGATCCCGGCAGAAAAATTCGTTCTCCAGAAATTCAGCAAAGAAGAACTAAGGAAGATTGAGGAATTAAATGAAGAAATTATGAAGAAATTATAAAAAAAATAAAACAGGCACAAGCCTGTTTTATTTTTAATATCCATGATTATGCCTAGAAGCCAAGAATTTTCTCATTTAAGTCCGAAATAGCCAAAGGAGGGTAAGGCTAAATCGAGCCACTTCCAGGCAAAATCATGGATACTAAAAAAACTGAAAAAGTTTTCAAAATCTATGAAAAAATAGCACCCGGATTTCTACTTGCCTTGAAGGGACATGCGATCTTAAATGAATAAGGAGGAAGATTCACTTAATAACCACCGCCCTGGGACAAGTAGAAAGCCGAGCACTATTTAGCTCATGGTAACATAAGAGGGTTTCGCTGTCAATAATAAGTACTCTGCTTTTCGGCAATTTCCTTTAACTTTAAACAAAATATGCAAGATAATATCAAATATCTGATAGCCTTGGCCCATTTCCCTAAATTCGGCCCTGTCAGGCTGCAAAGGCTTCAAAGTTATTTCCAAGATTGGGCAACAGCTTTCAAAGCAGACTTTTCCACACTCAGGCAAGCCGGAATTGAAGAAAATGTAGCCTATGAATTCATCGCCGCACGGACTGATATCGACCCGGATAAAATCCTCGAAAATTTAACAAAAGAAAATATCTATGCCATTTCTGTAAGAGATGGTCTCTACCCCCCGCTCCTGAAAGAAATCTACAACCCGCCTCAGGTGCTTTATTACAAAGGAGTCCTGATTGAGAACGAAAGCGCGAATTTAGCTGTCGTCGGGACAAGAAAATTCACGCCCTACGGAAAAAGGATCGTTGAGGATATAATAAGGAAGGTCTCCAACCAGCTTGCAGTCATAAGCGGCTTGGCTATCGGTATCGATACATTGGCACATGATAACGCCTTGGCGGCAAAAGGGCGCACTATCGCCGTCCTGGGTTCTGGTCTCGACAAACAAAATATCTACCCTGTCCAAAACAGATTTTTGGCCGAAAGGATTGTTGCCGAAGGCGGCGCCCTGATTTCCGAATTTGTTCCGGGCACGCCCGCCCTAAAACACCATTTTCCCCAAAGGAACCGCATCATTTCCGGCCTCTCCTTAGGCACCTTAGTCATCGAAGCGGACCAGAAATCCGGCAGCCTGATCACGGCAAAATTCGCCCTGGAACAGAACCGGGAAGTATTCGCGGTCCCGGGCCCGATCTACTCCCAATTCTCCCTGGGAACAAACTCTTTGATAAAAGAAGGCGCGAAAGCGGTTACGCGCGCCGAGGACATCATGGAAACCCTGAATCTGGCGGAAGTAAAA
>CAYHWE010000010.1:21132-27215 GCA_964360445.1 uncultured Gammaproteobacteria bacterium | reverse complement strand
AAAAATTATGAATTATGGCGTGTTTGACCTCTTTATTTTTTCAATGCTTTTTTGTATAGTTTCAGGTATTCTTTGGCTGATTTATTCCAGGAAAAATCCTGCTTCATTCCCGCGGCCTGTATTTTTTTCCATGCTGGCGTTCCATATATCCTCACCGCTTTTCTCATCGTTTTATATAAAACATCCGTGTCCAGCTCTTTGAATGTGAAACCGTTTTTCGGGTTGACCGTATCGGCAAGTCCGCCGGTTTTTCTTACGAGCGGGACTGCGCCGTATCTCATCGCGATCATCTGGGTCAGTCCGCACGGCTCGAATCGCGACGGCACAAGGAATATGTCGGAGGCGGCGTAAATCTCGTGGGCAAGCCCTTCGTCGAATCTTATTTGGGCGCTGAACTGTTGCGGATATTTTTTTGCTAGATTTTTCAGGTGTTCTTCATATTTTTCTTCTCCGGTGCCGAGAAACACGAACTGGCAGCCAAGCTGGCTGAACTTTTCCGTAATCAGGTCTATGCCTTTTTGCCAGACAAATCTGGAGACAAAGCCGACAAGGGGGGTATTCTTGTCTTCTGGCAGTCCCAGCTTTTTTTGAAGAGCCAATTTGTTTTTTATCTTTTCGTCAGGATCGCCCGCTGAATATTTGTGAGGAATGAAAACATCTGTTTCGGGGTTGAAAAAATCAACATCAATCCCGTTCAGGATGCCGTAAAGGTTCTTTTTGCGTTTTATCAGGATATTTTCCAGTCCGGCACCGTATTCGGCGGTCAGAATTTCTTTGGCATATGTCGGACTGACGGCATTTATCGCATCCGCGTTTATTATGCCCTGGGCCATAAAATTGATATCGCCGTTCCGCAAATCTTCTTTGATTGCCGGAAAATCAGGATTGATGCCGGAAAAATTTATAATATCGGCCCCGATTGTTCCTTGGTTCGCTAGATTGTGGATTGTGAAGATTTTTTTTGAATTTTTAAAATCAGCATTTTCGGCAAGGTAATCAAACGCGGAAGCGGCATGCCAATCGTTGGCATGTATTATGTCCGGAAAAAAACTAAGCGCTTTGGCCGTTGCTAGGCTGGCGCGCGAATAAAACACAAAACGTTCTATGTCGGTCAAGTCTGTTTCATATACCGAAGCCTGCATTTTTGCTCCGCTTGAATATATCTCTTTGCCTGAAAAATATCTGTGTTTTATGAGATACACGGGGACATCAGATCCGGGAAGACTGACTGTCCAGACGCTTACGACTTCTTCTTTGCCGTTGATTTTTATGGCCAACCCCTCTATTAATAGCTTGGGTTGGTATCTGGCAGAATCAATCAGCCCGTAATAAGGCAATACCAGTCTTATGTCTGCGCCAAGGCCGGCGATAGCTTTCGGCAGCGCGCCGGCAACATCGCCAAGACCGCCGACTTTAGCTATCGGCGTTACTTCCGCGGAAAGAAACAGGATTTTTAACATTTTTTATCGGTTAATCTTCTTTAATGATTTTTTTATTCCTCTTAATTTGTCCAACTCTATCTTGAAATACTGCCAGGAATTTGTCAGGCCGGTTTTTCTCTCTTCAAATTTATGGAAATCTGATCCGCCCGTTGTCATGAAGCCAAGCTCATCGGCAATGGATTGGATATACAGCATAAAGCCGATCGAATGATGCGGAGAGATGAGTTCGATGCCGTCGATGCCCATTTTTTTGAGTTTTTCCAGGAATGATCTCGTTATGTGTCCGTATTTTCCGGGGTGGTTCAACACCAGCTGTCCGCCGATTTTTTTTCTTAATCTGACAACACGCTCTATGTTGATATAGCTTTCTTCCATTTTGCCGATATCTTTATTATAAAAGAATGCCCGGATAATTTCCTCTTCGCGCGGAGAAGGATTGTCCAGCTCTTTTTTTATCTTGAGTTTATTCTTGTTTACAGCCCAAAGATCGTCAACCACGTGATTTACCGGGACATAATGTTTATGCTTGCCCAGGATTTTTTCAGTATCGATAGCGAAGCCGATGTCACGGAGCTTGTTTAATATTTTTCTCGCCTTTCCCCTTCTTCTTGCCTGCGAATCGCGCAATAATTTATGCAGCTCAGGCTTTTCTTCATTGAAATTGAACCAAAGCAGGTTGAATTTTTTGCCGTTCAGCTTTACATAAAGCTCAAGACCCGGAATTGTTTTTATCCCGTATTTTTTGCACGCCTCCCTGAACTCACCCAACCCCCCGACGGTGTTGTGGTCTGTAAGCGCTGCTATTCTGACTCCGTTGGAATGCAGGAATTTTGCCAATTCGTCCGGGGTCAGATAGCCGTCTGAATAGGTTGAGTGTACTTGGAGGTCAATTAACATGTTATTGTATATTTAATCTGTCTTTAATAGTTTCCAGCAGTTTTTGCGCTTTTTCCGGATGAGAGTCTTCTTTTGTCAGAAAAAAAATCGCGGTTCGCAGCATTGTGAAGTTGTAATAAGTCTCGATCCTGTCCTTAAGCGGTCCGTCTAATTTTATTTTGGCGTTTTTCAGATATGTTGTCAGAAATAGTTGCTTGACGCGCTCTATGTATTCCGCGTTTTCAGTCTGTTTTGAATACATATAATCCAGCTGCTGCAAGAACGATCCCAGGTCTCTCGCGAAATCAGCAAGGCATAAATCCGTAAAATCGATGAAGCCGAGCTTGTTTTTGCTTATTTTTATGACATTTTCCGGGTGGGCATCGCCATGTATCAGCCATCTTTTTTCCGTTGAATCTAAAAATTGCTTTTCATTTTTTTCCAGCATGCCATAAATTTTTTCGCAGATTTCCAGAAATTCCGGGTGCCTGTCCCGGATCTTATCCAGGACGAAGTTTACGCCCGGCACCACTGTCTCGATCCGGCTATTATCCGGATTGAAATTTTTCGCGTTCTTAGTGGAAATCCTGTGCAGCTTATTGAGCCATTTCGCCGCCTTGACGATGATTTTTTCCGCCTCTTCAAAGTCGCGCTGCCTTATGAAATGATGCAGATGGTTTCCTTTTATTCCCCTATAAAAAGCGGCATTGAATTTTTCGGAAAAGAATAGCGGATGCGGGATGGTTAGGTGGCCGTTTTTAAAATCATGATCCCATAAGAATTTCAGGCCGTCATAAAAACTTTTTCTCGGCTCGGAAGAATGGGCGGAACAAAATATCGCCAATTTTTTCGTTTTTTTATCTTTTGTTGAAAATGTTACCGCAAATTCGATTACTACATGGTAGGTTATTTCCCAAATATGTTTTTTGTGGGGCTGTATCGCGATTTTTTTGATGTCGGTAAAATCGGGATATTGCGGCAGGACTTCTTTCTTGAAAAAATCTTTGACAAAATTCTCGTCAAAGAGCTGTAAAATAATATTCATATATTATTGATCTGAGGTGTTTGAATATATTCTCGGATTCGGGTTATTTTAATTGGTCCAATGTTTTTTCCAGATATTGTATCTGATTTTAGCGTATAATTTTTCAGCTTTTAATTTTGCCGGCTTCGCTTTTTCGTCCGCAAGCGTTCTGATCGAGCGGATCAGGTCGTTGGCACCGCGTTCTATCTCATCCGGATTCCAGGCGACGGGGCCGAAAACATTCCTGAAGTCTTTTCCGCTTGCCCACCAGAACATGCAGCTGGCCACCCCTCTGGCATAATGCCACTTTGCCCATCCATAGTTATTGTCATCCCGGAAGGTTTTTATTGTTTTGTGGGCCATCCTGGCCAGTCTCCATAAGTCTTTGTGGATGGCGTTATTTTTATTATACCATAACGCGAACGGCATTCCATTCTTTAATTCATCTTCGTCAGACTCCCATGTTGATTCTCTCAGACTGACCGGTCTTGCCAGTGTTTTGTCCAGGAATTCAGAGACGGTCTTCGTCTGATAATCCGCTGACTCAAGGAGCGATTCAAGTTTTCCGTCCGGATCAATATGCCTTAATCCGTAAAGCTCGCCGTCCGTTGCCGTAATGATTGCTTTGTTTGAATTCTTGTCAGCCGATCCAAGCAGCGTATCCGGGACAAAAGTTTGCGATATGGCTCGCGACCGGAAAATAATCTTTAAGCCGCTTGCCCTATCTTCGCAGGCTGACACACCCCTTAATGGTTCGGATGCGGAAATTTCATCTAATATCAGCCATTTATACCCAAGGGTTTTTATTAGTTTGCTTAATTTCGGGCTGTAGGCCATTTCAGGCGAAAAAAAGCCTCGAGGCTTGTAATTGAAGTATTCCAATAAGATCCGCTCGTTTTCTTTTATCTGGTCGATCGCTTCATTCTTGGGGATCAGAGGCAATAGCGGGTGGTAAGACGCGCTGCCGGTCAGTTCGATCTGTCCTTTTTCAACTAAGGCTCTGATCCTGCCCATAAGATTCCCATATCCTAAATTATCCATCCTTAAAAGGAGGCATCCGGAAATATTCAGAGTGAATTTTGCACGCGGATTCTTTTCTAAAGCGGAAATTATCTTATCATAACTTTTTTCAACCGCATCTCTGATGAACCGGTCTTCCGTGTTGCCGGGCTGGTATAGGTGTAAAAAATTGATCCAGATCATTTTATATTTTTTTATATAGTTTAATATATTTTTTCGCCGGAATTTCCCATCCGTTCGATTCTCTCATCGCGCGGACGACTATCCCCTTCCAAATATCCTTGTGGAAGTAGTTTTCTAGCGCCCTGGTTATCGATCCGTATAAAGATACCGTATCAAAGCCTTCAAAAGTAAAGCCGGTGCCTTTGTTTGCCGTCGGATCGTAATTATCTACCGTATCATTCAGGCCGCCGACTTTCCGCACTACGGGCACGCAGCCGTAGCGCATGGATTTCAGCTGGTTTATGCCGCATGGCTCGTGGTGCGACGGCAAAAGGAATATGTCGGCGCCGGCATAGACCAGGGTTTCCTTATCTTCATTTCCGGTGAACGGCATCCAGATTATTCTTTTCGGAAATTTTTTGCAGTATTTTTTTAATTCATTGATATATTTTTTATCGCCGTCGCCCATAATTACGACCTGGACGTTTTTTCTGAGAAGGTGGTCTAATAATTTTATGATCAGTTCGAAACCTTTTTGGAAAGTCACTCTTGATGTGAGGCCGATCATAGGAATTTTCGGATCAACGGGAAGGCCGATTATTTTTTGCAGGAATTCTTTGTTGATTTTTTTCCGGTAAGATTTTTTGTAATTATAATTTTTTATCAGCCCCGGGTCATTTTCCGGATTAAAGATATTGTAATCGATGCCGTTTATTATGCCGAACAGTTTATTTTCCCGGTTGCGCAGGATTCTGTGCAGGTCCTGCCCGAAATTTTTCGTCATGATCTCTTCCTTATATTGTTCGCTGACGGTGTTTACCGCGTCCGCCGACAAGATCGCTCTTTTTGTGAAATTGACGGACTCTATTTCCGGATCATTGATTTCAGGGATTTCTTTCTTGCCGGCATCCTTTTTTGCCAAAGGGAGTTCCCACCAATTCTGCCCGAACTGGAAAACAAGATTGTGGATCGTAAAGATTGTTTTCGCCTTGCTGAATATTTCCGAGCTTTTGTGGTTTGTCCTTATGAGATGAGGGATCAACCCCGTGTGCCAGTCATGGCAATGGATTATGTCGGCTTTGAATTTCAGAAGAGATATGAGCTGGATCGCGGCCAGGTTGAAAGCGAAAAATCTTTCATTCTCATGTCCGGAGCCGTAAATGCTTTTTCGCTTGGAAAAATATTTTTTGTTTTCAGCGAAATATACCGGCAGGCCATCCATCAGCTGTCCTTGCCAAAAATTGAATCGGATCGGATCTTTGCCGTCCAATCCGACTTCTATGTTTTCATAAACCAATTTCAGCCCGTGTTTTTCCTTGTCGATGATCTGTCCATATAAGGGGGTGATGACGACAATGTCCTGACCCAACCTCTTCAGCGCCTTGGGCAGGCTTCTTGCGACATCGCCAAGACCGCCTGTTTTGGAAAACGGCGCCACTTCGGCTGATATGGAAACTATTTTTAACGGCTTAGACATCGTGTGTTTAGTTAATCAGTGATTGGTTAATTAGTTGATTATGGCCTTAATCGCCTACCACCATCAACTAAGCACCGATTTT
>CAYHWE010000010.1:0-21122 GCA_964360445.1 uncultured Gammaproteobacteria bacterium | reverse complement strand
CGATTTTTCTATTATTTATGGCGCATATTGCCACTGCCAGCGCGTCGGCGGCATCATCCGGTTTCGGCAGAACGTTCAATTTTAAAATCAATTTCACCATCCTTTGGACCTGAGTTTTATCCGCTTTTCCGTAGGTGGTTACGGCCTGCTTGACCTGCAAAGGCGTGAATTCTGTAAGCGGAATATTATTCTGTTTTGCTGTCAGAAGGACAACGCCTCTGGCATGGCCGACAATCAGGGCCGTCTTTGCGTTTTTTGCAAAAAATAATTGTTCTACGGCAATAAGATCCGGCTTATGTTTCTTTATCAGGATACCCAGGTCGTTGTTGATAATTTCCAGCCGGTCAGCGATTTCTTTTTTGGCAGGAGTCTTGATTGATCCGTATCCGAGGCAGCCGATCTTATTGCCGGTTTTTTTTATGATGCCGAATCCTGTGTCCGCGATGCCGGGATCGATGCCTAAAATGATCATAATTTAAAATTTAAATATCAAAATGCAAAATTACAACTCAAAATGTTAAAATGATATGATGTTAATTTTTTAATTTTACATTGTCATTTCGCATTTTTATATTTGCACTTTTTATTTTATATGATCGCATTCGTATAATAATCATTCACGTCTTCGTTCTCGTCTAACTCTTCAATGAATTTTTCTACTTTTTCCTTCTCTTCGTCGCTTAAAGATTGTTCTTCTTTGGCAACATATTCGATCTTCGCCGATTCAACATTGATATTTTTCGAATCTAAGAAATGTTTTGTTTTTTGCAGGTCTTCCATCTTGGTGTAAATCGTCCACCCCTCCTCTTCTTTCTGTATGTCCTGCGCGCCGTTGTCGATCAGCTCTAGCTCGAATTCTTCTGATAGCGGAGTTTTTTCCAGCTCATTCTTGAAAACCCTGATTACGCCTTTCTGGTCAAAATTCCAGGAAACAGATCCTAGCGAACCGCCGTATTCGCTGAATGCGTGGCGGACGGTAGAGGCGCTGCGGTTACGGTTGTCTGTCAGACATTTGACTATGAATTGCGTTTTTGCCGGGCCGATGCCCTCATAGATCAATTCTTCGATCGCATTGCCGCTAAGCTCGCCCGTCCCTCTCTTTGTCGCTCTTTCTATATTTTCTTTCGGCATGTTCGCTTCCCTCGCTTTTTCAATAGCAAGACGCAGGCTGAAATTAGTAGTCGGATCGCCGCCCTTTTCTCTGGCGGCAATGGTTATGGTGTTTGCCAGTTTTGTAAAAATCGCGGCTCTTTTAGCGTCTGTGACCGCTTTCGCCCTTTTGGTTGTTGCCCACTTTGAATGTCCTGACATAATTAATTATCAATTAAAATTACGAATTAAGAGTTATGTAAAAATAAAGCCAGGGATCGCCTGACATCATTATCATATCATTTTTTGAATAAAAAATCAAGGCTATTTTTAGAATTTCGTATTGACATTAATCCATTTTTGTTTAAAAATAAAAAAAGAATAAAAAACAAAAAGGAGGCTGATATGCCAAATGTGTCAATCAGGCGCACCAAGTATGGACATCTTTCTGAAAAGGAGTTTGAGGCAGTTAATTCCTATGTGCAGACTGTTGGGCGGCGAATGGTTGTGGGACGCCATGAATTTTTGCCGGTAATGAAAAAGCACACGAAAGATGAACTGAAGATGGTTTTTGAAAAATCCTCTGGATATCCGGAAAAAACAAGCCTCCATTCTGCCGTGACTGCGGAAATGATCCGCTACTTAAGTCTTCATGACTCCCTTAAGTCTGTCGACGGCAAAATGTTTTTCCGGCCGATAAGTACGGTACAGGATTTTGAGGAGGGGGCGTATGAAAAGATTGCAGTTAAAGTAAGAGATGGCGGAAGAAAAATCAGGATTATTGATGGCAGGGTTGTAATAAAGGAGGTGATCAGAAAAAGACATAGGTATCATCACAAATATCTCATAGGAATGTCCGGCTCCAAACGCATTTCTGTCGGTCATGGAACAAAAATAATTTCTTTTGAGTAAAATCAGTTTGCTAAAAAAAAGGGGGGGCTGTCCAGAATAAGGACAGCCTTTTTTCTTGTTTTTTAGTGTAAAAGGAGTATAATACAAACAATGATAATCAATTTAATTATATAAATTTATGCCAATCTTAGATGAGCTCGATAAAATTAAAAAGTTGGACAAAGAAGGATCGCTAGGTTCGATTGAATTATTATACTCTCAGATCAGGCAGGTGTTGGAAGAATCCAGGCTGATCAAGGTGCCTAGGGAATATGGTAAGGTGAAAAATGTTGTGATTAACGGCATGGGCGCATCTAATCTGGGCGCGGGCATATTCAAGGCGGTTTTCAGCGACAAAATCAAGGTGCCGGTAAATATAGCTCCCGGATATGAAATTCCCGCTTATGTTGGCGAAAATACTTTGTATATCATCTCGTCTTATTCAGGTAACACAGAAGAGCCGCTGAGCGTTTATAATGAGGTTAAAAAAAGAGGAGCAAAAATCATGGCCATAACTTCCGACGGCAACAGCCAATTGGAGAAGATAATAATGAAAGACAATGTTCCCGGATATGTATTCAGAGCAGATAAAAATCCTTCCGGTGTCCCGAGGCTGGGTCTGGGGTATTCTGTTTTTGGAATGGCTGTAATGTTAGCCAAATCTGGTCTATTTACGATTGATGTTAAAGAAATTGAACAAATAATCACGGATCTGGAGTTATGGGACCATGAATTAAGGCCGCAAATCAAAATTAAGAATAATGCAGCCAAAAAGTTGGCCGAAAAGCTATATAATCGGCAGATTATTGTGGTCGGAGCCGAGTTTTTGCAGGGAAATTTGCGAACATTACGCAATCAGATATGTGAAACAGGAAAAACATTCGCAGGATATCTGGCGCTGCCCGAGCTTAATCACTATGCGATGGAAGGACTTGGAAACCCAAAAAGCAACAAAAAGGACTTGATATTTTTCTTCATAGATTCGTCTTTATATCATCCTAGGGTGCAAAAAAGAAGCGAATTGACCAAGGAAGTTATTAAAAAAAATGGTATAAAATACGCGGAATTCAAGCTCAGGGGACGATCAAGGCTGGAGCAGTCTTTTGAGCTTTTGCAATTTGGCAGCTGGGTTACTTTCTATCTAGCCATGCTGAACAATGAAAACCCGGCTAAAAATCCTTGGGTGGATTGGTTCAAGGCAAGGTTGAAGTAGTTGACAGCAGGACAGACAAATGCTATTATAAACATATAGAAAGGCTAGTTGTTTAATAACAATTAGCCTTTTTCATTTACTAAAAAGAGTCTAATTATAATGCGAATGCCTCAAATTATATCCAAATGTCTCAAATGAGAGAATTCGGATATAATATACGAGCAATTTGAATATATTTATAGATTCGAATCATCATATGTCAGATTTAACAAGCGCTATAAAACAAATTTGTGAAGAAAAGGGATTAAGCTATGAGTCGGTCATAGAAACGATAGAATCGGCCTTGGCTGCCGCTTACAGAAAGGATTTTGGCGAGAAAAACCAGAATATCAAGGTTGAATTCGATCCTGAAACCGTAAAGTCGAAAATTTATGATGTAAAGACTATCGTTGAAGATGTGCCGGAAGAAGAAATGGCGGAAGAAGAGGAGAAAGAAGCAGCGCCTGAGGCTGTTACCGAGGAGGGAGAGGAAATAAAAAGGTTCAACCCTAAGACAGAAACGCAGATAAAGGACGCCGTCCTGATAAAGAAGACGGCAAAAATCGGAGATGAGCTCAGGATCAAGCTGGAAGTCCCGGATTCTTACGGACGCATGGCCGCGCAGACCGCGAAGCAGGTCATCATCCAGAAATTGAGGGAAGCTGAGCGAGATATGATATTCAATGAATTCAAGACTAAAGAAAACGAAGTTATCGGCGGCGTCGTGCAGAGAAGAGATGGCCGCGTAGTCTTGGTTGATCTTGGAAAGACTGTCGGCGTGCTGCCGCAGGAAGAACAGATCTATGGTGAAAAATATAATTCAGGAGACAGGATCAAGGTTTATGTCAAAGGTGTCAACATCACTCCGAGAGGGCCGGAAATCGTATTATCAAGAACTTCCGATGAAATTCTGAAAAAGATTTTTTATCTGGAAATTCCGGAAATTTCAAACGGATTGATTGAACTGAAGGCTGTTGCCCGCGAAGCAGGAGCAAGATCAAAAGTCGCGGTCAGCGCCGCTTCTGAAAACATCGATCCGATCGGTTCCTGTATCGGGCAGAGAGGCGCCCGCATCCAGACCATTATCAGCGAACTAGGCGGAGAAAAAGTGGATATCATAGAATATAGCGATGAGACTGAAAAATTCATCGCCAATGCTCTGTCTCCGGCAAAAATCACCAAGATTGAAACCAACGCGGAAGAAAAAAAAGCGACCGTAAGCGTGAACAGCGACCAGCTTTCGCTCGCTATCGGCAAGGGCGGACAGAATGTAAGGCTTGCCGCCAAATTGACAGGATGGAAAATTGATATAATTGAAAATAAGAGCGAGGGAGAGAAAAATGAGGTAAAAGAAGAAGTAGCAGGGATATCAGAGGAGGATAAATAAAAACAGTATAAATTGTAATAGGAATCAGTTGATTGATTATGGGCAATTAGCCCAGACCCAATTAGCCGATTAACCAAAGGCATGTCAGAAAAAATTTATATCGTCGGGCATAAGATCCCGGACCTGGATAGCATAGCGGCTTCGATCGCTTACGCTGTCTTAAGAAATAAAACAGAGCAGACGGACAGACATGAAGCCGTCTTGTCTGGCGCGGTTAATGGCGAAACTGATTATGTCCTGGATAAATTCGGCATCACCAAGCCGCAGATAATCGATAGCCTAAAAGACAAGCAGGTTATTCTGGTTGACCATAATGAATTTATTCATGCAGTCGACGGTATTGAATCGGCTAAGATTTTAGAGGTTGTTGATCATCATAAGATTGATTTTAAATATTTTGAGCCGATCAAATTTATTTCTTATCCATGGGGATCAAGCTGTTCTATTGTTGCAAGCCAGTTTTTACAAGATAATATAGAATTGGATGTTAATTTAGCCGGATTGCTTTTGGCCGGCATCCTGATCGATACGGTCATTACAAAATCTCCGACTTGCACGGAAACTGATAAAGAGCTGATCGGTAAATTGGCTCAGATTTCCGGCATTGAGGATTGGCGACACTTTGGGATGGAATTATTCAAAGTGCGCGCAGCCGTCAATCATCTCACCGCCTCAGAAATTATCAAAGGCGATTTTAAAGATTTTAATTTTAAAGCGGGCAAGGTTGGAATCGGTCAGGTTGAAACTGTTGACTTGGATGAGTTTGTTTCTAAAGAAGAAGAGCTTGTTTCCGAACTTAAAAAAATACAAGAAGAAAATAATTATCATTCCGTTGTCTTATTCATTACGGACATACTTAAAGAAGGTTCCAAGTTTTTTGTGGCCACTCGTGACCAGGAAAAAATTGAAGAAGCTTTGGGCGCCAAGCTTGAAAATAACAGGGTATATATCAATGGAGTCATCTCCAGAAAAAAACAAGTTACGCCGAAGCTCACAGAAGTTTTAGATAAATAAATCATTACTATTATGAATGTAATAAAAAAGGAATTACCAAAATCACAAGTTGAATTGATAGTTGAATTATCTTTTGAAGAATTAAAGCCTTTTATCGAGAGAGGTGCAGAAAGCATTTCAAAGGAGGTTAAAATCGAAGGATTCCGTCCGGGAAAGGCTCCTTATGATGTATTAAAAAGAAAAATCGGAGAAATGAGCATCCTGGAAGAGGCGGCAAGGATCGCGATCAACAAGACAATCGATCAGGCGATCAAAGACAATGTAAGAAGCGAGCCTGTCGGCCATCCTGAGGTGAATATCATAAAGCTGTCTCCGGAGAATCCGCTTGAATATAAAGTTGTTATCGCGGTATTGCCGAAAATAAAATTGGGAGATTATAAGAGCGTAAAAGTTAAAACCGGAACCGTTGATATAAAAGACGAGGATGTGGAAAAAGTTATTGAACAGTTAAGAGAAGCGCGAGCCCAGGAGGTCATTTCCGACAAGGCTATCCAGGAAGGCGATAAGGTTACCGCCGATATCGGCATGTTTTTAGACAATGTTCCTGTCGAAGGCGGACAGGGCAAGGGGGCGGCAATCATAATCGGCAAGAATTATGTTATTCCGGGATTTGATAAGCATCTGATCGGAGCGAAAAAAGGCGATGTAAAGGAGTTTGAATTGAAATATCCGGAAGATTATCACATGGCGAACCTGGCTGGCAGGATGGTCGAATTCAGAGTAAAAATCCTGGAAGTTTACAGCCGCGAATTGCCGGAAATGAATGAAGATTTTGCCGGCGCTTTCGGTTTGAAGAATGCTGATGAATTGAGGGGTAATATAAAGAAAAGCCTTGAAGATGAAAGCAGGCAGAAAGAGGAACAAAAAACCGAAATCGAGATTATTGATAAAATTTTAGCGGAAGCGAAATTCGGCGATATTCCGGAAATGCTTATCAATCACGAAGCTGATGCCATGCTGCACGACTTGGAACATAAGATCGCCCAACAAGGAGCCAAGTTTGAAGACTATCTCCAGAGCATCAAGAAAACCCGCGAACAGCTTCTATTAGAAATTTTGCCAGACGCAGTCAAGAGAGTTAAGAGCGCCCTGATGATCAGAGAGGTGGCGATTGAAGAAAAGATTACAGTAAATGAAGATGAAATAACTGCAAAAGTTGAAGAATTATTGAAACAATACAAAGGGTATACCAAAGTTGAGGAAAGGGTGAAAGGCCATGAATATAGGCATTATTTGAAAAATACGATTGCAAATAAGAAGGTGATGGACAAGTTGAAGGAGTGGAATATTGAAAAATAGGCCGTAGCGTTTAGCGTTTAGGGCGTAGTTATAATTATGTCTATTTTAGCTGTAAATAAGAAAGCAAATTTTGATTACGAGATCGTTGAAACGTATGAGGCTGGAATGGCCTTGTTCGGCCATGAGGTCAAATCAATCAAGACAGGGCATATCAGCCTGAAAGGAGCTTTTGTTGTTTTAAAAAAGACGCAGAAAAGTTTGCCGGAAGTTTATCTTATAAACGCGCATGTGCCTTTGTATAAATACGCGGCAAGCCAGGTGAAGTCGTATGATCCGGACAGGCCTAGGAAGCTGTTATTAAGGAAGAGTGAGATCCAGCATTTGATCGGAAAAAAGCAAGAGCAAGGCTTGACATTGGTGCCTTTAAAAATATATACTAAGCATAGTTTGATCAAGGTGGAATTCGGAATCGGAAGAGGCAGAAAGAAGGTTGATAAGAGGGATTTGATCAAGAAAAGAGATGTTGAGAGAAGTTTGAGAACGTTGACAAAGCGAAGTAAATAGGTCAAAATGCAAGAAGCAAGATCAATATCTTGTTTTTTGATTTTGGTTATTATCGTGGGGATGTAGTGATTCGATAATAAAAATCTTTTAAAGCATTCAAAGCGCGCACTCCGGTTATCGCGTAAAACTGTCCGGATAAACATAAGTGTAAACAACTTATTCGCTAAAGCTACTTTCTCTTGGAAAGTTCCAAGCTTAGCGCCTGTTGCCGCCTAATAGCCGCAACCATCTGCCCGGCGATTCCTGATGGCCGGTTCCAGGTGTCATTTATCAGGATGGGTTAAAGACCGCCTTGATCTTTAGCTGAAACTTAAGGGCTGGCTGTAATTGATTTTGTTCGGCTTTAACAATTATGGCAAGAATTTAAACCGGACTATTTTTGTATAAAATGCTTTTAACAGTTTTATTAGACGCGGGTTCAACTCCCGCCATCTCCACAAAGAAAATGTAAAATTTAAAAATCAAAATTAAAAATGACGGAGTCCGCCTGGGCGTAATTCCTGAATTTTACATTTTGATATTTACATTTTGAATTTGAAACGCCCAGGTGGTGGAATTGGTATACGCGGCGGACTTAAAATCCGCTGGGAGCAATCCCTTGAGGGTTCGAGTCCCTCCCTGGGCACATAGAAAATGTAAAATTTAAAAATCAAAATTAAAAATGACGGAGTCCGCCTGGGCGGGCATAATTCCTGAATTTTACATTTTGATATTTACATTTTGAATTTGAAACGCGGGTATCGTATAATGGTTATTATATTGCCTTGCCAAGGCAGAGATACGGGTTCGATTCCCGTTACCCGCTCATAGAAAAATAAAAATTTAAAAATCAAAATTAAAAATTATTGAGTCCGCCCGAGGCGGACAGATCCGCCGGCTGGCGGACCTAAACTTTGCATTTTGATTTTTGCATTTTGAATTAATTATCATGCGTACAATCTGGAGAAGAGCAAAACCGCAGACGGCGGAAAAGAAATTTTATGTAAACGAGCAGATAAGAGTGCCCTCGGTGCTTTTGATTGACGAAAATGGAGAAAGGATCGGCGAAGTCGCGACGGCAAAAGCGCTGCAGATGGCCAAAGAAGCGGAGCTGGATCTTGTCCAGGTCGATCCGAAAGGCAGCCCGCCGGTTACCAAGATTATGGATTATGGGCAGTTCAAGTATGAAAGAGAAAAACAGGCGCATAAACAGAAAGTGCAGCAAAAAAAGATTGATATCAAAGGTATCAGACTTTCGGTCAGGATCAGCCAGCACGACTTTGACTTCAGGGTTGAGCAGGCTAAAAAATTCCTTGAAAAAGGAGATAAGCTGAAAATAGAAGTCATCTTAAAAGGAAGAGAGCGCCAGCATCCGGAAAAGGGAGTGGAGGCTATCAACAATTTTATCGCCGCTTTGAAGAAAGTGGAGGGATTTAATATAGTGCCTGAACAGGACTTGACAAAACAGGGCGGAAGGTTTATTATAATTCTAGTAAATAAGAAATAGCTCAATATACGTCCCGCTGACGGCGGGATGTTTTAATACAAATATGGCTAAGATTAAAACTCATAAAGCGACAGCAAAACGCATAATAATCACTAAAAACAGGAAATTAAAGAAAAGAAAAGCCGGCCAGAACCACTTTAACGCAAGAGAATCGGGGAATATCAAAAGAAATAAAAGAAGAGATATCGACATTTCCAAGTCTTTTGATAAGACAATGAAAGCGTTAATCCCACACAATTAATTCGTAATTGAACATATGCCAAGAGTAAAAAGAGGTGTAAATCATCTAAAAAAGAGAAAAAAGCTTTTAGCCAAGGTTAAGGGATATAAATGGGGCAGGAAAAAGCTTATTAGGGCTGCCAAGATAGCTACTGTTAAAGCAGGAGTCAATGCCTACAGAGACCGCAAGAAAAAGAAAAGAGTGATGCGCGGACTTATGAATATCAGGATCAATGCTTTTGTAAGAGAGCACGGTATCAGCTATTCTAAATTTATCGATATCCTTAAAAAGGAAAATATCACTTTGGACCGCAAGACTTTGTCTGATTTGGCCGTAAATAATAAAGCTGTGTTAATGGAAATTATCAACCAGGTAAAAAAATAAGCAGTAGTTTACTGTTTTGGATTTTTGTGTTATAATACATATGTGGATTAAAATTCTTCAAATCATTGTTGCCATATTATTGATGCTTTCTATCCTGTTGCAGAATCGTGGCGCAGGCCTTTCTGGAGTTTTTGGCGGCGGTGATGGCGTATTCAGAACAAAAAGAGGTGTTGAAAAAACATTATTTTACTCTACCATAGTTTTGGCAATCCTGTTTTTTGCCGTAGCCTTAACTGGAATTATTTTTTAATAATTTCTCCGTATAATACCAGAGCTCTCCTGATCCGGCCTGCATAAAAATTGATTGAATCTGGGCTCGCCCCTTTCTTTTTAGGGAACGGGGTTAGACGAGATTTAATTTAAGCTAAACATATTTTTTTAGCGAACTCATCAAATCGTAAATTTAAAACTAAGGAAAAGGGGCTGAGAATACTGCCTTCATTGGTTTTTAGGGTAAAAAGGATTTTTAGCAGACAAAATAGGACGAACCTGAATCATATGCAGTTGGAGCTTGATAAAAGGCTCGTGTATTCTTTATCTAAGTCCAGAATGCCTAATTTAGGGCAATTGAAATATTTGGGCAGATTTTTAAGTTCAAGGGAGAGCTGGCTTATCCGCGCAAGCTCCTCTATTATTGTGTTAAGCCTGTTGTTTGTCGCAACCAGATTCTATTTCGTCCACCTACAGGTCGTTCCGGTCAGCGGCGGAGAATATTTTGAAGTCTTGGTCGGTTCGCCGAAATATATCAATCCGCTTTATGCTGGCATCAACGATGTTGATGATGATATTAGCAGATTGGTCTTTTCATCTCTGATGAAATATGATAAAGACGGACAAATTATAACCGATCTGGCCGATAGCTATGAGGTGAGCGAAGACGGCAAAGCGTATGATTTTAAAATCAGAAAGAATGTTAAATGGCATAATGGCTCCAATTTAACGGTTGATGATATCATTTTCACTTTCAACGCCATTAAAGATCCTCAATATAAATCACCGCTAAGAGGCAGTTTTGGAGGAGTGGAAATAGAGAGGATTGACGACGAGACTGTAAAATTCACTTTAGCGGAAAGCTATGCTCCGTTTTTAGATATGATGACTTTCGGCGTGATGCCTCAGGATCTGTGGTATCAGGTTTCTCCGCAGGGAGCGGGATTGGCCGAATTGAATCTGAAACCGATCGGTTCCGGCCCCTATAAATTCAAGTCTCTGACAAAGGATAAGCTCGGACAGATCAAGTCTTACAGTCTGACCGCCAATAACAACTATTACAAAGAAGTTCCTTATATAAGCGGTCTGACTTTTAAATTTTTCGGTAATTTTGAAGAAGCGATAAGCGCTTTCAATGATGGCATGGTTGATGGTGTCAGTTATATGCCGAAACAGTTGAAAGGGAGCCTGAATGCTAAAAATTCGATCAATTTTTATAAATTGAATCTGCCTCAGCTTACAGCCGTGTTTTTTAATAAGAAGAAAAATACGAATCTGGCTGATGTAAAAGTAAGGCGGGCATTGGCGTTTGCCATTAACAAGAGCAAGATTGTTGAAGACGTTCTTGGCGGAGACGCGGAAGATGTTTCCGGCCCTATCCTGACCGACAGTTTTGCTTATAATTTTCAGATAAGAAAGTATGATTATAATAAAGATGAAGCTGGTAAATTGCTGGACGAGGCGGGATGGCAAGCTGTGGAAATTACGGAGCAGGAATTGTCGGACATAGAAAAAAAGCGGTCTGAAAACGAAGAAGGGAAAATTTCCGAATCAGAAGAGGAAAAAACCGCTTTGTGCGCGGGCAAGTGGAGAGCCAATAAAGATAATAAATTCCTGACTATCAAGCTGACGACCGTTTCAACGGATGAGAATGTCCAGGTTGTTGAAAGCATCAAGAAATATTGGGAAGAGCTTGGCGTTAAAACCGTTTTGGAAATTATTCCCGGAGAGCAGATACAATCAGATACGATCAGGCCGAGAAATTTTGAAGCCTTGTTTTATGGCCAGGTTGTTGGGCTGGATCCGGATTCATACGCTTTTTGGCACTCTTCACAGGCCGAAAGCAACGGAGTAAACATTTCTGATTATGCCAACAAGGAAGTCGATCAGCTTCTGGAAGATGCCAGACTTACGTCCGATATTAGACAAAGAAAAGAAAAGTACGGCAGATTTCAGGAAATCATAGCCGAGGAAGTGCCGGCGATATTCATGTATTCCCCTGTTTATGTATATATCCAGAGTAAAAAAATCAAGGGGTTTGACGTGAAAATAATCCAGTCGCCATCAGGCCGTTTCTCAAACATAAAAGACTGGTATCTTAAGACAGGAAAAAAATTGGTCTGGTAAATAGGGCCAGTCCGGCCTGTTTTGATCGGGGATATGGTGAAATTGGTAGACACGCTAGCTTCAGGTGCTAGTGGCAGCAATGCTGTGAGAGTTCGAGTCTCTCTATCCCCACTTATGAAACTCATAACCCGCACGCACGGTGCGAGAATGTTAAGAGGTTGATAAAAAACATATTTGCGCGTTTGCGCAAGATTATCAGAATTAGATAATAGAGCTTAGGTTTTTTGAACTCTTTAAGCATAGAACTCTAATTAAAAAAAGTATGATTACAAAGTACAAGCCGAAAGGCGATGGTCGCGAGAAGCACGTACCTGCTCAAAGAGCGGGCGGCTTCAGACCGACAGAAGAAAAAAGGATCAAGCAGCCGGTCAGCGCGTTGAAAGACGATAGCCTGAAAGTTATTGTTTTGGGCGGGCTGGAAGAAGTCGGAAGGAATATGACCCTTATCGAATATAATAAAGAAATTATTATCATTGATATGGGGTTGCAGTTTCCTGAAGAGGATATGCCTGGGATTGATTACATCATTCCGAACACTGCTTATTTGGAAGGAAAGGAAAATATGATCAAAGGCGTGATTATAACCCATGGCCATATGGACCATATCGGAGGTATTCCTCATATTATGGGAATGATCGGCAACCCCCCGATGTTTACGGGCAAGCTGACAGCAGGATTGATAAGGAAAAGAGCTGAGGAATTTGAAAAATGTCCGAAGCTCGGAATCGCTGAAGTTGATGAAAGTTCAAAGATACAGCTTGGAAAATATTTCAATGTTGAATTTTTAAGGGTCAATCACTCTATTCCGGATTGTTTTGCTATTATCGTGCATACGCCGGTGGGAACAATGGTCCATACAGGAGACTTTAAAATCGATTATTCTCCGGTCAATGATAAGCCTGCCGACTTGAACCGTATCGCGCAGATCGGCGGCGAGGGAATACTGCTTTTGATGGCAGATTCTACTGATTCAACCCACCCGGGCTATCAGATTTCAGAATCATCCATCGGAGATGAGATGGGCAGGCTGTTTGAGAAAATCGAAGGCAGGATCATTATCGGGACATTCGCTTCGCAGCTGAGCCGTATCCAGAAATTATTTGATTTGGCTGCCAGACACGGAAGAAGGATTTATCTTCAGGGCAGAAGTATGAATGACAACGTAGAGATTGCCCATCAGATCGGGTATCTTAAATTCAATCCTAAGGTCCTGATCCAGAGCGACAGCGAACTGCATCGTTTGCCTGATGATAAGGTTATTATTATCGGTACCGGAGCTCAGGGCGAAAGCAATGCTTTCCTTATGAGGGTGGTTAATGGCGAACACAGGACAGTCAGGCTGAAACAGGGCGATACGGTTATTTTCTCGTCTTCCATTATTCCCGGAAATGAACGCAGCATCCAGAACCTGAAAGATATGATCGTAAGACAGGGCGCTAAGGTCATCCATTACGAAATGATGGATGTACATGCCGGCGGACACGCCAAGCAGGAAGACTTGAAGCTGATGATGAGGCTTTTGAAACCGGAATATTTTATGCCTATCGAAGGAAACCACTTTCTATTAAGAGCTCATGCTGAATTAGCCGAGCAAGTCGGCATCCCGAAAGAGAAGATTTTTGTTGCTGACAATGGACAGGTGATGGAATTCGCCAAGGAAGGCGATAAGACAAAGGGAAGGATGACGGATGAAAAAGTTCCTACTGATTACGTCATGGTTGACGGACTCGGAGTCGGTGATGTCTCTAATATCGTATTAAGAGACAGAAGGGTTATGGCTGAAGACGGAATGATCGTGGTAATCACTACGGTTGATTCAAGAACGGGAGATCCGATCGGAAATCCGGACATCATTTCCCGCGGTTTTGTTTATATGAAAGAAAACAGAGAACTGATTGAAAAGACAAGGATGAGAGTAAAGAAGTTGGTTAAAGATCATGACTTGCGCACCCCGGCTGACGATGATTATATCAAGAACAAGATCAGGAATGAAATAGGCCAATTCCTGTTCAGCCAGACGAAGAGAAGGCCGATGGTATTGCCGGTGGTGATTAAGGTGTAAATAGAGGTTCAGTAAAGCAGTAAAATGATATAGAAAAAAGAGCGGTAATGAACCGCTCTTTTATTATTGTCATTTCGAATGAGCGACTAGCGAGTGAGAAATCTCGGCAAGCGCTTCTACCGAGATCTCTCGTCAGCCGCGGTTGACTCGAGATGACAAGAGAACTTTATTTATGTCTTTTTTCAATGAATTCTCCTTCTACCGATGGCCACATTTCCATCAGCTGATCCTCTAGCAGTTCTGTATCGTCATCATCCGTTATATTTCCTCGTTCCTGGAAAAACCGGATCGTTTCTTCCACTATTTCCTTATACGCGTCCCTGTCATAGGCTGCCTGTTCGTACATTTTCTTTTTGACTAAATCCAGGATTTCATCAGTCATATCCATATGTTTTACGGTTAATTATTATGTCATTATGGTATAATAAAGTTTTTTTAATGTCAATCAATTCGGCAAAAAATTTAAAATATGGTAAGATATTGATATGTTAATATTTATCCACATGCCTATAAGTAAAATCGGCGTGGTTTTGGGAAAGGAGGTGAAACTATGAAAAAATTATACAGGAGTATATTTATTTTTGTGATGTCCCTTGTTGTTACCGCTTCAGTCCTAGTTTCACCGGTATTGGCTTTAGATCCATGGGGCGGAAAACAGAGCGAAGTCCAGACCGGAACCGGTTTGGGAAATAAAGACCCAAGGGAAATCGCGGCTGGCATTATCAGCGTAATCTTAGGATTTCTTGGCATAGTTGCCGTAATCATTATTTTGTTGGGCGGATTCAAATGGATGACAGCGGCAGGAAACGAGGACAAGGTTGACGAGGCTAAGAAATTGATTACAGCCGGCGTTATCGGATTAGTAATCATTTTGGCCGCTTACGCAATCGCAACATTCGTTATTAATAGTCTGTTAAGCGCTACCGGCGCCTAACTCACCGGTCCTCTCTTCTAAAAGAGGGGGCCACCGTTTTCAATAGGAGTTATTCATATTAAGAACGGTGGAAAAAATAAAATTTATAAAAATATGAAAAATCTGTTTTTTAAAAAGGCGCTTCTGGTCATAATGGCGAGCTTTATGATTATGCCTATGCTTGCTACGGGCGCCGGAGCGGCGACTGCCGACGAATTGCTTTGGGGGGATAAGAAGGACGAGATCCAGTCAGCGTCCGGATTGGGGGAAAAAGACCCGAGGGAAATCATCGCCTCTGTAATAAAGGTTATTTTGGGTTTTCTCGGCATTATCGCCGTTATAATTATTATCATGGGCGGTTTTAAATGGATGACAGCCGGAGGCAGTGATGACAAGACGAAAGAAGCAAGAGATATGATCGTTGCCGGAGTCATCGGCCTGCTTATCATCCTGGCCGCATTCGGAATCGCAAGCTTCGTAATCAACAGGGTTTTTGAAGTAACCGGAGCGGGTTAATCTAAATTTCTTCAAATAGATATGCTTAAAAAAGCCATAAAAAGAAACATCATCATCTTTTCTGTTTTCCTTATGGCTTTTTTGTTTGGCGGGAATGTCTTTGTTGATACGGCGAGTGCTGTGGAAACGAGCGAAGTAACAAAATATGGACTATCGGAAACTAAAACAGCAATTGGAGATGCGTCATTTACAACATATAAAGACGCGCCGACTCTTATCGGACAGTTGATTGGAGTAGCACTTTCTCTTCTGGGTATTTTATTTTTGGTCCTGATGATTTACGGCGGATTTCTTTGGATGACGGCAAGAGGAGATGGCGGGCAGATTGATAGCGCGAAGGGTTTGATGACGGCAGCTGTTATCGGGCTGATTATCGTTTTATCTGCTTATGCCATAACTTCTTTTATAGGGTCTAAACTTACAGACACAACCACCACCACTTCAAGTAATTAGCAAATAAATATGAAAAAAATTTTTTCTTTGATTTTGATATTATTTTTCAGTTTTTCTGTTTTTAGCGCGGTTAATGCCGGCAATCTCAGCAGCGCCTTTGGTGATAATTTTAAAAAAACTGCGAGCAAGGCCGGATATGATGATTCAAAAACAGATCCATTGGTCATGGTTTCCTCTATTATCCAGATTGCCTTGTCTCTATTAGGGGTCATTTTCCTTATCCTGGTTATTTACGGCGGATTTCTTTGGATGACCGCGGCCGGAGACGAGGGGAAAGTTGATTCGGCCAAGAAAATAATTACAGCTGCTGTTATTGGGCTAGTAATTATTTTATCAGCTTATGCAATAACTTGGTTTATCTTCTATAAATTAGCATCTAAAACTTTAAGCAGTTAAATTTATGAAAAAATTATTTAATCATATTTTTATACTTTCAGCTTTAACTCTTATTCTTATATTTCCATATTTTGTTTTTGCTGAAGGAGAAATACAGGCGTTAGTTAATTTACAACAAGTGGGAGAGACTGATGGCCCTTATATAACAACCGATGATACCACATGGACGACTATAATTTCCAGTGTAATTAATGTAATAATTGGTCTTTTAGGTGTTATTTTTGTGGTTTTGATCATTTACGCTGGTTTTAATTGGATGACAGCGGCCGGAGATGAGGGGAAAATTGAGACAGCTAAAAAGACTTTGACAAGAGCGATTATCGGTCTGATTATTATTGCCGGTTCTTATGCAATATGGAATTTTGTGTTTAACGCGTTATTAAAATAAATATGAGAAAGATTTTTTTTCTTATTTTGAGCATTCTGTTTCTGTTTAATGTTTCACTTGCCAATGCTGGATTATTAAATGATACAACTGAAATTGAAGGATACGCACAAAATATAAATGCTTTTAATCAAAGTGTTTCTGCCACTCAGATTATAGCCACTGTTATCAGTGTTTTTCTTGGTTTGTTGGGAATAATTTTTGTAATTTTGATCATCATCGCCGGGTTTAATTGGATGACAGCCAATGGGGATGAAACGAAGATTGAAAAGGCGCAAAAAACAATCAAGGCGGCGATTATCGGGCTGATAATCATCGTGGCCGCGTATTCTATAACTAAATTCGTGTTTGAAAAATTGCCCGGGGGAAGCAGCAGCGGCAGCAGTTCGGTCAAAGTAACTGATTCAGGCAGTTTTTAATCATTGATCAACAAGATTTTAAAAGAGGGGATTTCTCTACGAGATCCCCTCTTTTTTGTTTCAAGGAATATTTATCCACCAGTTCACATCGAATGTTTTTCCTTTGAACTGGATTGTATGCATCCTGTCATCTACCGGCAATGGGTTTAAACTTGCCCCGCCGTAAATTTGTCCGTTTGTGTCTTCAACGGTGTATAGGTATATTTCATTCTTGGAGAGTTTTTCCGTTATTACGCCCCTGCTTTCTACCAAGATGTTTTTCTCATAGTCAGGGCCTATTATTTTTATTCTCTTATCTCGGCCGCTCCTGTTGGTTATTATTCCCGGAGCGTTTCTTTCAGATATCGGTCTTATCGGCGCAACTTCTGTCCGTGACAGTGAATCGCCGTTTTCCTTCTTGTCCTTTATGCCTTGCGACTCAGCCATTCTTTTGATTGCTATGGCCTGAGCTTGCCCTCTGGCGTCTGCAAACCCCCAGTAGTCTATATTGTCATCTATCCTGCTGTATAGCGGCCCGCCGCATCCAGCTGCCATCATTAGTGCAAACAGAAACAGCGCGAATTTTTTCATCTTACTCTCCTTTGTAGTGTGAGTTTTTTTGTTTTTAGTTTATAAAAAGATCGATTTTTAATTCTTGATGTTATCATTTTATACCTTTGAGGTCAAGGCGTAGATACTTGACATATTTGGCAAAATATGTTAGTATGACAAGATTTGAGTGAAAAATCCTTGGCTTAAATCCTTTGTATTAAACAGGGATAGCAGTTTAGCGAAATATGTATAATATTAGCTAGATTTAAAAGGTATGAAATTGAAGATGAGAAACCATTGGAGAATAGTTCCTTTAAAATTAGCCAAAAAGTTAGCAACTTCACTTATTTTTATTCTGCTATTTGAATTTTCTTTGGTTCCGGCTCCTGTTTCAGCAAATGGTAATAGTAATGACGGTTTTTTTGGTCTTGCCAGCGCGGAAGAAGAAGTCAATCATTTACCGGTTAACGAAGATAAGGATTTAAAGGTGACTAGATCGAGTTATCATCCCATGACTGCATATAATTCAGAGCCGGGTCAGACAGACGACAGCCCTTGTATAACCGCGAATGGGTTCGATGTCTGTAAGCATGGCAAAGAAGACACGATTGCAGCAAACTTTTTAAAATTCGGCACCAAGGTGAGGATTCCTGAGTTATTCGGAGACAGGGTGTTTGTTGTCAGAGACAGGATGAATTCAAGATATACGGATAGGATCGATGTTTGGATGGTAAACAGAAGCGATGCCTTGAAATTCGGCAAAAGAGTGGCTAAAATTGAAATTGTTGAGTAATATGTATCATAACAAAAAGAGCCTGCAAAGGCTTTTTTTGTATACTTGTTTTAGGTGGTATTATTTGATATATTAAATAGGTATAAAAAGGCCTGATAGCCAAGTGGTAAGGCAGCAGTTTGCAAAACTGCCATGCGTGGGTTCAAATCCCTCTCAGGCCTCAAGTTCGCATATCCCATAACACCCAGTGGGTTTGTCATGACAGCATTATTTGGAAAGTCTAGGCCTGCTTAGACTAAAGTTAATATCAGTAAAGTAAAGTCCAGGGAAATCTGGACTTTTGTGTTTTTTGTGGATAAACTGTGTTTTATGTGGATAAGTTTTGATTTAAGTCTACAATATTGTAGACTTAAAAGTATAGAAAGAAAATATTTTTTTATAATTTTCCCTAATATAAAAGAAAATATTTTTATTTGTGCTATTATTGACTGGTTTTATTTTATGTGGTATATTATATATATAGCACATTGAACAAAACAAAAAAGAAAAATTTTTCTAGGAATGATTCTGGAAAAATATTTCTGTTTTCTACTGATTTAAACAAGGTCGGAATCGACACGACCACAAAAAACAAAAATAAAATAACGGCAGGGTATTGCAACCAGCAAGAACTTTGCCAATAATTGGTAGAAGACCAAGTCTTAAAAGTCGAAAAAGACTAAAGCCTCAAGAAGAAACCATTTTTAAATTGTCATAAAGACGAAATAAAATTGCTCTTGGGGATAGACCTCAGAGCATTAGCCCACATATTAAATATACGGGGCTCAACATTATCTGGGGTCTTTTTTTTGTCTAAAATTAGGGGCAGACTTGTCAAAGTCGCGCTGTTAATGTATAATAAGACTATTAAAAGTAAACTAAAAGTATGGATAAACAAATTCTTGAAAAGATTAAAAAAGATTTGCTCGAGCAAAAGGATAAGATTTTACAGGATTTAAATATTGTTACAGAAAAAGATGAACATGAAAAAGATGAGCATAGGGCTAAATTTCCTAATTTCGGCGACAAACCGGATGAGAATGTGCAGGAAATAGACGAATATACCACTAATGTGGCTACGGAAAGAATTCTGGAAACTACTCTTCGCGATATAAATGGCGCTTTAGACAGGATTGAAAAAGGCACTTATGGCATCTGTAAGTATTGCAAAAAGGAAATCGATGAAAAGAGGCTTTTAATAAGGCCGGTTGCCAGCGCCTGTGTTGAATGTAAAAATAAGTTACAGGGGGCGGCTTGATATGATCTCTAATAAAAAAATGTTAGTTTTATTCGGCGCTAACATTTTTTTTATTGTCCTGGACAGAGTATTGAAGGGCATTGCATCGGGGCTTGATCCGCTTTATGTCCCCGATTCTTTCTTCAGTTTTGTTTTTGTTAAGAATTATAATATAGCCTTTTCCATCCCTATCGGCGGCCCATATCTCAATTGGGTGATAATCGCGATAATTCTATTGCTTTTATATCAGGTTTTCGGGTTTTATAAAAAAGATAAAAGCAGGGATTTTTTCTTTTTATTGTCGGTTATTTTCGGGGCCTTGAGTAATTTGTTTGACCGGCTTGGATCAGGTTATGTCATTGATTATCTGAACATCAGATATTTTACGGTCTTCAATATCGCGGACGCAATGATCGTATTAGGGGTAGCATTCTTTATCTTCTTCGCCAATACTTTCAAATTAAAATGATATCTCTCTTGAATCGTCGGTGATTGTAAAAACAATATTTTGCATGGCAAAAGGCAACTCTCCCTTAAGCCTATCCGCCCACTCGATAACAATTACCGTATCTTTTCTATTAAGATAATCTTCAATGCCGATAGCGCGCAAGTCTTCATAGCTGGTTAATCGGTAAGCATCGATATGGACCAGTTTTTTCTTGCCTTCGTATATTTTCATGATAACGAAAGTCGGGCTTGTGACAGTGTTTTTTACGCCAAGGCCGGCAGCAATGCCCTTGCTGAAAGCGGTTTTGCCCGTGCCTAAATCGCCAATCAGGCCAATCACCTCGCCGCCTCTCAAAGATTTGCTAAGCTTTTTGCCGAGTTCGTATGTCTCTTTTTCGGTTTTGGTTAGGTGTTTCATGGTTTTATTATAGATTGATAAAAAAAATACGGCCAACGAATGGCCGTATTTTTGTGGTGGGCGCACAAGGAATCGAACCCTGGGCCTCTTCGGTGTAAACGAAGCGCTCTAACCAGCTGAGCTATGCGCCCATATCCGCATAACGATTGCATCCATAACAGAATCCGTTATGTGGGCAAGAGAGGACTCGAACCTCCACGGATTGCTCCACAGCCACCTCAAGGCTGCGTGTATACCAATTTCACCACTTGCCCCCTTGATGTTGGCGTTATTTGGTCTTGACCTCTTTCAATCTTTTCTTGTAATCTCCTTTTAAGAAACTCAATTTAGCTCTCCTGGTCTTAACTTGTTTCTTTACTTCTATTTTTGTAATCGTCGGCAGGTTTAATGGAAAGATTTTTTCAACCCCCACTCCTTCGGATACCTTTCTTACGGTAATGGTTCCCCCTGCTTCTTTGCCATGTTTTTTTGCTATGATAAGGCCTTCAAAGTATTGGACTCTTTCTTTTTCTTCTCCTTTGAGGTTTGTTTCTTTGATTTTTTGATGGACACGGACAGTCATGCCGGGCTTGTAATCCGGAGTCGCGGCTTTTTCTTCTTTAATTTCTGTTTTATTCTCAGACATATTGATTAAATATAAAAATAGAACCTCGGTTCTATTGGAATTGGTATTAATGTTTCTTGTCTAATATTATGATAAATGGAATATTTTGTCAACCCCGTGTATCAGTCCACAACATATTGGACAAGTGGCCGTTAGTTATTAAAAA
>CAYHWE010000009.1:0-29067 GCA_964360445.1 uncultured Gammaproteobacteria bacterium | reverse complement strand
CCTGATACGTGTATGAGATCTGGGCCGGCAGAGTGAAATCAAAAACCTTATCTTTGATGATTTTTGCCAAGGCCTCCGGACTGCCGCCGCAATGGACATATAAAGGAGAAAATTCACGCGCCCATTCCACATAATAACTGCGCGCGCTCCTTATCGGTCCGATTTCTTCAAGATCCTCCCCGTCGGCAAAAACAGCCAAGAATCTCGTTATTCCGCTCTCGGCCTCCGCTTCAAAAACAAGATTCGCTCTTGCCAAGCCTGACTGCGGACGGGCATCGGTATGGTTCTCGATCATTACCGCCACCGGAAAAATATTCTCCTCTCCGCTTTGGACAAGAACTCCGTCTATATATCTTCTCCTGCAGTCGGTGCAGAATTTTATTTCGCGTTTTTTGCTGTCCGAGCCGGCTGATACATCTTCTTTTTTCGCGACATCATCGTATCGCGCGGCCGATCTGTTGAAAACAAGATATACCGCGGCAAAAACAAAAACAAGAATCATCAAAAACCCGACGGATCTGAGTAATTCTTGTTTTTTGATTTTTCTGGATTTGATTTTCACTTTCCCTCCTGAAAAAGTTAAAAATATTATTGCTTCTTTTCTTCTCCCGCTTCTTTCTTCGCCTCAACCGCCACTTCCGGAGCCGGCGCAACAACAGGAGCTTCTTCCGCCTTTGTTTCAATTATATGGACAACGACTTCGTCAGTATGGCTGACCAATTCTATCCCCTTCGGCAATTTCAATTCATGCATCCTGATCGCGTCATGCATATTTTCCAGGACCGACAGATCGATTTCTATGAAATCAGCCAAGTCGCCTGGCAGACATTTTATTTTTACCGAGTCCATTTCCTTGACCAATATGCCGCCTGATTCTTTCACCGCTTTTGATTCGCCGATAAAATGCAGAGGGAGCTCAGTCGTGATCTTCACATTCTTGCTCACCTTATAAAAATCAACATGGATTATATCGCTCTTGACAGCGCTTCTCTGCAGATCCTTGACGATCACCTGCGCAGGCGAACCGTTATCGATAACCAGATCGATCAAATGCGATTCGCCTGCCTGGGCGAATACTTTATCAAAATCAGCCTTTTTGATCTTCAGATTTACATTTTCCGCTCCCGGGCCGTATAAGCACCCCGGGATTGAACCGGCAGCTCTTAATTTGCTTGCTCCGCCCTTTTCTCTTTTTTGCGCAACCAACTTTATTTCCTGAGTCATATCTTTCCTACAAACTATAAAACCCTTCACAAATATACATTTGTTGTTAATTTATAATCTGTATATATTATACCGACAAATCAACAAATCTTATTGCAAACTGCACAAATATTTGCATGGTTTGCGTTTAAATCTGTAATTCGCGGACTATCTAATTCTTGATCTTAGAATGATGCTCTGCACTACGCCAAGCATTATTAAATTGGAGATCATGGCCGAACCGCCATAGCTCACAAGAGGCAAAGGTATCCCGACGACCGGCAACAATCCCATATTCATACCAATATTAATAAACATTTCAATAAAAATCAAGCTCATGGCTCCGAGGATGAAAAATATGCCGAAATCATCCTTGACCCTCTTTATGCTTAGCATGCTTCTGAAAAACAGGATAGAAAAGAATGTAAGCACCGAAGCGATCCCCAAAAATCCGAGTTCTTCCGAAATAACGGCAAAAATAAAATCGTTCTGGCTTTCCGGCAAGAATTTCAATTGCGATTGCGAGCCGAATCCGATCCCTCTTCCAAGCAGCCTCCCCGATCCGACGGCAATGATAGCCTGAGCGACATTATAGCCCTGGTTAAGCGGATCAAAAGACGGATCGAAAAAAGTCATAACGCGCTGTTTTTGGTACGGCTTCAGATAAAACATCCAGGATCCAGCGCCGATTATCGTTATGGCTAAAAATAAAGCTGCCAGATATCTTTTTTTGAATCCGGCGATGACGATCATAGCCAGCCAAACGGAAAATAGGAGTAATCCGGAACCGAAATCAGGCTGCATCAGCACCAGGACAAACAAGAGAAAAACTCCGCCTCCGGAAACTACGAGATGTCTCAGCGGACTTATCTTGAAAGAACTGTCGGAAAAATATTTTGCCAAAAATAAAACTACCACGAATTTTATGAATTCAACCGGCTGGAAAACAACTCCGCCGAAATTGAACCATCCCTTTGTGCCGTTTATCGTAATTCCGAATATAAGGACCAGGACCAGCAAGGTCGCGCCTATTATATAAAAATAAATGCTGAAACTGCGGAAAAAATTATAATCGATGAAAGCGACCGTAAAAAATAAAACAAAACCGATAACGATAAAAAAAACCTGCTTCTTGAAATTAAGCAAGTCAGTGGCGCCCTGTCCGAGGGCAACGCTATAAATTTCCGAGAGTCCGAAGCAGACCAGCAACAGGATCGCCGAAAAAAGAATCCAATCGAAATTTTTTAAGCATATCAGTAACTTATTGAACATAACTAGAGCGCAGGATGAAGGATTGGGGCGCAGAAGTTTTTCCAAACACTCTCCCCGAACCGCAACCCCTGACTATTTCTCCTCCCCGACTCCTCCTTCAAACTTTACATAAGCGCTGTTCTTCATTATGTTGACCTCCGGAACGACCATGATCTGATTCGCCTGCGGCAAGATTCCCGGCCAGACGATATTTACATCCTTGCTTTCTCCGGACATCAATTCGCTTAAACCATATCTGTTGACGCCGACAACATTCCCCTGGCTGCCGAACAGGATGATTGAAAAATCAACCTTCCAATAATTATACGCCGTATTATTGCCAACCCTGAATGAAAACCGGTTTAAATTTTCATCAGACAGCGGAACAAATCGAGTCTCGCTTATTTCCAGATCCAGGCGGCTGTCGCGGAATTCGCTCCAGCTATCGATTTCCCTTGTCTTTATCCTATGCCATTTCAGATTTTCTATCCGCAACTGGACATTCTGCGATGCCGCTTCCTGGGCCAAAGCCATAAGATATTTTGTTTCGCCGGGAAGGATAAAGCCGGCTTCTCTCCCAAATTCTTTTCCATCCGCGGTAAAAAAATATTCGAATTCTCCCCAATGCTTAAGATTGGCATTGCTGATCCGCGCCGTAAGATCAGATTTTCCCCCTGTCCTGAAAATATAAACCGGGCCCGGTTCGATATTCTTCGGAGCTGTCTGCGCGAAATAATTATGATTGATAAAACCGCTGACAGCCAATTCTCGCGCCAGGATCTCATCCTCCTTCATCCCTCTTATTATGTAATCGCCAAAACCGTAAACAACATAAATCCAGGCAACAGTTCCGACAACCGCAAGAAAAATAATGACACCGAGTCTGAATTGCCTTATGTGCTCGACATACCATAAGCCAAAATTCAGCTTCTTGGTGGAAACGCCCTCCGCATCGATATAATTATCTACATTCGGAATTTTGTTTTTTGGTTCCTGCGAGTTATCCATATATTCATATTTTAGCATAATTCAGGGTGTAGGGTATAGGGGGTAGAAAATATTTTTTATATTTTTATTACAAAATTAAACTAAATTCCCCAAGCCCTAGACCCTAGACCCTCCCCCTTTTTCTATTGCCATCCCCCTCTATTTTTGCTAAAATAGACATATGAAGATGACCACTGAACATGGTCGCATTTTTATGTTAAATTAGCTTATTTTAAATCATTTTTAAATATTATGGCAAACGAAAAAGACACTAAGAAAAATTCCTATGGCGCTGACGCGATTACGATATTGGAAGGCCTTGATCCTGTCCGCAAAAGACCAGGAATGTATATTGGTTCGACATCTTCAGCTGGCTTGCATCATCTTATCTGGGAAATCGTTGATAACAGCATCGATGAAGCTATGGCCGGCTACTGCACGGAAATCGAGGTTTCGCTTTTGCCAGATGGAATGGTCAGCGTTGCCGATAACGGACGCGGCATACCGGTCGAAAAACACAAGACAACAGGAGTCTCCACGCTGGAAACAGTGCTGACAAAGCTGCACGCCGGCGGAAAGTTCGGCGGCGGCGGTTATAAAGTTTCCGGCGGTCTGCACGGAGTCGGGGCTTCTGTCGTCAATGCTTTAAGCACATATCTAAGAGCCGAGGTGCACAGAGACGGCAAGATCTGGATGCAGGAATTCAAGATCGGCATACCCCAAAAACCGATCAAGGCCATCGGCGCAAGCAACCGGACCGGCACAACGATCATTTTCAAACCGGACAGCACGATTTTTACCGAGTTGGAATTCAACTGGGACAAAATCCTGGACAGATTCAGGCAGCAATCATACCTTACCAAAGGAATCACGATAAAGGCTTGCGACAAAAGAAATCCGGAAGATGAAAAAACTTACAGATTTTATTTTGAAGGCGGAATCAAATCTTATGTCAAAGCCCTGAACCACAATAAAGCTGTAAAGAACGAGACTGTCTTCTATGTCGAAAAAGAATTAGAAAACGCGAAGGTTGAATTGGCTCTGCAGTATAATGATGAATTCAATGAAATGGTCCTGGCTTTCGCGAATAATATCCATAACCCCGAGGGCGGAACGCACATCGTCGGATTCAGGACCGCTCTGACCCGCACCCTTAACTCTTACGCGCGCGCGCATAATCTGCTGAAAGAAAAAGAAGAAAATCTTACCGGCGAAGATGTGCGCGAAGGGCTGACCGCGATTGTCAGCGTCAAGCTGACCGATCCGCAATTTGAAGGCCAGACAAAAGGAAAATTAGGCAACGCCGAAATGAAAACTTATGTCGAGCAGTCCTTTGGTGAAGCCTTCTCTATTTTTTTAGAAGAGAACCCTAAAGAAGCGGAAGCGATTATCGGCAAATGTATCTTGTCAGCGCAGGCCAGGATCGCCGCCAGGACAGCCCGCGCCACGATCTTAAGGAAGGGCGCGCTGGAAGGAATGACCTTGCCAGGAAAATTGGCCGACTGTTCAAGCCGCAAACCCGCGGAATGCGAACTGTTCATCGTAGAGGGAGACTCTGCCGGAGGTTCGGCAAAACAAGGACGCGACAGAAGATTCCAGGCCATTCTGCCTTTGCGCGGTAAAATCTTGAACGTTGAAAGAGCCAGGCTTGACAAGATGCTGGCCAACAATGAAATCAAGAATCTAGTCATTGCCCTGGGAACGAATATCGATGAACAATTGGATATTGAAAAATTAAGATATCATCGCGTCATCATAATGACCGATGCCGACGTCGACGGTGCCCACATCAGGACATTGCTTTTAACCCTATTCTATCGCCACTTCACTCCGCTAGTTAATAACGGAAATCTATATATCGCCCAACCTCCTCTTTATCAGATCAAGAAAGGCCAGACTGCTAAGTATGCCTACTCCGACTCTGAAAAAGAAGCGATCGTGAAAGAATTCGGCGGCGGTGAAATAATCGAAACCGACGAAGGCGTTGAAGCTGAAGCTGAAGAAGGAACAGAGGAAGCAAAATCCATCTCCGCTGAAGCCGTAGAAAAGAAAGCCTCTGTCCGTATCAATATCCAGCGCTACAAAGGTTTGGGAGAAATGAACCCGGAACAGCTCTGGGAGACGACTATGGATCCGGAAAAACGCATCATGAAACAAGTTACTGTCGAAGACGCGGCAAAAGCGGATGAAATTTTTGACATGTTGATGGGCGGCGAAGTAGCGCCAAGAAAACACTTCATCCAAACCCATGCGAAGACTGTAGAGAATTTGGATATATAAAAATCAATAAAGCAAAAAACAATTAAACAAAGAAACAAAAAAGCAAAAAACTGCATTTAGCAGTTTTTTTGTTAATATAAATATAAAAAAACACCCCGTTGCAAATAAATGCAACGGGGCAAATCGCTCGTCTTCCTACTTTTTTTTCAGAAGACTCATCGGATGGCCGTTCACATCAACCATCCCATGTTTGATGTCATACCTTATCCATCCATCTTGCGTCTTTTTCATGCCATTACTGAAGGCATAAAAAAAGGCGGCGATGAACAAAGCTACAACAATTGTGCCGATAATCTTATCCATCTATTACCCTCCCTGTTTTTAGATTATCATTATCAATCGCCCGATCCAGAAAATCAGACAGGCGACAATGAAAATTGCTGCCGCAAAAACCCCGGCCATCAGCATCGCCATTCTCGCGCCGGCAACAGCAGAGGAAGCCTTACTTCTTCTGCGTTGTTGCTTCCCCTGCCATCTATTCACATTCGCGCCGATCAGTAAAACCAGAATGGCGAGGATTATTATGACTAAAAACAGCTTGTCCATTATATTCATATCTTCTCCTTGTGTGCTTGTATGGATACAAAACTTGATTGATTTTCAA
Organism: uncultured Gammaproteobacteria bacterium; assembly: GCA_964360445.1. Classification (GTDB taxonomy): domain Bacteria; phylum Patescibacteriota; class Patescibacteriia; order Patescibacteriales; family JAKAJF01; genus CAYHWE01. Next base: position 22,742 of record CAYHWE010000009.1, on the reverse strand, counting down.
AGAGCATTATATCATTATCTCACAAAATACCGATTTTGTCAACTGTAAGCCAAAACTTTTCGCTAATTACAGCTGTTTTTATGATAAAAGCCCTGTTTGGAAGGGCTTTTGTCAGGCTTTTTTTCTCCTTTTGCTGGCGCGATAACTCGCGCAAAGCTGCCATCCCAGGATAAGCAGCAATACGCCTCCCACGACAATCATTGATACATTAGCCAAATTACCGTTGTGCATTTCCCCCTCCCCTTTTTTTCAGTAACTAATCCAAAATATAACAAAAGCCAAACCCTGTCAAACCCGGCGCAAAAAATAATAGATCCGACCGCTCAAAGGCAGCCGGACCTATTATGGCGCCACATCTTATGGACTATGGCTGCAGGGTATCTTCCGTCCTGCCGTCGATCGAGATGACAACGCTTTTTATTGAAGAAAATTGTTTCAAAGTTTCCGTAATCTGCGCCCGGATGGCGGCAACGCGGCACGATCCTCCGACTCCCTGCTCCATCATCTTATCAAAATCAACCTTCGCCACTCCGTTTTCAATCGTCAATTTCTGGATTTTTACTCCCGAGTTTATGCTGGTAAAATTACCTTCTTTGGCTTCCAGCGCGTCCGGCCCTGAAAGCAATTCCTTAAGAGTCGCCTGGGCGACCGCCAATGTGACCGGAATCCTTCTTTCCACAGGATAAACCTTATTACATTGCATCGCGCCCGGATCCTGCTTGTTGTTAGAGAAAAAAACTTTCACCTTAAGCGAGGCGACATTTTCAAACTGCACAGGCACGGTTACTTTGTTTATTTCCGATCCGTCTTTCGCTGAATACTCGAACACCTCGACTGTTCCGGCAGCTCCTTTCGGCTTTGGATAATTTGCCGAGACTTCAAACTGGCCGTATATTTCCATATCAGGGCTGTTTGCCATGGCATTGTTTTCATAGATTATAGTCCCGTCAGCATCTATGATCCGATAACTGAATGTGTTCTCAAAAACCCTGGCCTCTCCCCTTATGATCAAGGGTAAACCGACAGAATCACCCGGCTCCGGCGAATAAACTATTATATTCGGCTCCTCAATGATCCTGATTTCGCTTATCCTTATTTCATTCTGATTTTGGACGATACCGGTCACGGCCAGCCTGAATCCTTTGCGGATTTCCGACGGAGTTATCTTGCCGCCATCCTTTCCGAAAAGCCGCATATCCTTGCTGAAAACCAAAATGAATTCCTGTCCGTCATCAGTTTTTATTTTTGTGCTGCTAGTTGCTATTTCCGTCAATACGCCTTGTTTCGTGATTTCCTGTTCATTTCCGCATCTTGTATTCGGTTTGGGCATTTCCGAATTGCCATATTTCATCCACTGACCGTCTTTGCAGGCCCATTCATTCCTTGCTCCGGAAAAAATTACCAGCAATATTATGCCGGAAATGACAAGAACTGCTATCAAAAAAATAGCGATTATCCTTTTATCGAATTTACTCATATTTTTTTATTCTTATTCAGCCATCGCTTTGATTAAAATATAAATCATATACAAGGCTGATAATCCCACCAAACCATAAATCAGACGTGAAAGCAGCGACAACTGTCCGAAAATAACGGCGATCAGGTCAAAATCGAATAATGCGATCAGCCCCCAGTTCAATCCGCCGATTATGAGGATTGCCAATATTATCTGTCCGATAACATCCAGTTTTATCATAATATCACCTTCTTTCTAGCATATATTATGGGACTCGATATTAGCATACCTTACGAAAAAAATCAATGCCGGCAAATTTTTACAAGGGGCTCAGCTCCAATGATCCGCCGGAAGTATTTATGCTGTTGCTGCTTCCATAAAATGAAGTCGGGCAGGTTGTTGTCGCGCCCGTACTTCCTCCGCTCCAGTCTGTCTGCGCGCATACCTCGTTCCTCCATCTCGATATGTAGTCGCTTGTTGAGATCTGCTCTCCTCCGGACTTTGAGACAAAAACTGAAATCTTTTGCGTTGACGGATCATCATTGGAAGAATTATATAGACTCTCGATATCTTTTGTCGTCCCGTCCCTGCTGACATTATCTATGTTGATATAAATAGTAAAAGCCGCGCCGTCTATCAATACCTGGTTGTCTCCGGCCGTCAGGACCCATTTGCCGCCCATCTTCTGCGGATAATAATGGCTGGCCGCGCCCTTGCTCGCGCTCGGATCGCCTGATCCGTCCGGCGGCTTATAGATATTTTTCCAATTTTCCATCGCTATGCCGTTCACCGCCTCAAAAGTCTCTTCCGCCAGTCCCAAGGCGACATTTTTCTCGCTGGAAACCTTATTGCTCTTGAGGCTGACGATGATTATCTGGGAACCGATCGTCAGTATGACAGAAACGATAGCGATTGATACAAGCGCTTCGATCAGCAGCGATCCTGTTTGGAGGCGGATAGATTTCATCATACTTTAATATATATTGCCGATTGATGTTATATTTATGGTTTTGACCTGGCCGGTCAACGAAGAGATGGAAATCGTCGTTGATCCCGTCCCCCCGCTTATCTTATTGAATAAGACAGTGGAAGAGGCTGCCGGCTGGGTAAAAAAAAGATTGCCGGGAAGATAGACCGTCGCTTTTATTTCCTTGGCCGGATCGTCATAATCGGTCGGCGTTGAAAAAAATTCATAATAATCGCTGGCGCCGTTCATGAAATAAACACCCCACTTCCGTCCGGAATCGCCGCTCATCGATTTTGCCTGCGCCTGCTTCAGGTCGAATACTATATTCGTAGCCGTCAAATCTATTTCAGCCTGCCTGACGAAATTGTAATAAAAACCGAAACCGATGGATCCTATGATCCCCAAGATGCCGACGACCAATGTGAGTTCCAACAAGCTGAACCCGGCGTTAGGTCTTGATTCCATAAGATTAAGCGAATTTACCGACCAGCTGGTAGATCGGAAGCAGGATGGAGATGGCGATAACGCCGATAATCAATCCCATTATCAGCAATAAGATCGGTTCAAGGAATGTGATGAGATCTTTCAGGGCGTTATCAACTTCTTCCTCGTAGAAATTAGAAAAATTTTTCAGGACATCAGACAGGCTGCCCGTCCTCTCGCCGACAGCCATCATATTAACAAGAAGATGAGGGAATAATTTCGGATTCTGGCGCAAAGAATTGGAAAGAGAATTGCCGTTCTGCACATTGCGCAATGAATCCATGATCGCCCTCTCATACATATCATTGCCGACAGCCTGGGCGGAAAGCTCGAGCGCCTCCACTATGCCTATCCCGCTTTCGACCAACGATCCGAGCGTGCGCGCGAACCTTATCAGGGCTATTTTTTTTACCAGGCTCCTGACAATCGGGGTCTTGAAAATCATCCAGGCGAATATCCTTCTTCCGATCCGCGTTTTCCTGAAATAAACAAAGAACCAGACGGCGGCGGCGAAAAGAATAAGATCGAGCAACGGGCTGTAAACCAAGGCGTTGCTGGCGCTTAACACGGCTTTAGTTATCGCCGGCAGTTCGGCGCCGCTTCTTTTCAGGGAAACAGTCAGGCGCGGCAGGATGAAAAATAAAAGCGAAAAAATAACGCCGACGCTGGCCACTAACAAGATAAATGGATAAGCCAGGGCGGATTTTACCTTTTTCCTTAATCCATAATCCCTGACAAGGTGCTGCACAAGCTCCTCTAAAGACTCCTCGAGCCTTCCGGAAATTTCTCCAGCCTTGATAAGGCCGATAAAAATCGGAGAGAAATATTTTTTATAATAAGAGAATGTCGCCGACAACGGCTGCCCTTTTTCAAGATTGAATTTTGCCGTAGTCAGTATTTTTTTCATCACTTCCTTTTCAGTGTCCAGGATCAGGATGTCGAGCGCTTCCATCATACCGAGTCCGGCTTTGACCATCGCCGCCAGATTCCTAAGGAAAAAAATACGGTCGGGAATAGTGATCCGTTCAAAAATGACGAAAGACAGCCTGCGCACTTCCCGTATCTCCCCTTTTTCCTGGATGATTACCGGGACAAGTTTTTTGTTCTCCAAAAAATCAGAAACATCTTTCTTGCTCCTGCTGTCTAATTCTCCCTTTATGATTTTACCCTCTTTATTGAAGGCTTCGTAAATATAAGTGGCCATAAATCTTTTAAATCTTTTTACTGATCCAATCCTGCACGCTATACGCTACGCCCTAAACGCTACTCTTTAACCATGCGGATTACCTCTTCGATGGTTGTCGTGCCCTGCTCGACTTTTTTCAGCCCGTCTTCAAACATAGTAACCATCCCTTCTTTGACCGCCTGCTTTTTTATTTCAGTTATAGGCGCCATCTTCAGGAGCAGTTCTTTTATCGGGTCGGAAACTCTTAATAGTTCGTAAATGCCTGTCTGGCCATGGAAACCTGATCCGCCGCAGACGCTGCAGCCTTTGCCCCTGAATAAGACCTGCGGGATTTTTTTTATGTGCGTATCGCTGCTCAAAGAAATCTGCGCGGCAATCATTTTCTTTATCTGCGGAGAGATCTTGTATGATTCCACGCAGGAAGAACAGATTTTTCTTATCAGCCTTTGCGCGATAATAAGATTGATCGTCGAGGAAACTAAAAACGGCTGCGCCCCCATATCGATCAGTCTCGGCAATGCCGCCGGAGCGCTGTTAGTATGCAGGGAAGAAAGCACCAGATGGCCGGTCAACGCTGCATGGATCGCTATTTCAACCGTTTCATTGTCGCGTATTTCTCCGATCATTATGATGTCGGGATTCTGCCTCATGAGCGACCTGAGCCCGTTCGCGAACGTGATTCCAGATTTGGCGTTGACCTGGGTCTGGTTTATGCGCGAAACTTCATATTCTATCGGATCCTCGATCGTCGTAATATTCACTTTCGGAGTGTTCAGGATATGCAGGACGGCATACATGGTCGTTGTCTTTCCATGTCCCGTCGGTCCGGTAACCAGGATCATCCCGTGCGGCTTTTTTATTTCTTCCATAATTATTTCAACGGATTGTTTCGGCAATCCCAGCTCTTCCAGTGTCAGCGGCCTGGAAGCGTTTTTCAGGAGCCTCATCTCCACTTTTTCCCCATGCATCACCGGAATGATATTCACGCGGACATCGATAGTTCCGCCGTCATCTATCTCGAAACGGAAACGGCCGTCCTGCGGCGTGCGGTGTTCATCAATCTGCAAGTTAGCAAGGATTTTAACCCTGGCGACCAATATAGATTCAAGCATCTTGTTCAATGTAATGATCTCATGCAGCAAGCCGTCCACCCTCGCTCTGACAAGAAGCCCTGTCGATAGCGGTTCGAAATGGATATCGGAAGCATTCAGCGAAACCGAATGGTCGATGATATTGTTCAGGATGGTGATGATCGGAACTGCTTCCGCCATTTTTGACAGATCGACTTCTTCTCCCGCGGAAAGGAAACTTTTGACATTTTCCGAAATTATCTGGTTGAAATCCTCGCCTAATTTCTGCTTATACTGTTTCAGGCCATATTTCAAGCCGGATCTTGTGGTCAGATAAGGCTCTACCCAGGCGCCTGTTTTCGCGCGCAAGAATTCAATCACATCATAATCGAAAGGATCGGTCATAGCCGCCTTGACAACTCCCCTTTTCTTATCGTCCTCAAAGATAACGACATTTTTCGTCTTGGAATAAGATTCTCCGGACAGCTCCAATGTCTCTTTCGGTATGACGACGCTTTTAAGATTGACTACGGGGGCGTCAAAATACGGTTCAAGCAGTTCGACAAGATAGTCTTCGGTGATATATCCGCCTCCGACCAGGACATCAGGAACAGACTGGTTGAACCTTGATGCTTCCTCCCTTACCGTATTAAAAGTTTTTTCGTCTATAACTCCGGACTCGAGCAGAATATTTTTTAATTTTTCCTCCGCGATATGCATATGATATTTTTTAATTATACCACATTTCCATCAATGTTAAAATCAAATTTTCAGTTCCGGCATATTGATATGATCAAAAAGATAATCGCCGAACAGGATAATGATCAAAGCCGCCAATAAGAACGGCAATGAAACGGAAATATGATCATCTTTAAGGAATATTTTGCGGGAAACAGCCGTCAGCAACGCAAAGATGAACGCAAGCGGCAAAAAAATTATAATATTCGGCCAGCCGGCAACCAGAGAGGTCAGAAAAATTATCCCGGCCTCTTCTCCGCCTAGCGCTTCTTTCTTTATTTTCCGCAAGACAACAAAAAATAAAAAAACAATAAGCGGCGCTCCGATCGAAATGACCGCGCCCAGCCAGAAATGAGTCCAGGCATAGCCGATAAAATACCGGATCGGCTGATGCGGCGGCAGAAGATATCTTGTAAAATCATTGTCCAGCCATAAATCATACTGCATCTTCGTTAGGATGCCGGCATAGATGAAGCGGAAAACAATCATGCCATAAATAAGGAAAACATATCTCGCCATTTCTTTATTTTTTTTAAAAAAATAAAAGAAAGCGGCCGCAAGGAATAAGGCCGGGAATATTTTTTGCGCCAATAAGATATAGCCTGTCAGCATATGTCATCATTATAACAAAAAAACAGCCCTTTTTGTATGGGCTGTTTTCTGTATTTTATTTTTAGAAATTGACTCCGCTTCCAAGCAATCTCAGGCTTGTTCCGACTTCGTAAAAGTTAGTATTATCTCCGCCGTCTTTGCTTCTCTTGTCGTCTTCGCTCGTATAAGCGTTGCTTTCCAGCTGGGCATCCAATTCAAAGATATAAGAAGGTTTTCCGCCCGTAACCGATTCCTGGCAGGCGTATCTGTAAACCAGGTCCGTCGATGTCGGCGCTGTCGCTGTTCCGATCGTATTGACCGGATCAAGAGGCAGATTGGAAATAGGAGATCCGCCGGTCAGACTGCCGAGATTGACCGGCAGCCAGCCTGTTCCGTCTATAGCCGCCGCTCCAGATGTGCCGCCATAACGGCAATTGTCAGTCGTGCTGAAACTGCCGCCGGCAGCGTCAGAGCCTTTTGAAACAGTAGTGGCGCAGGATGAAGAATCAGCCAGTTCGGCGCTGTAAGAGATTTTTGCTGTCGCGCCGCTGGTCGGGATGCATAATGATGTTCCGGTATCAAGATCAGGGGTCGATGTTGAAGTTATATACAAGCCGATTGCGGTTTTTAGCGTATTCAAGTCGGAAATTCTCTGCACATCTCTTGATTTCTTAAGCATTTCAGCCGGATTCAGGACTAAGATAAGGACTACGGACAAGATCGCGATGATCGCGATCACTATCAAAAGTTCAAGCAGCGTAAAGCCTTTTGAATTTTTGGCGTTAACGGAGATTTTTTTCATAATTTTTTAATTTATATTTTTTATATATATTTTTTAACTTTCTCGGCGACATCACTGATCTTTGAATTCGCTTTTACGATATAATCATCAATTCCCAGCGCCTTGCATCTTTCCACATCCTGGAGCTGGCCTAAATTCGTCAGGACGATTACCGGCACTTTTTTCCATTTATCATTTTTCCTGATCGCCTCTAAGATATCAAAACCGCTCGCCCCCGGAAGCATCAAGTCGAGCAAAACGATATTCGGAGTTTCTTTCTTCAAAAAGCTGAACGCCTCTTTGCCGTCAGAAGCGACCCAGACCTCCGCCTTTTCTTTTTCAAATTTCGCCTGGTATGCCTTAACCAAGAGAACATCGTCCTCCACTATGAATATAACGCTTTTCTTTCCTTTTTTTTGAGACATATTATTATAAATATTTTTTGACCCTATCGATGATCGATCCCAGACTGCCTTCGCTCTTGACGATAAATTCAAGGACATTCAAATCAGAGGCTTTTTTCAATTTTTCCTTGCTGGCCGAGACGCTGACGATGACAACAGGCAGATCCTTGAGTTTCAGATCATTGCGGATAGCGCTGAGCAGCTCCAGCCCGTTCATTCCCGGCAATAAGATATCGAGCCAGACCAGGTCGATCTTATCACTATCCTTCTTGATAAACTCCAACGCTTCTTTACCATTGCTGAAAGGGAACACTTTTACTCCATCCTCTTTCAGTCTCATCTTTATAGCTTCCTGGAGCGACGGTTCGTCCTCCACGAGCAAAACCAGTTTTTTACTCTTTTTTTTACTTGCGCCTATTTTTTTATTCATATCATGATTATAACATTTTTATCATTAAGTAACAATAACCTAAACAGCCAGGCCGACTTCTCCGGTTTTGGCTATCATCCCGCTTTTCGGTATGGTGAAATAAAAAGTCGTTCCTTTTTTCTCTTCCGACTCGAACCAGACCTTGCCGCCCCATGAATCAACAAGCGATTTGACTAAAGACAGGCCGAGACCTGATCCTTCCGGCACTTTCTTGAACGCATTGTCGGCGCGAAAAAATTTTTTAAATATCTGGTCCTGTTGCGACTTCGGAATTCCGATCCCCTTATCAACTATGGAAAATTCTAGATGATCATATTTATTCTCTATTTTTACCAGGATTACGCTGTCAACGCCGGAATAACGATTGGCGTTAGTCAGGAGGTTGAGGACGACCTGCCAGATGACTTCTTTGTCCATCGGAATCAGCGGCAATTTTGCCGGCTTGGCGGTTATTTTCACCTTTTGTGATTTGTTCTTCAGCTGTATCTTTATCGCCTCCATGACTTCCTCCGTTATTTTCCTTATATCAAGAGGAGTCGGTTCGACTCTGATCCTTCCCGCGTCAACACGAGCGATCTGCAACAGCAAGTTGACAAGGCTGATCATCCTGTCTGTTCCCTCGTAAATACGCTCGAGAAAATGCTTCTGCTTCTTACTGACCTTGCCCGCGTCTCCGTCCAAAAGCATTTCCGAAAACCAGCGCATCGAAGTAAGCGGGGTGCGTAATTGATGGGAAGCTATCGAAATAAATCCTGTTTTTGAATCATCCAGCTTTTTTTCCTCGCTGACATCCCTGAAAACTATGACTGCCGCTTCGACTTTTTTTCTTTTTAAGGGCGTGGCAACGAATGATACGGGAATCTTTTTTCCGAAAGATTCATAATAAAAATCATCGTTGAGCGCGATCATCTTCGGCGCTCCTTTTTCAAATACATGGCTATAATAAGCGTCTTCATGGGAAATAGGATTATCTCCCTGAAAAATTTTAAATATATTTCTGACATCTTGCCCGATAATTTCTCCGACATGCACCCTCAGGATAGAGCCGGCTGTTCCATTGGCGGAAATAGCCTTGAAATTTTCATCTATAGCCACAAGTCCTTCTCCGATGGAAGAAATGATGATTTCCGAGCGGTCGCGCTCTTTCCTTAAATCATCTTCAAGATCCCTAGCGTCTTCAAGTATGTTCAATAGCGCGCTCTCGACCTTGGAAAGATAAATCACCTTGCCCTCCAGCTGCAGTTTTTTTTCCTGCACTTTTCTTTCCAACAGCCGTTTTATCAGCCTCTCCTTAGCGTTTTTCCAGGAAATTTCCTCATCGTGGGCTATCTGGATGCGTTGAAATTCTAAATCGTCCATAATTTAAATTATTTTATATTCCATCAGGCAGACATCATGACCCAATCCGCCGATGCATTTTGTTTCCTCGCCGATAACTTTCCTCCCGCTATACATGCCTTCCAGGATGCCGGCAACGATTCCTGTTTCAAGCTGGCAGACCGCTTTGCCCAAAGGCGGATTGATCCCGTAACAGGTCAGGCATTCGCTGATTTCCATATGCACCCTGTTGGCGCTATTCACAGGGAAACTTATCTTGCCAATCTTCAAATCAGTAAGTTTTTTCTGGAGTTCTTTTATGTTGCCGACTTTGACCATTTTTCCGATCTGCTTTCCCATAAAATAAGAAATAACCGGGGTCTCTTCTTCCAAAACCCGATGAAAACCAACAATCCTGATCAATTTCCATAAAAAAACAGGGATATCATCTCCCATTGTCGGCCTCTTGACCGTAAGCCGGTTCAGGTCAAAATCGTCAGTTTTTTCAAAATTTTGTGGCATATTATTATTTTTTTCAGATATTAATTTGTTTTTTACCGTTATTTTTCAGATCTTCAACCTGCTTCTTCAAGGTTATCATCCTTAATTCGCGCCCTATCGTCAGTTCTTTGAATTTTTCCAGTTCGATCAGTTTTTTCTGCAACTCTGCCGTTTTCTGATCAACATTTTTCTCAAGATCGCCCTTGAATTTTTCCAGCTCTGCGGTCCTTGACTGGACTCTTTTTTCAAGGCTCTTGTTTGTTTCCTTAAGATCGATTTCAGCCTCTTTTAATTTTTTTCTGGATTCCTCGATGCTGTCAAGCATTTCGTTAAAAGATTCAGCCAAATCGCGCAATTCATCTTTTGACCTTATTTTTGCTCTTACACTGAAATTGCCTTTGACAATCTCTTTCGCGACAGCGACAATGCCCATAAGATCTTTTAAAAAAATACGGGCTAACAGGAAAGCCAGGATTATGCTCGCTAAAAATGCGAATACTCCGGCTATGACGATGTCATTCCTTTCTTTTTTAAGATGGGTGAAAAGCTCATTCTCCCCTATTTCAACCAAAAGAACCATGTCGTAATCCAGGAAGCACATCGACGCTCCGAATACATTTTTACCGAGATAATTAGTGTAATCTCCCGTAAATTCTTCCTTATTTTCAAAACATTTTTTTACCGGTTCCGTGTCTACTTTCTGATTCAGGATGGCGTGTTCGGTAAATCGCGAAGGCGTAATCATCAATCTGTTCCTGTTCACCAGATACATTTCCGCCGTCTTCTGTTCTAAGATAAATTTCTGTCCGGTTATCGCCCCCTCTTCAAGCTGCATTTCCCCTAAAAGTATCTTATTCAGATACTCGCTTGAAAAATGAATGAGAATAAAACCGATAAGTTCTCCTTCGCTATCCATTATCGGAGCCAAAGAATGGAAAACAGGATTATCAGGATGATATTGCTCATGCTCTACAACCATCGTTTTTCCCACAATAACCTCTCCGAAACGCATGCTTTGCGCATCTTCCAACTTTCTCCCCTCAAGGTGTTCTATTTCATCATGACCGATTCTTCCGTTTTCCGCGGAAAAAACAACTTTCATATCCTTATCCAGCACATCAACCAATTGGATTGAAGCGTCCAGTTTCAATTTGCTCTTTAAATGTTCTCTGAATGATTTCAAATCTGTTTCCGTCACTTCATTTTTTGCAATTTTCTCGGAATACAATCTGACCAAACCATCGGACGACCAATCGGCAGTCAGAACTTTTATCGATTTGAAAAACATGAACACCTGGCCCTCGGTCGCTTCAGCGATTGCCGACAGATCTTTTTTTACCTGCTCTTCCATAACCTCGGCGCTTTCCACGTAGGCGTACGCCGAAATAAAACCGACGACAAATAGCACAAAAACAGAAAAAAATAGGACTAATTTATAGGAAAGAGAAAAATTTTTCATAATTTTTTATATCCGATCAATATTATTATATCATATTCTTCATCTTCTGCTAAATTTTCCGTCGTCGTTTCCGGATATTCATTTTCAATTATTTTCTCGATTTCTTCCCTGAATATTTTTTTGCTTTCTTTGATTTTAAAAATATTTTTTTCTTCCGATGGAAAATTTCCGATCTTATCCACAGCAAAGCCGTTGTTCTCCAATTCTTTTTTCAAATCCGAAGCGAGGCCGGATTTTTTCGTCGCGTTGAACACGGCGATCTTCAGATCCGCCTTATCCAATTTTATTTCCACAGTCGTTGTCGCAATTTCGGCGTTTTCAACCGCTTCCTCGACAGCTTTCTGCGTCTCCGCCGGCGCCGCAATTTCCACACCAAGCTTTTCCGCTATCAGCAGGGCATTATCCACATCCAGCTTGACGATATGCGACTGTAGCTCTTTGTCGTCCACCTCGAAAATACTTTTAATAACGGTCAGAAGAAATCTTGTTGAAAAAATAAAGATCAGTAATGTGGAAGAGAATACGATTAATAAGATCAGCGGATATATTATTTTTTTAAATTTTATCTCATTCATCATATTATTTGATATATAATTTTGCCGCCAGATAAACTGAAGAATTATCAGCCCAATCGCCATGAGAAACCATGTTCACGCTATTGACGCCCGTCAGATAAGGCAGTTTTTCAAAGTCTTTCATGTAACTGATAAGAGCGAAAACATTGCCGCTTAGATTGATGCTGTAATCTATGCTTGAGTCGGACGGGGTATTGAAATTCAACGACTGCTGGATGGAATGCTTCAAAGCCAGGCTCTCAAGCGCGGCCACAAAATCCAAAATATTATCTGCCGGCGGCATAGCGCCTTTTATTTTTTCATCAACTTCGCCGACAGCGTCAAAATCGTTTTTAAGCCGTGTCAACGTTTCGCTTCTTCTCTCCATGACCATGGACAACGTTCTCTGCTCAACGACCGACCTGTTTATCAGGATTATTTTTTCCTTCAGGAATATTATTATGAATACGGCAATAATAGCCGGTATCACGGCTCTAAGCGCGTATTTTGAAATTGTTAACAGCAAGTATTTACTGGGCATCTGATTTTATTATTAACATCGACGGATCTTTAAGGACAAAGGAAACTGAAAATGGGATGTTTTCTTTTTGAGCCAGGTTAGTTAGGGGCAAAGTTATATCCGTAAACCATGACGATTCCTCCAGGGATTTTTTATACAGATTCAATCGCGCGCGGTTGGAGGCTGACCCTATGACCGTTATCTGCTCGCTTGGCGACGGCAGCGACAGATTGCTGATGGAAATACCGTCAACAGTCCTTGATTTCAGTTCTTCCAGAAGAAGGCTCCACTCCGGCATCGTATCCAGGATATCCGCCGTTGATCCGACTAATTCATTGAATTTAGCGGCGTCGTTCTCCAGTTTCGCGGCGTCATATTGCAACGGCGATGTGTTCAGCGCGCTGATATGGTTGGAAAAATTTTTCCCGATGGAAATTATAAGGAACCAGCTGGCAAAATAAACAAAAACGAAAAACAAGGAAATCGCCGCTATCGTGTTGGCGATGAATTTTGTAAAAGCGATCGCCTTATGGCTCTCATAAGCCTCTTCCGTTCCGACCGGCATAAGGCTGACCAGGACATCTTCCGATCTCGGCATGACCCCTCTTAGCGCCGCCCCGATCGCCCCGATCCATTTTTCGCCGTTATTTCTTGCCTCTTCCGTCAATTCCAGCCGTTCTATAAAATTTATTTTTGTTTTTGCGGGATTTTTCTTGTCTATTGCCATCCTGCTGATTATTTTTTCATTGTCAGATTCATAGAAATCAGCCACCTTCCTTATTTCATCATCCGCTGATTTCTTTTTTAACAGGAACGCGTAAGGAAAAAAACGGCTAAAGCGGATTACGCTATTCCTGAAAATGAAAATCAGCAATCCGTTTTTGCCGGACACCGACGACAGGACAGATCCTGGCTCCGGCCTGATAGCCCTTACGATACTCATCTGATGCGGCTCGATCGCGACAGGGCTTATTCCGGCTTCCATGACCGCGCTCATATAATCATCAATGATCTTTTTCGGCGCCGCGGCCAAAAACGCCAAAGAATTATCCTTGTCACTCTCCTCTTCCCAATCTATATACGAATCTTTGCCGCTCAGCGGGATCTGGAAGTCGGCGACAGTGCGCATCGTGTCTGCTAATCTTTCCTTGTTGAGCGTATTCGGGAAAGAAAAAAGTTTTGAATAGACATTGTCATAAGGGATGGAAATTATCGCGTATTTTATTTTCGGCTTTACTTTTTTTAACAGATTCCCGAGCCTTTCTATGAGAATTTTTCTGTCCGCAATTTTTCCGCTAACGATGGCGCCGTCCGGCAGATCCGTTTCCGCCAAACATCTTGCTTCTATGCCATTTTCTTTGGCATTGCGGCTTTTTTTATCTTTTTTGTAATTTAAAAAGGCCAGGCGGATATTGGAATCGCTGATTTCTATGCCGATGATCGGCTCTTCTCTTGTGATTATTTTCAATAAATCCATAAAAAAATCAATTTGTAACTTCTTGCCAGTTTATGCTGTCTATTTTTCCGTTCTGCGACGGGTCGAATGTGACTTCGACTCTAACCTTCCTGATGTTGTCATTATTTCTTCCTTCTGAGATTATGACTTTCGGCGAAGAAGACGCGTTCACTGTTATTCTAGCACATCCTTCATTCGATAAACAGCCTCCGGAGACAAAATTTATTTCATAACATCCGGAAGACGGAGTATCGCAGGTATATTTTTTATCACGCGCGATCCTGACCAAAGCATCCTTCGCTCCCGCCTCCGCGTAAACGTATGCTTTTGACGATTGCGCGAAACCATAAGCCATAAAACTGTCGACAAGACTTGTTGAAGCAAGGCTCGCGCTCATAGCCACGATAAGAATCGTAAGAGCGATTATGGTCGGCAGCGCCGCCGCGCCCTTATTGCCTGATTGAAATTGTTGTTTTCTTGCTTTCCGCATACGGATATTGATCTCCTTTATATTTTATTTTCATCACTATTTCAACGCTGATTGTTTTTTTCGGAGGACTAAACACGGAATTCGTATTCTCAAGGCGGGTGAATGTCAGCGGCGCATCGGAAACATTGACTTCCACATTATCAGAAGTTATCTGTTCCGGAGCATCTGAATCGGTCTGACGCCGCAATTTTCCGGCGGAAACATCATAGGTTATAGTGCTTGATCCGACCGTAAGGGCTAATGATGTCGATGTGGCTCCGGCTATATTCGGCGTCGCCATCGCGGATGCCGCTCTTACATCCTGGCTTATCTTTTCCAAAGCGAATCGCAGATTGGAATCGACCTCGCTTCTCGTTTCCGCCTGGATCCGTCCGCTATTCAAAGACATGAACAGGCTGCCTGTCACCAAGACAAGGCTGGCCAGTATCAGGATGTAGACCAAGAGTTCAATCAATGTAAAGCCGGATTTATTGTTTATACGCATAAAATAAATTTCTAAATCATTATCGCAACCGGTATATGAGATGCGAGATGCGAGACATTGACTCACGGCGACCAGCTTACGACCACATCATTGACTGTCGGCGTATAATCGCCGCTCGTTACGCAATCATTGGAACAAATCTGGACTTTGTATTTGAAATATCTCTTATTATTGAATTGGCTGTAACATTTTATTTCTGTCGGCGAATCCTGCACGGCCGGCTCAAACCAGTCGCTGCCGCCGCAGGTTGATCCTCCGGCAAAACTCCAGGTTCCGGAAGAGCAGGCCGGATAATCGGTCGCTCCGTTGGCGCAGGAAGAAGCGGCGATCTGGAAACGCACTCTTCCCTGATCCTCCGACGGTCCCCCCAAAGCGCCTTTCCACATGATCGAATTATACGCCGGGCCGTCATTTATTCCGGTCGTATCGAAAACAGGGGAAATCAATTCGCCTGTTGCCGGGTATCCTGTTCCGCAAGACGGCGGCTTATAGCGATGGCTGACTGTCGCTTTTGATCCCAATCCGGAAATAGTTATGCCGGTCGGGATGATATTCAGCGTGTAGGAATAATTTCCGGCTGATGCCGGATTGATCTTATTTGAATCATCTTTATATATTATCTCAAAAGGCGTAGGCGCGACGACGGCTGGCATCGTGAATATCTTTGATGTTGTCGCCGTATCGTCTATTTTCAATTCCAGCGAGCCGTTGCCGGTATAAACTCCGGAAACGGTAAAATACACGGACTTGATCGGATCGGTTACGCCGGACAGATTGTCGCCGATGTAGACGGAGAATTGCGAACTTGTCGCGGAGGAAATCTGGGAATCAAAACCGGCGACGAAATGGTCGGTGGTTTTGATCTTTTCATTTGTTGTCTGGCCGTCCGGACAGCTCACCGGCGCGTATCTGTCCGTCACCGTTATTTTCGATCCCAATCCGGAAATAGTTATGCCGGTCGGGATGATATTCAGCGTGTAGGAATAATTTCCGGCTGATGCCGGATTGATCTTATTTGAATCATCTTTATATATTATCTCAAAAGGCGTAGGCGCGACGACGGCTGGCATCGTGAATATCTTTGATGTTGTCGCCGTATCGTCTATTTTCAATTCCAGCGAGCCGTTGCCGGTATAAACTCCGGAAACGGTAAAATACACGGACTTGATCGGATCGGTTACGCCGGACAGATTGTCGCCGATGTAGACGGAGAATTGCGAACTTGTCGCGGAGGAAATCTGGGAATCAAAACCGGCGACGAAATGGTCGGTGGTTTTGATCTGGTCAGCGGCAAACGCGTTGATAGCCGCGAAAAATACCGCTACACATAAGACAGCGCCTGAAGATAAAAATAATTTTAGATATTTTAATCGCATATTTAAGTTTGAATCATGAATCATGCTTCTATCTTACCCGCATCGACGTGTTGCCGAATGAAGTCGCGATCGCGTAGCGCCATTCTTCCGCGTCATTGTTATAGAAAAAATTTATAGCCGAAATCGTCGCGCCTGAAAATTGGGGAAGATTGCTGAGCGACGCGATCGCCTCTCCGGAATCATACCAGTTTTCCGGCAATCCATAGCCGTAATTCTTCGATTCGATTTCTTTTTCCGAAACTATCATATCCGCCTGGATTATTATCTCATATCCCGCCTTTTTCTTTTTCGAACCGAAAACAATCTGCCATTGACTTGATTCCCCATCCGGAGTTACCGCCCCCAAAGATTTTATGAAAACCAGACTGGAATCGTCCGCCCATCGCCCCGCCTCTTGTAACGCCTGATCATAAGCCGCGCGGATCGCAAGCGCCGCCTTGGAAACGATTATTTCCCCGCTGTCCCTGATCGGCAATTTATATTCGCTTTCAGCCAGGATCATCCCTTCATTGCCCAGGATCTCTTTCGTGTCCGGCGCAAACAGATTCTCTTCAATGACTTTTACGTTTTTCTTTTCCTTGATCATTCCGTCTTTTTTAGACAAGAATAAAATTAAGACGATAATGATCGCGGCTGGAATCAAAATCAAGAAAATTATTTTTTTATTCTGTATATTACGGAGTATAAGCATAAGTCACATAAATCTTGGCTGATACTATATAAGTATCCAAGCTCGGCGTTATGTAAAAAATATTGCCGGCTGGATCAACATTAACGTTTGCCGCGTCAACCTTGTAAAGAATCTTAAACTGGGTTTCATTGGAATTAATAACGTAAGTTTTGGCCGGCTGGGAATTTACCTGGATCTGGACATTATTCGTTCCGTTGCTTACGGAAACTCCATTTATTTCCACAAAAGCGCTTTTTGTTGAAGTTGCGTTCTCAGGCATAAAGACGGAAAATGTCGTGGAGGCCTGGTTTGTTCCGGTTATGATGCCGGTTTTCCCCCAGATATGGAATTGGGTCGTTTTCGCCGGCTGGGTTACGCTTGATGTTGTAAAGGAATTGGTTGAGCCGATCGTTTCATTTCCGGCCGCGTCTTTTGAGCGCACGCGGTAATAATACAATGTTCCCGAGTCCAAATTGCTTAAAGTTACGCTGTGATTATAAACCAAGTTTGCGTCAAATGCCGTGCAGTCATTGTTTGTAGCGCAGTTGCTGACAAAAGTTCCGGTCTTATTGTATTGGACCTGGCTGGTTGATTGTTCGCCTGACGTGCTCCAATCTATTGCCGCCGAGTTTGATCCCGGAGTCGCGGTCGGACCGCTTGTTATACTCGGAGCGGTCGCGTCAATTTTAAAGTCGGTCGCGCTTTCCGCGTTGGCGCCGAATGAAACCCAATTGCTGTAATAATCGTTTCCTGTTTTATTGTGCCTGACGCGCGCCTGCCAATGATAAACATCATCGCTCGGCGAAATTGAAATCGCGCAATTATTACCTGTCTGCGAACAATCAATCGGTCCGGGTCCGGCAACGCCGGTTCCTTCGACCGCGGAACCGCAAGCTCCTCCGCCGCTGCAAGCAAAAGAAGTTCCGATCGGCTTGTATTCAATTTGCGGATACAAAGTCCCGCCGGAAATCCCGGGCACTTCCATTATCATGGTCAGATAAATCGGCGTGGCCGAAGCCGTATCGCCGACAGCTATTGATTGAGTCAAGCCGGAATTTTTAAATTGATTCAAACTTGTCGGGTCGGATGGCGTCGGCGAGTTAACGTTAAAAGCTTGGGTATTTGAATCATAATTGTTTGACTTGGCAATAGTGGGTTGCGATCCGGAAGGAGTGGCGGCCGGAATTTTAACGCAGATTTCCGCATGTCCCCATCCTGAACCGGAGCATGGCGCTCCGCTTGTGAAATCGCCGTCCGCCGCCTGTGTTGATCCGAATTTCACATTATCGGTTGCTGTGCTTCTATTCGGCGAAGTCGGACAAGTTCCGGTTTGGCATAAATGATTGCCGTTAATCTGGATTGTGTCGCCGGCAATGCCGCTACTCGGATTGTTGGAAATTATTCTTGGCAAGATCCTGAATCCTGTCGCCGTATAGATGTGGGTTTTATTGCTTGATCCCGCTCCTTGCTGCATTGCCAAACTGCCGGTATAGGAATTATCGGCGATAACGGTCGGGACTTGCGCGGTGATAGCGGTATTGCTCCATGAAGTCGTTGTCGCTGATCCGGTCGGGCCGGAGCAAGTCGTCGCGTCGCATCCTAAAAATCGAACATAACCGCCGGTGGAATTTGTTCCAAAGCGGGTGCCATTCAAAGTTACTTCTCCGTCTTTCAATCCGTTCGGGCAAGCAGAATCGGAAGAATTATATTCGCGCGCGTTGTCCGCGGCCGGAAATCCGGCTTTATTGCAAACAGTCAAGCTTGTAACTTGCGGAAAAATATAAAAATTCAAATTTGTCGGCACGGCTTGGCTTCCGGCCGTAACTTTTAAAGCCGCGGCGCCGCCAAAATCAATTCCCCAATCCGTATCAGTATCGCCGGTTATGCTAGTATCAGTTCTTGCGGTAATGGAGGTGTTTGACCATGCGCTGACGTTCGTATTCGCCGAGCCGTCATCATCAAACATGTTTGTGCTTGCGCCGACTATTTCAACTTTGTTGGACGCGGTATCGCGCGATCCAAGGCCGGGATCGGATCCAAAGCCATAACCGGAAATTGTTATTGTCTGGCGATAAGCAGATCCGGGGCCGATGCGCGCTCCGCAATTCGTGCAGGAAGCGGCATAATTCAAACCGGTTTCGGTCGTGTTCGTATATCCCGTTATCTGCGGGAGGATTGTTGTCGTTCCGGCCAAACTGACAGGCGCGCCTGTTTTTGTCGGTGCTCCGCTTGTGCCCACATCGGCATTGGCGGCAATCTGAAAATTTATCGTCTGTCCGCCGACAGGATATGTCGGCGTGCCGCTTTTTATATCTGATCGGACGTAAAAATAATAAGTCGTTCCGGCTGAAATCGCGAGCGAACCCGAAACGGTCGCCGCCTCTGAAACAAAGCTCGCGACCGTCGCTCCGTATTGCCCGGTTACGCCGTTGGAATAATTGCCGTCAGTATCGTAAAACAAAGCCAGATTGGACAAATCGGAATTAGCGTTAGCCGTTCCCGTTTCCGTAATTTTGATTGAGGTGACGGTTTCTGATCCGGAATTTATGGAAAGGGTAAAAGCGGAACAAGCGGATGGCGCGTTGCAGGAAGTCGTATTTGCGTATTGTGATGCATCTCCGGAATTCAGATTCGTTGTTTTTGATCCGGCCGTCACGCCGATGGTTAGGGTTACGGAAGGAGCCGGTATATATCTGTTATAAGCGAAATCAAAAGTCCTATACGTATTTGATCCGGTATTCGCTTCCAAGGCGGCGCCTCCATCAGCATTGCTCCAGGTAAAAACAGGAGCTGAGGTCATAATAAGCCGCTTGGCAAAAATATCAGAATTACTGTCGTGAACGGTAAAAATCAATCTATCTTTATTGATCGGGTCCATTTCTATCTTGTAATTTCTTTGCGCGCCGAAAATAGGAGTAGGCGCCCAGTCTGATTGAAAAGTAAAAGTTGTGCCATCGCCAAAAAACCATCCTATGTTTGTAGCCGCCGAGTCGTAATATGCAACAACGCTCCTGGTTGTCGCTCCTGAAACCAGCCAGCCGGTGGCCACGAATTTTGTCCCGGCTGTCGGCGCGGCGCAGGCAGTATCCTGATTTGCATTGCCCGTCCAGACGCTTCCGGACCACTGTCCCAAAGAAAGATCGGAACCGGCATTGCCGATGGCCGCGAATACCATCCTGTCAGTATTCGGGTCAGCCGATATATCAAGATGGGTCGTGTCATCAAGTAAGGACGGGATGGCTGTTCGCGCTCCCCA
This sequence comes from uncultured Gammaproteobacteria bacterium, assembly GCA_964360445.1. Classification (GTDB taxonomy): domain Bacteria; phylum Patescibacteriota; class Patescibacteriia; order Patescibacteriales; family JAKAJF01; genus CAYHWE01. The sequence continues at coordinate 2,553 of CAYHWE010000009.1, read as the reverse complement.
GGCGCAAGCCGAAGTTCCTCCGGTACAAACCGAATAATATCCTCCATTTGTGCCGTTTGTTCCGCCGGATCCTCTTACAACCATAACGTCTCCCGAGGTTGATTCATATTCCACGTCAAATGATTCAACATCCTGGCCGGCGGTAACTATCTCCAAAGCGGTTTCCAGAGCGGCAGCCGGCTCATTGCCCCAGGCAGATCCAGACCAGACCATCGCCGAGAGATCGGCATTGGCATCCGCCCATATCGCCGTAATTAAATTTGACGAAGAGCGCCTATCCCATGTCATTTTTACCCAATGGACAACACCGGATGTCCTTATCGGATCAAGATTTGTCGCTCCGGACCAATTCGCGCTTCCGCAAGCCGCGCTTCCCAATTTTGTCCTATACGCAAGCTCGTTTGTAGTTCCGGCGTTGGTAGAGTATAAAACCATGACATCGCCGGAGTTCGTTTCATAAGCAATGTCAAAACGCCTTGTTGTGCCTGTGCCGCCGGCTGCGACCGACCATTCATTAGCCCAGCTTGTCCCGTTCCAGCACATGACCTGCAAAGTTCCGGCGGAATTGACATAACCGGCAATAAATTCGTCCTTTGTCGGAGACGCTCTTAAAACCGACTGCAAAGCTGTCGCGCCGGCGATTGTTGTTGCCGCGGTATTAAATGAATTTGATGAGGAAATATAATCGCGAGTGCGCGGAGTAGTATTGGCGGCGATGCTGTAAAATATTTTTCCGTCTCCGTTCGCGACGGCCTGCGCTTCGGAAATTTTCAATTTTTCAATGATATGTTCAAAGGGGATGAATTTATCAACCACATTCTTGTCCGACTGCGCCAGCCAGATCTTGTCAATAATATTTAAATCATCAAACAAGCCTTCAGTTATTTTTGCGACATCCAAAAAAACAAAACTGAAAACAATAAAAATTATTAACGATTTTTTTAAAAATTTTCTCATTTATTTCTCTCTGTAATTAATTACGTAATTATAAATTTTTTCGGAAATTTTTTTCATCTCCTGTTTGGCGAATTCCTGATCACCCGTATTGATCATAACGGTCAAAAGATACGGCCGGCGCTGCGCGTAAACTATCCCTGAATCAAGAAACACATTCTTATCATCGCTCACGCCTATTTTATGGGAAAATATAACATTGTCAGGCAAGGCGCTGCCCAAATATTCCTTAAATGGAGTCTTGGCCAAAAATTCTAAAAGTTTTTCCGAGTTTTCCTCCGACAGATAAGAGGCGGCGTATAACGCTCTAAACATTACCGAATAATGCTTAGCGCTTATCTTGCCATCGTTAGACATAAAATCAGTCAGGCCGATATGGTCATAAATATCCTGAAATTCAGCCGGCTCCAGATTGCGGACAAGCATAAAATTGGCGGTATTATCGGAATCAACAAGCGCCCGCCTGACCAATTCCTCAATCGTTATCCTTGTTCCTACCGGCTTTTTATAAAGATCGCCGAAACGCTCGTTTTTGTCGGATGACATCAGCACAAGTTCATTGCTCCATTTCCACTCCCCTTTTTCTATTTTTTTGGCAACCGCCATTGATACCGGCACCTTTAAAAGGCTTGCCGGCCAAAATTCCGCGTCTTTATTGATCGCGATATTCGCTCCCGTATTCAGCATTTCAAAGTAGATGGAAATATCATGGTTTTCGCCGATTTTATTCAACTCATCCCTTAACGGCTGCAGGTTTATGATCAGGTCTTTTTTATCATAAAATTTGCGCGCCGGATCCAGGAGCCCGAATTGATCCGGATTTTCCCTCTTGCCTGAAAAAGTCTGGAAAAATATAATTCCCGCCAGGATAAAAATAGCTAAAACCAACAAGATTATGATTTTGCCCGTCTTAACCGGATCTAAAAAAAATTTTCCGCGCATTTTGATAATCACAGCTCTTTTTTTATACATTTATTTTAACATATTTTTATTTTTTCACAAAATATTTTTTGTAAAAAAAATCCGCCCTCAGAATTGCTTCTGACAGCGGATCAGTCTAGCGCGCGGCTTCAGGTTTTTTTGAAACGATTTATCGTTTTTTGGGTTGTGGGCGGAAGCATATGATGCTGTTCTATTGTTTCGCGTTTATACGTGACATCATACATTTCCCCAACCGGCCTTATGACTATGCTGTCCTTGGACCTGCTTATTATAACAGCCAACACTAGTCTCGGCCTTTTTTCTCCCCCTATTTTGAAAAATAATGCTTTCTTGCCTGTATACCTCTTCGGGATGCCAGGCTTCTGTCCGTCATCTTTTTTTACCGTTTTTTTCAATCTCTCTCCCTCCAGATTTGATTGTTTATGTGAACGAGCCACCGGCTCTGCTTATAGTTATGCACAGCCTTTATTTTATGGAATAAATTATAACACTGTTAGAAAAAATGTAAATATTTTTATAACAAAAAACTCCCTGCGAAAAGCAGGGAGTTTTTTGCGTATGTTGATCGTATTATCTGCGACCACCACCGAAACCGCCACGGCCACCGCGATCTCCACCGCGATTGAATCCGCCTGTTCTTGGGCGATCTTCCTGAGG
>CAYHWE010000008.1:15434-29409 GCA_964360445.1 uncultured Gammaproteobacteria bacterium | reverse complement strand
TTCGGCGAAGTGCATGAAGGCGAAGCGACCATTGACTGGATGGAACAGGAAAGAGAGAGAGGTATCACCATCACTTCCGCCTCTACCACTTGTTTCTGGAAAGATGCCCGTATCAATATTATCGATACTCCCGGCCACGTAGACTTTACTGCTGAAGTAGAGCGTTCTTTGCGCGTCCTTGATGGCGGCGTTGTCGTATTCGACGGTGTTGCCGGCGTAGAACCGCAATCTGAAACAGTATGGCATCAGGCTGACAAATACAATGTGCCAAGGATCGCATTCATCAATAAATTAGACAGGACAGGCGCTGATTTTTATAAGGATGTAGCTTCTATCCATGAACGTTTGACCAAGAATGCTTATCCGATCCAGTTGCCGATCGGCACAGAAAGCGATTTTAAAGGCATCATCGATCTGTTTGAAAAAAAGGCAAGGATATATATGGAAGATGATATGGGCACGAAATGGGAAGACGTCGCGATTCCTGAAGATATGCAAGATAAAGCCAATGAATACAGAGCAAAATTGATCGAAGCTATCGTTGAAAATAACGAAGAGCTGATGAATAAATATTTATCAGGAGAAGAGATCGAAGTTCCTGTCTTAAAGAAAGAATTACGTAAAGCGGTTTGCGCCGGCAAGATTGTTCCTGTCCTTTGCGGCAGCGCTTTGAAAAATAAAGGCGTACAGGCCATGCTGGATGCGGTTGTAGACTTTTTGCCGTCTCCATTGGATGTGCCTGCTATCGTCGGTTTTGATCCGGAAGATCCGGAAAAGAAAATCGAAGTCAAGCAGAGCGATGATGAAAAATTTGCCGGATTAGCATTTAAGATTGCTACAGACCCATTCGTCGGTAAGTTATGCTTTGTCAGAGTTTATAGCGGAACTTTAAAATCAGGTTCCTATGTCTTAAATTCTTCCACAGGCGAAAGAGAGAGGATCGGCCGTATCGTCAGGATGCATGCGAACTCAAGAGAAGAAGTGCAGGAAGTGTATGCCGGAGAAATCGCCGCAGTTATCGGATTGAAATCAACGACAACGGGCAACACTTTATGCGATGAAGCAAGGCCGGTAGTGCTTGAGTCGATCATTTTCCCCGAACCGGTCATCTCTATCGCGGTTGAACCGAAAACAAAAGCCGATCAGGAAAAAATGGGCTTGGCTTTATCTAAATTAGCTGAAGAAGACCCGACATTCAAAGTTAATACTGACGAAGAAACAAGCCAGACTTTGATCCGCGGAATGGGAGAATTGCATTTGGATATCATTGTTGACCGCATGAAAAGAGAATTCGGCGTTGAAGCGAATATCGGCCAGCCTCAGGTAGCTTACAGAGAAACAATCACCAAACAGGCGGAAGCTGAAGGTAAATATATAAAACAGTCAGGCGGACGCGGACAATACGGCCATTGTTGGTTAAGGGTTGAACCGAATGAAGTAGGCAAAGGATTCGAATTCGTTGATGAAGTCAAAGGCGGATCAATCCCTAGAGAATATATCCCGGCTATCGGAAAAGGCGTCAAAGAAGCGATGGACAAGGGTGTTGTTGCCGGTTATCCTCTGGTGGATATCAAGGCAACGGTATTTGAAGGCAGTTATCACGAAGTTGACTCTTCCGAAGCAGCCTTTAAGGTCGCCGGTTCCATGGCTTTCCAGGATGCGATCAGAAAAGCCAGCCCGGTAATCCTTGAACCGATTATGAAGGTTGATGTAGTCACTCCGGAAAATTTCATGGGAGATGTTATCGGCGATTTGAATTCAAAGAGAGGACAGATTGAGGAAATGACGGACCGCGGACAGGTTAAATCGATTAAAGCAACAGTTCCATTGGCATCAATGTTCGGATATGCTACCCAGGTAAGATCCATGACACAGGGAAGAGCCAGCTACAGCATGGAGTTTTCGCATTACGCCGAGGTGCCGAGAAACGTTGCCGAACAGATCGCAACAGAAAGAGGGAAGAAATAGATACATTTGACTGCAAAAAAACTTTAATATAAAATAAGAAAATAAAGTCTGAATATGCAGAATCCACTACAAAAAGTATTAAATCTGGCAAGAAAAACAGGTGACAGGATTGTCGTTTTTGACAATGAAAATCCGGAAAATACTTATGTGGTGATGGATATTGACGAATACGAAAAAATATTGTTCGGGAGAAATGAGGTAAAAGGCTTGACAGATAATCAGTTACTTGATAAGATAAATCGCGATATAGCTATGTGGAAAAGCGAGAACGATTTTGAAGATTCAAGCGACTCCGATAGCTCGTTTTTTAATTCTTTGCAGATTGATGAAATGGCTGAAAAAAAAGGTAAAAAAGGTTGGTCTATCCCGAAAGACGTAAAAGAATCCGCGGAAGAAATAATGGAAGAAGACAGGCAATATCTGGAGGAAGTCACATTTTAAACTAATAAATAATATAAATAATTTCATACGGCTGGTCGCCTTTGGCAAAAACCCCTTTGGGGGCCGTAAAATAAAAAAATGGCAGAAAAATTTGAACGCAAAAAGCCCCATGTCAACGTAGGTACTATCGGACACGTTGATCACGGCAAAACAACTTTAACCGCAGCTATCTTGAATGTTATGGCTGCAAAAGGTTTTAGCGCGACTAAAAAATCTGTTGATCAGATCGATGCTGCTCCGGAAGAAAAAGCCCGCGGTATCACTATTTCTACAGCTCACGTCGAATACGAATCAGAAGCGCGCCATTACGCTCACGTAGATTGCCCGGGCCACGCTGATTATGTAAAGAATATGATCACCGGCGCCGCTCAGATGGACGGAGCTATCTTAGTAGTAGCTGCCACTGACGGACCTATGCCTCAGACAAGAGAACACATCCTTTTGGCAAGACAGGTAGGCGTTCCTTATATCGTAGTTTTCTTGAATAAATGCGACATGGTTGAAGATAAGGAATTGATCGACTTGGTTGAAGAAGAAATCAGGGATTTATTGAAGAAATACGAATTCCCCGGAGACACTACTCCGATCATCCGCGGTTCAGCTTTGAAGGCTTTGGAAAATCCAGCCAGCGATGCTGCTCAGCCGGTATTAGACTTGATCAAGTCTTTGGATGAATTCATTCCGGAACCGCAGCGCGAAACTGATAAGCCTTTCCTTATGCCTGTTGAAGATATTTTCTCAATCGAAGGCCGCGGTACGGTAGTAACAGGAAGAATTGAAAGAGGCATCATCAAAGTCGGTGAAGAAGTTGAAATAATCGGTTTGCGCGATACTTCAAAGACGACTATCATCGGCATTGAAATGTTTAACAAGTCTTTGGACGAAGGCAGAGCCGGTGATAATGCTGGGTTGCTTTTAAGAGGAACAAAGAAAGATGAAATCGAGAGAGGACAGGTCTTGGCTAAGCCGGGAACAGTAACTCCTCATTCTGAATTCGAAGCTGAAGTTTACGTATTGACCAAGGAAGAAGGCGGACGCCATAAGCCATTCTTCAAGGGTTATAAGCCTCAGTTCTATATCAGGACCACTGATGTAACCGGTGAAGTCACTTTACCGGATGGAACTGAAATGGTTATGCCTGGAGATACTGTTAACTTGAAAATCAAGTTGATTTCTCCGGTAGCCTTGGAAGAGAAGACAAGATTCGCCATCAGAGAAGGCGGCAGAACCGTAGGAGCCGGCGTGGTAGTCAAAATGATCAAATAAATATTTTGTCTCGTCCGCTCTGCGGACGAGATTGTAGTGAGTATTTGATTTTTTAAAAGAGATATTGAGCGGATTGGTTAATCCGACTTGATCATCTATCAGTCAAAATGACAGAAACTAAAGACAAAGCTGAAAAAAAAGTTGAGGAGGATTTCAAGCAGAGAATCCGAATTAAAATCAAGGCTTTTGATCACAAGATCATCGATCAGTCAACGAGGACAATCATTGAAACTGCGAAGAGAAGCGGCGCCCATATTTTCGGACCGATACCGCTGCCTACCGAAAAGAAGAAATACACAGTCAACAGATCGACTTTTGTGCATAAGAATGCCAGAGACCAGTATGAGATGAGGATTCACAAGAGAATGCTTGACATAATCGATCCTTCAGCGCAGACCATTGAGGCTTTGACCACCCTCAATTTACCGGCAGGCGTGGACGTAGAGATCAAGATGTAAGCCAGTTAAAATAGTTTTTGATAATTTCATAAATTCATGGAGCATCGGCAATCGCTTTAACAACCCCTACAGGGAAGTGTTAGGACGAAAATCGATGCATAAGTGGAGGTAGGTTCAATAAAAAAGCTGAATATGACAAATTAAAGCCCGACCCATTGTAAAGAATGGGGGCTTGGTTCTATATTCGCTGGTTTATTGATAAACCAGTTTTTTGTTTATTTAATAGATCATATATGAAGTTCATATTAGGAAAAAAAATTGAAATGACGCAGATTTGGAAAGGCGATAACTGTTTGGCTGTTACCAAGATACAGGCAGGACCATGCCCGGTTGTCCAGGTAAAAAATTCAGATAAGGATGGATACGAAGCTATCCAGATCGGTTTTGGAGAAAAAAAAGAAAAGAATATCAGAAAACCGCAGAAGGGTCATTTCGCCAAGGTAAAAAAAGAAAATAAGGAAATCAATCCAAATATCAGATTTTTGAAAGAATTCAGATGCGAGGACAATGTTAATGTCGGCGATATCATCGATGTCAGCGCTTTTTCCGCTGGCGACACTATCCGGGTAATCGGCACTTCAAAAGGCAAAGGATTCCAGGGTGTTGTCAGAAGACACGGATTCCATGGCCAGGATGCCACTCACGGCCATAAAGATCAGGCTCGCATGCCTGGTTCTATCGGCGCGACTGATCCGCAGCGCGTGTTCAAGGGGGTAAGGATGGGCGGCAGGATGGGAGGAGACAGAGTAACTGTAAAGAATTTGGAAATTGTTGAAATAGATCAGGAGAATAATATCATTTTCATCAAGGGCGCTGTTCCCGGAGCTAGAAATAGCTTAGTGATCATTGAAGCTGAAGGTGAATTGAAAGTAAGGCCAAGAGTTGAAGAAAAGGTTGAAATTAAAGAGGAAGTTAAAGAAGAAGTGGCATCAGAAGTGTCTGAGAAAGCAGAAGAAAATGGTAATTAGTGATTAGTGATTAGGATTTCCTAATTAACTAATCGGCTAATCAACTATTAAACTAATAATTATGTCAAAAGTAAATATTTACAATCAAAAAGCTGAAACTGTCGGAGAATTGGAATTGAACGCGAAAGTTTTTGCCGTAAAACCGAATGAAGCTTTGGTGCATCAGGCTGTGGTAGCTCAGTTAGCGAACGAAAGGCAGGTTCTAGCCCATACTAAGGATAGGAGCGAAGTCCGCGGAGGCGGAAGAAAGCCATGGAGACAGAAAGGCACAGGCCGCGCCAGACAGGGCTCCATCAGATCGCCGCAGTGGATTGGCGGAGGCGTTGTTTTCGGTCCGTTGAAGACAAGGAATTTTTCATTGAAAATAAACAAGAAGATGAAACAGAAAGCGATATTTATGGCTCTGAGCGATAAATTGGCGGCTAACGACTTGATCGTGTTGGACAATCTTGAAATGAAAGAGCATAAGACAAAAGCCTTTGACAGGATCCTGACAAATCTGGAGAAAAAAGTTTTTGCGGTAGAAAGCAAAAAGAGAAGCGTTTTAGTGGTTAATGATAATAATGAAAACGTAAAAAGATCAGGCAGAAATCTGACCGGCGTAGAAATCATGAATGTAGACAATATCAATATCGTGGACCTGTTGAAATATAAGAAGTTGATTTTTACGGTTGACGGCGTTAAAAAATTAGAAGAAAGATATAAATAAGATACAATATATTTTTTGAAAGCATTGAAAACTTTTTCAAAAAAAGTTTTCAAAATTAAATAAATATGGCTATTTTTGAGAAAAAAACTGAAGCAGGAAAGAAAGGTGCTGCGAAAAAAGCAAGCACAAAGGATTTGTATCCGGAAAAAAAAGAAGCGGCAGAAGCCGGCGCGAACAGGAAATTCGGGAATGCTTATAAGGTTTTGATCAAGCCCCTGATCACTGAAAAGGCAGGCATCATGAATGCTGAGAATAAATATGTTTTTGAAGTTGCGAATAATTCCAATAAGATCGAAGTTGCAAAAGCGGTCAAAGAGGTTTATGGAATCCAGCCTGTGAATGTCAATATAATAAAAGTTTTAGGAAAAAATACACGCCAGGGAAAAACTTCAGGCAAGAGAAAAGACTGGAAAAAGGCTATCGTCACTTTACCAAAAGGACAAAGCATCCAGATCTACGAAGGAGTATAAAAGAAATTAAAAATTTAAAAATCAAAATGAAAAATTATGGAGTGAAATTCAGTAAAATTTCACAAAATAATTCCAAAAGATTCGTAATTGATAATTCGTAATTGATAATTGATTTATATGGCAATTAAAAAGGCAAAACCAACAACACCAGGCAGACGCGGCGCAAGCTACGATGATTTTTCCGATGTCACAAGGACAGATGGCGAAAAGTCGCTGATGGTCATCAAAAAGAAGAACAGCGGAAGGAATAACCAGGGGAAAATCACGGTCAGGCACAGAGGCGGCGGCGCAAAACGTTATGTCAGAATCATTGATTTCAAGCGTGATAAATTTGACGTGCCCGCCAAGGTCGTATCAATCGAATATGATCCAGGAAGAGGCGCCAGGATCGCTTTGCTCCATTACAGAGACGGTGAAAAGAGATATATGGTTTCTCCTGTGGACCTGAAGGTTGGCGCAGAGGTCATCAGCTCTAAGAATGTGATTGAAATCAAGAGCGGAAACGCCATGCCTATACAATATATTCCGGCCGGCGTACAGGTTTATAATGTTGAATTGGAACCGGGAATGGGCGGAACGATCGCCAGGGGCGCGGGAACAGGCGTTGCCGTTATGGGCATAGAAGGAAAGTATGTCCAGATCAAGATGCCTTCAGGTGAGATCAGACTGATAAATAAAGAGTCTTTATGCACTGTCGGCCAAGCAAGCAATCCGGACAGGAGACATTTGAAAATCGGTAAAGCGGGCAGAATGAGGCATTTAGGATTCAGGCCGACAGTAAGAGGAACAGCTATGAACCCGGTTGATCATCCGCACGGAGGCGGCGAAGGCAAACAGTCTATCGGTTTGAAGGCTCCGAAAACTCCTTGGGGCAAAAAAGCTTTGGGAGTAAAGACAAGAGGCAGAAAGAATAAATCAAATAGATTAATCATTCAAAGAAGAAAGAAGTAATGAGATCATTGAGATAAAAATCCCAAAGATCATAAATAATATATGTCTAGAAGTTTAAAAAAAGGCCCATACGTAAATGAAAGATTGCTGAATAAGCTGAAGAATCTCAAGCCGGGAGCTACGGTGAAGGTTTGGGATAGAGCTTGCGTAATCACGCCGGAAATGGTAGGATACACGATTGGCGTTCACAACGGAAAACAGCATATTCCTGTGTTTATCGTAGAAAATATGGTAGGTCATAAGCTGGGTGAATTTTCTCCGACCAGGAAGTTCGTATCACACGGAGGAAAGATGGCTAAAGATCAGGCAAAGGGTAAATAAAATAATGTAATCTAAATTATCATATGGAAATAAAAGCAAAAGCAAAATTCATAAGGATGTCGCCGCGTAAGATAAGGCTGGTTGTTGATGTTGTGCGCGGGCTGGAAGTAAAGAAGGCTTTGAATCAGTTGAATTTCAATCAGAAATGGGCGGCCGAACCGGTGGCAAAATTGATCAATTCAGCCATTGCCAATGCTACGAATAATTTCAATCTGGACGAAAATAATTTATATATCAAAGAAGTCAAAGTGAATGAAGGGCCGTCATTGAAGAGATGGACGCCGAAAGCGCACGGAAGAGCGACTCAGATCCTGAAAAAGACAAGTCACATCGATCTGACTTTGGGTGAAATCAAAGAAACTGCGAATGCGCAGGCCAATAAATCCAAGATCGAAGAACCGATAAAATTGAGTTCACATCCGAAAGGCGAAGGATTTGTTGAAATCGAAGAAGCTAAGGAAGAAGGAGCGACAGAAACAGCGCAGGAAAAGGGAAAGAAAACATTGGATCCGAAAAAGACAGGCAGAAGAGGCCATTCAAGGGTTGAAGGCGGAAGCAAAAAGGGTTTTGTCGGTAAAATGTTTCAGAGAAAAAGCGGATAATGAAGGTAATATTAACTAGTAATCATTAATTTAAAATATGGGACAAAAAGTAAATCCAAAAATTCTAAGAATGGGAATTACAAGAACCTGGCCGTCAAAATGGTTCGGTGAAGGAGAGGCTTATATTGCCAATATCAAACAGGATATCCAGGTGAGAAAATTTTTAACCAAAGAATTGCGTGAAGCCGGAGTTGACAGGGTTGAAATCGAGAGAGGCGCGAATAAGATGAATATCAATATCTTTACCGCTAAGCCGGGAGTGATCATCGGCAGAGGCGGTGCCGGAGCAGAAGGATTGAAGAAGAAAGTTCACGGCAAATTTTTAAAAAACTTCAGGCTGAATACGATAAATTTGAATATCACCGAATTTGACAGGCCTTCTTTGAGCGCTCAGATACTTGTCCAGCAGATGGCTTTGGAAATCGAGAAGAGAATTCCATTCCGCCGCGTTATGAAACAGGCGATTTCAAGAGTAGAGAGGGCCGGAGCTTTGGGAGTCAAGGTGGTTATCAGCGGAAGATTGAATGGCGCTGAAATTGCCAGAGAAGAAATGCTGACTTCAGGAAAGGTTCCGTTGCAGACTTTACGCGCTGATATCGATTATGCCAGAGGAACAGCCTTTACGACTTATGGCGCGATCGGAATCAAGGTTTGGATTTATAAAGGAGAGGTTTTTGAAAAAGGACAGGATGTTAAAAAAGGTGAAGTTGTCGGAGTAAAGTAAGAAGTGAGAAGCAGGAAGTAATAATTAAAAAATTAAATTTTCTAAATTCTAACTTCTAGCTTAAATAATTATGTTAATGCCAAAAAAAACTAAATATAGAAAGTCGCACAAAGGGAAAAGGGGCGGAAAAGCTACCCGTAAGATTACTGTTGCTTTCGGAAGTTACGGATTAAAGAGCATGGAAAACTGCTGGGTGAGCTCAAGACAGATCGAGTCAGCCCGCAGAGCTATGACCGGTTTTATTAAAAGAGGCGGCAAGATTTGGATCAGGATTTTCCCTGATAAGCCTGTTACTCAAAAAGGCGGAGAAATGCCTATGGGTAAAGGCAAGGGTCCGGTTGATCATTATGTGGCAGTAGTCAAGCCGGGCATGGTCATGTTTGAAATGGAAGGCATCCCGGAAGAAACGGCAAGAGAAGCCATGGAATTGGCCGCGCACAAGCTGCCGGTAAAATGTAAATTTATCAAAAAGTAAATTGTTAGGATTTTGATTTAAAAATATCTATATGGAATTCAAAGAATTACAAAAGAAAAAAGAAAGCGAACTGCATAAGCTATTAGCCGAATCTCGCGATGCATTAAGAAATCTGCGTTTTAGGGTTGCCTCAAAGCAGTTAAAAGATATAAGGGAAGTAAGGATCGTAAAAAAGACAATTGCTAAAATATTGACCTTATTAAATAGCAAGTCGGATAAAAAGTAGATTAATTTTTAAATATTTTATAATATGGCAGAGAATAAAAAAGCAAAAAAGACGCAGATAGCCGGAAAAGAAGCAAAAGAGGTGATCAAGAAAAGATTTGCCGGGATTGTCGTCAGCGATAAAATGGATAAAACTATCGTTGTTGCCGTCAATACGGTCAAGATCCATCCTAAATATGGCAAGAGATTCACGGTCAGCAAGAAATATAAAGTCCATGATGAAAAGAACCAGTATAAAGAAGGCGATAAAGTGAGTTTCCAGGAATGCCGACCCCTGTCTAAAGATAAGAGGTGGAAGGTAATTAATTAATGAGATTATTGAGAAAATATGATACAAGTACAAACAAAATTAAGAGTTGCGGATAATACCGGAGCAAAAACAGTAATGTGCATCAGGGTTTTGGGCGGTTATCAGAAACGTTATGCTCATATCGGAGAAATAATCACTGCGGCCGTAAAAGAAGCTGTTCCGCATGCTTCCGTCAAGAAGGGAGATGTCGTCCATGCTTTGATTGTCAGAACCAAGAAAGAAATCAGAAGAAAAGACGGTACTTATCTGAGATTCAGCGAAAATGCTTGTGTCATAGTCGATAAGGCCAAGAAAGAACCGAAAGGAACAAGAGTATTCGGACCGGTTGCCAGAGAAGTCAAAAAAGCGGGCTTCGCTAAAGTAGCTTCACTTGCGCCAGAGGTCTTATAAAACTTTGAAAACTTTTTCAAAAAAAGTTTTCAACACTTTCAAAAAATATACTGTATCAAGGAAAATTCCTGTAGCGAGTAAAACTCTACGGCCACAGAAATTTTCCTTGATGCGATCAACTTTGGAAATAATAAATATATGAAAATAAAGAAAGGCGACAAAGTAAAGTTATTAGCTGGAAAGGACAAGGGTAAGACTGGAAAAGTGTTACAGGTTTTTCCTGTCGCAAACAGAGTCAGTATCGAAGGATTGAATTTATTGATCAAGCATATGCGTCCGAGCAGGCAGGGCGAAAAGGGCCAGAGGATCGAATTCCCAGCCCCGCTTAACGCGTCCAATGTCGCTTTAGTCTGTCCGAAATGCGATAAGGCTACAAGGGTCGGATTAAAAACGATAAAGGTTGGCGAAAAGATAAAAAGAGCCAGAGAATGCAAGAAATGCAGCCAGACTATAGATTAATTTAAACCTAGTTCATAATATATGAGATTACAAGAGCAATACAAAAAAGATATTTCCCCTAAGTTAAAGGAGAAATTCGGATATAAGAATGAAATGCAGGTGCCTAAAATCAAGAAGGTGGTGATTAATGTGGGAATCGGCAAGCATGCCAAGGAAAAGGCTTTTCTTGAAAGCGCTGAAAGCGTTGTGACAAGAATTACGGGCCAGAAACCGGTTTTGACAAAGGCTAAAAAATCAATCGCATCATTCAAGGTAAGAGAAGGGCAGATAATCGGAATTGTTGCTACTTTAAGAGGCGGAAAAATGAACGATTTTCTTGAAAAATTAATCCATATTTCTTTTCCTCGCATCAGAGATTTCAGAGGAATCAACGAAACTCAGGTTGACAGGACTGGTAATTTAACGATCGGATTCAAAGAATTCTTAGCTTTTCCGGAAATCAGGGCTGATGAAATCGATAATGTGCATGGCTTGGAAGTGGTAATCGACACTTCGGCTAAAACGAAGGAAGAAGGGTTGGAATTATTTAAATTGATGGGATTCCCATTTAAAAAAGAGTAATTTAATATAAAATTATGGCAAGAACAGCTTTAAAGGTAAAAGCAAAAAAGACTCCGAAATATTCTACACGCACTATCAGAAGATGCTGGCGATGCGGCCGCAATCACGGTTATATGCGGGATTTTGGCTTGTGCAGGATTTGTTTCAGAGAATTGGCAGACAACGGAGATTTGCCGGGAATAAAAAAATCAAGCTGGTAATTAAATTTTTAAATAAATTTATTAGAGTTATATAAAATTATGATGGATCCAATTGCAGACATGCTAACAAGAATAAGAAACGCTTCAGCCGTTCGAAAAGAAGAGGTTGTTTTGCCTATGAGCAAGATCAAATTCAATATTGCTAAAATACTGGAAACTAACGGATGGGTCGGGAAGGTAGAAGAGGTTAAGGCCGGAAAAGAAGGTTCTGCTTTCAATCAGATCAGGATTGTTTTAAAATATGATAAAGACGGCAATTCTGTGATCAAGTCGATCAAAAGAGTCAGTAAGCCGGGATTGAAGATATATAAAGGCAAGAACGAATTGCCTAAAGTCTTGAATAATTTCGGTATTGCTGTCATTTCAACCTCCCAAGGATTAATGACCAACAAAGAAGCGGCTAAAAAAGGAGTCGGAGGAGAAATCATTTGTGAAGTTTATTAATCCGTAATAAGAATATAAATATATGTCACGTTTAGGAAAATTGCCAATTGAATTACCCCAGGGAACCCAGGTTAAGATCGAGGGAGCTTTTATCGTCGTAAAGGGTCCGAAGGGCGAGCTGAAAGAAAAGACTCACAGTTCTGTCAAATTTGAAATTTCAGAAAAGCAGGTTTTAATCGATGTGAAAGACCGTGAAAACAAGAGAGACAGATCTTTATGGGGTCTGTATAGAAGCTTGGTCAACAATATGGTTTTAGGAGTCAATAGCGGATATTCTAAAAAACTTGAAATCAACGGTGTCGGCTATAAGGCTAACGTAAGCGGCAATAAACTGAACATCAGCGCCGGTTATTCCCATGTCGTCGAATTCCCGTTGCCGGCCGGAATCAGCGCTGTAGTCGAGGCAAACACCATCACATTGAGCGGCATTGACAAGCAGCAGGTCGGAGAAACAGCGGCTCAGATCAGAAAAATAAGAAAACCTGAACCTTACAAGGGCAAGGGCATAAAATACGCCACAGAAACTTTAAGACGCAAGGCAGGCAAGACCGCAGCTAAGGGCGAAAAGTAACCGATTAAAAATGAAAAATTAAAAATTGTGGAGTGAAATTTATGAAAATTTTCACAAAATAATTTCCAAATATTCGTAATTGATAACTTGTAATTTGTAATTGAATAATATGGATAGACAAAAATTAAAACAACAGAAGAAGGCCAGAAGGCAGGTCAGAATAAGAGCTAAAGTCAAGGGAACGCAAGCCGCTCCTAGATTAAGCGTGTTCAGATCGAATAAAGGGATGTATCTGCAGCTGATTGATGATGTTAGCGGCGTAACTTTGGCCAGTGTCCATTCAGGCGAAGTAAAATCAAAAGATAAAAAGGTTGTAATCAGCGCGGAATTAGGAAAACTGATCGCTAAAAAGGCTTTGGAAAAGAAGATTGAGAAAGTTGTTTTTGACAGAGGCGGAAATAGATATCATGGACGCATCAAGGCGGTAGCGGATGGCGCGAGAGAAGGCGGGCTTAAATTTTAAACACACTAATTAATACAAATTTTAACAAATTAACACGAATTATTTGTGCAAATCTGTAAAAAATCTGTGTAAATTTGTATATATACTATGGCAGAAGAATTAAAAGACAATAAAAAAGAAACTGCGATAAAGAGTGAAAATGCAAAACCCGCTTCAAAGGGCGGTTTTAAGCCGCGCAAGAATATGAGAAGAGGCGATGAAAAGGATGAAAAGGGAGAAGAGTATGAACAGAGAATCGTCGATATTGCCAGAGTTACCCGTGTTATGGCTGGAGGCAAAAGGATGCGTTTCAGGGCTTGTGTAGCTGTCGGTAACAAGAATGGCAAGATCGCTATCGGTCTGGCAAAAGGAGCCGATGTTACAGGAGCGGTGAATAAGGCCGTAAATAAGGCTAAAAAGAATTTTATTGAAGTGCCGATCGTCAATGACAGCATCCCTCACGACCTGCATTTTAAATATGGCGCCGCCAGGATCCTGATCAAACCGGCCAGAAAAGGACGCGGTATAATCGCCGGCGGAGCTGCCCGTATCGTTTTTGAATTGGCAGGCGTAAAAAATGTCACTTCAAAAATCTTAGGAACTAACAATAAAGTCAATAATGTAAAATGTCTGATAAAAGCATTGGGCAGTTTAAGAAAATTTGAGGCAAAAAAAATTGAAGCTAAATAAGTATAAATAAAATATGTCATTATCATTACATACAATCAGGCCGGCAAGCGGTTCGACTAAAAAAAGAAAGAGAGTTGGAAGGGGAAATGCTTCCGGACATGGCACCTCAGCCACAAGAGGCACAAAAGGACAAAGATCAAGAACCGGTGTTTCAGGATTAAAGAGACTGGGCATGAAGTCGATGCTTTTGTCTATTCCTAAAAAGCGCGGATTCAACTCATTAAAATCCAAGAATCAGGTCGTCAATCTGCTTGATATTAATAAGCATTTCAAAGAAGGCGAAACTGTAAATCCTAAGACGCTTATTAAAAAAGGGTTGATTGAAAAAAC
>CAYHWE010000008.1:0-15424 GCA_964360445.1 uncultured Gammaproteobacteria bacterium | reverse complement strand
AGATCCTGGGCAAGGGAGAACTGAAAGTAAAAGGATTGAAATTCGTAGGAGTAAAGATGAGCGAAACGGTTAAAAAAATAGTGATTAGTTAATTAGTTTATTGGCGATTAGCAGTTTGACAATGCTGATCCCTAATCCCTAATCCCTAATCCCTAATTAACTATCAAGTATGTTAAACAAAATCGCACAAATTTGGAAAGTTAAAGATTTGAGAAATAATGTGTTATTCGTTCTCGGGATGCTTATCCTTTTTCGTTTCGCAGCCCACATACCTATTCCCGGTGTAGACGTTACCGCCTTACGGGAATTTTTTGCGTCTAACCAGATTTTAGGGTTGATGAATCTGTTCTCAGGCGGCGTGATGGAAAATTTTTCTATTATGATGATGGGCGTCGCTCCATATATCACCTCTTCGATCATCTTCCAGCTCTTAGCGATGATCATTCCGAGTCTTGAAGAGATGCAGAAAGAAGAAATGGGAAGGCAGAAGATCAAT
Source organism: uncultured Gammaproteobacteria bacterium (assembly GCA_964360445.1). Classification (GTDB taxonomy): domain Bacteria; phylum Patescibacteriota; class Patescibacteriia; order Patescibacteriales; family JAKAJF01; genus CAYHWE01. Next base: position 14,928 of record CAYHWE010000008.1, on the reverse strand, counting down.
ATGTGGACAAGATGGGCGACAGTGCCTTTAGCCATCATGCAGGCATTCGGCATGATTTCGATATTGCGCCGTTCTTCCAGTTCGGTGCTGGATAACATCGGCAGTTTTGACTTGTTTGCCATGATTATCACGATTACCGCCGGAACAGTATTCCTGATGTGGCTGGGAGAATTGATTACGGAAAGAAAAATCGGCAATGGCATTTCTATCCTGATTTTTGCCGGCATCATATCCGGTGTCTTAAAAACAGCGCAGCAGACGATCCTGACTTTTGATCCATCCAATATGTTTCTTATCATCGGATTCTTAGTCATAGCTTTGGTTACGATCGTCGGCGTTGTCATCATAACCGAGGGGCAGCGCAATATTCCGGTCCAATATGCGAAACAGATCAGGGGGAGCAGGATGTTCGGGGGAGTCAGCACCCATTTGCCGTTAAGGGTGAATATGGCTGGAGTCATCCCGATTATCTTCGCCATTTCCGTGGTCTTATTCCCGACTATGATCGCCCAATTCTTTATGCAGGCAAAAACACAGTTCATAGCCCAGGCGGCTGAATCCGTAGTCAGGATATTCCAAAATCAGTTATTTTACGGAATAGTTTATTTCTTATTGGTATTCGCCTTCACTTATTTTTATACAGAGGTTATTTTTCATCCCAGCCAGGTGGCGGAAAACTTGCAGAAGCAGGGCGGATTTATTCCTGGTATCCGGCCGGGAAGACCGACTACCGAATATTTGGCTTATACTACGCATAAAATCATATTTATCGGCGCGCTATTCTTAGGGCTGATAGCAATCCTGCCTCTGATAATGCAGTATTTCACCGGCATGCAGTCATTGGCGATCGGCGGCACAAGTCTTCTGATCATTGTCGCGGTCGTGATTGAAATAGTAAAACAAGTCGAAGCGCAGCTGACGATGAGGGAATACGAGGGATACTAAAGCGCAATCAACTCAAATATTTTTAAAAAAGTCCAGAAATATAAATCTGGACTTTTTTTCTTTGAGATAATTTTATTTTGTGTTATAATTAAATCATTAAATTCAATCGGAGGATTTTTAGGAATAAACATGAACAGAAAGTCATTTGTTTTTTTCGGCCCCCCTGGTTCAGGCAAGGGCACGCAAGCAGCGTTGCTGGGAAAATATTTGGGATTGCCGGCAATTTCTTTGGGAGAGCTATTGCGGCAAAAAAAGAATTCCAGATCGCACTTAGGCAAAAAGATAGAAAAATATTTAAGCAATGGCAAGCTGGTCCCTGAGTCGATTGTTCTGGAAGTGCTCAGGACAAGATTAAATAAGAAGGATGTTAAGGCGGGATTTATCCTAGACGGCTATCCGAGAACAAAAAAACAGTTAAGCCATTTTAGGCAGATTTTGAAAAAAACACATAATATCCATTTTATTTTCATAGATGTAGATGATAAAGAGGTGAAAAAACGTTTGGGCAAGAGAAGGAGCTGTTCTTGCGGCGCTACCTACCACCTTATTTTCAATCCCCCCAAAATAAAAGGCCTGTGCGATAGTTGCAAAAAGAAGATCCAGATAAGAAGTGATGACAAGCCGGCTGTGATAAAGCGCAGGCTTGAGCTTTATCACAGCGAGACAGAACCGCTGATCGGAGGTATGAAAAAAATAGGAATCATACTGCATATCAACGGCGAACAGGATATTGCCGAAATCCAGAAAGAAATAAAAAGACAAATAAAATAATTTATCATAAAAATATGCCAAAAAACAATTTATCTGCCAGGGGATTTACTCTGATCGAGCTCTTGGTGGTCATAAGCATTATCGGAATTTTGTCTTCTTTTGCCGTCGTGTCCTTGAATAGCGCCCGCGCTAAGGCAAGGGATGCCTTAAGAAAAGGCGATATGGCGCAGATAAGAACGGCGTTGAACATTTATTATGATGACAATGAAGGATATCCTGTTTGCGGTGTCTGGAATGACGCTTCTTCTGATTTTGGCGCCACGGTTGACGATGCCGCCAATGGCGGAGCCGGGTGTTATATAGGAACATTGAATACAGCCCTTGCTTCCGGAGCAAAGCCGTATCTTGCCACGATACCGAAAGATCCTAAGAATCAGAATAATAAGACGGCTGCCGGCGGCGGAGACAGCACTTATATTTACAGATATGTAAGCGACGGGACAAAATACGCGATTGCCTACAGGATCGAAGATAATACTACCTTGCAGGTTTTCAGGGGGTGGTAGAATATCAATAAAAACAATAAAGCAATAAAAAAGAATGGTTATTGATTTCTTGTTTTCTTGATTATATGGTATAATTGTGGATAATTAGTTTTGATTTATTTTTAATTTATCTTTGAGCGATTTTAAAATTTAAAATCGTTTTGAAGGGAGGTGTAATATGAAACAACAAAAAGGTTTTACCTTGATCGAATTGTTGGTAGTAATCGCCATCATCGGCTTGCTGTCGACTTTAGCCGTAGTATCTTTGAATAATGCAAGACAGAAGTCCAGAGATGCCAAGCGCTTGAGCGATGTTAAGCAGGTTCAGACTGCTTTGGAATTATATTATAACGATAATAATGGCTATCCTACCACTTTAGGCTCTCAGATCGGCAGCGCTACATCTACGATTTATATGGCTACTGTCCCGACTGCGCCTACGCCAGCTGATGGAACTTGTTCCGGAGCGCAAAATACTTATACATACACTTCCGGAGGCACATCTACCTATTCTTTAGCTTTCTGCTTAGGCGGAGCTACTGGCGGTTTAGGAGCAGGTGTCCGCACAGCTTCACAGAGCGGCATCCAATAATTTTGTTGTCAAGATCTTAAGCAAAAAACGGGGAAACCCGTTTTTTGTTTTGGGTAATTTGAGGTATAATTGGAATATAAATTTTAGCCTTGGAAAATGCCATATCTTATCTTATCCTTCATTTTTTTATTCGGCCTGATCATCGGTTCGTTTTTGAATTGCTTTATTTGGCGCCTGCATACTGGGGAGGGTGTCGGGGGCAGATCGTATTGTCCGAAATGCCGGAAGCAGATCGCCTGGCATGACAATATTCCGGTTATCAGTTATCTGATTTTAAAGGGGAAGTGCAGGGGGTGTGGGCAGACGATTTCATGGCAGTATCCAATCGTCGAGCTGGCTACAGGGGTTTTGTTCGTGATTAGTCTCATTATAAATTTTCAATTTTCAAATAATTTCCAATTTCCAATTTCCAGTCTTTTGTTTTTATTTAAATACTGGCTGGTTATTGCTGTGATGATAATTATTTTTATCTATGATCTGCGCTGGTATCTGATTTTGGATAAAATCACTTTACCTGCTTCAGTTTTGTTTTTCATATTGAATATTTTTCTCGGATTTTATTGGCAAAACCTGCTGATTTCCGGTATAATAGGAGGTGGATTCTTTCTCTTGCAATTTTTGATTTCCAAGGGAAAGTGGATAGGAGGAGGGGATATAAGAATGGGATTTCTGATGGGCGTAATCCTTGGCTGGCCGCAAATCATCCTGGCTTTATTCTTGGCTTATATTCTCGGTTCGATAATCGGATCAGGATTGCTGCTTTTTGGAAGAAAGAAATGGGGTTCGGAAATACCATTCGGGACATTCTTGGCAGCCGCCACTATCGTTACTGTTTTTTGGGGTGATCGGATCATAAATTGGTATCTGGATTTAATTCTTTTTTGATAAAGCGATGAGAATCATGAAACAAAAATGGTTGGCTGTTGCCTCCGTCATAGCGGTCGTATCCGGGATGATTCTTTTTTTTAATCTTAAAAATAATGGCAATATCAGGCCGGTGATGGCCGGCACCGGGCATAATGTTTCCGGATTTGCCTGGAGCCCGCATATCGGCTGGATCAGCTTTAATTCGACTGATTGCGATACTGACGGAGACGGAACTTATGAGGGAGGCGGCGAATCAGGCGGAGCTGCTCCGAGCGGATGCCCGGCATCAGGCGCGGTCCAGGACTATGGCGTAGCTATAAATAAGACAACCGGTGATTTCAGCGGTTGGGCGTGGAGCCCAAACGTCGGCTGGATCGATTTCGGGCCGACCAGCGGATATCCGAGTCCGCCTAATTCTCCGGCTAGTTATAATTCCGGCAATGGCAATGTGACCGGCTGGGCGAAGATCTTGTCGATGGGCGATGACGGTTGGATTAAATTAAGAAAACAAGGGTCTGACGGCGGCTCTGATTATGGGGTATCTATAGATTCAGGGACAGGCGAATTCAGCGGCTGGGCGTGGAATGCCAATGATACCGGCGCGGGAATCGGCTGGATCAGTTTCAACTGCGGCAACGCGGAAGCGCCTGATTGCACAAATAATTATAAAGTCGTCACCCAGCTCAATTCTCCTCCTGCAGTATCTAATCTCACCGCTCCGAATTGGAGTTATCAGCAGGCGGCTGACTACAGAAACGCGAGAAGAGCATTTCTGCAATGGGATTATTATGATCCGGAATCAACCCCGCAAGACGCTTATCATGTCGTTTTTGATGATAATTCCGACTTCAGTTCGCCATTGAAAGACACAGGGCAAACAACAGGCTCCGCCCAATCCGTCCTGATCGATCAGAGCGCAGGCGTCAACCTGAGTTACGATTCCGTTTATTATTGGAAAGTAAAAGTTTGGGATGGCGGCAACGCATCTTCAAGCTGGGCAACGCATTCATTCACCACCTATAAGCACGAAATGCCGGCGCCGGGATTCAGCTGGTTTCCGGCAAAACCGAGCAAGGGGGAAGATGTGAAATTGACGGATGGCAGCCAGATATATCTGAGCGGCGCGCCTACGGCTCCTGTGGCATGCGATGACGCAAAATGCGATTGGCTTTGGACAGTGCCTCCGGGAACAAGCATAAACAATGACGCCACCTCAAGCCCGATAATCAATTTCAGCGCCGAAGGATCCCATAATGTAATCCTGACTATTACGGATGCCGACGGATATGCAGTAAGCACGACTACGGTGATTACCGTCGGATCGGCCCTGCCTAAATGGAAAGAAGTGAAATGATTTTTTTCCGATACAGGCCCGATCCGGAAGATCCGGGTTTGTTAAAAGAATACAGCTATAATGAAAAATATATTCTCTACAAAACAGACGCGCGGCTTTACTCTTATGGAAATGATCGCAAGCATTGCGATCATCGGCATAATTTTCAGCATTTTTCTGGCCAACTACCGAGGGACGAACAACAGGTCGGAATTAGTCGGCGCCGCCCAAAAGCTGGCAAGCGATATCCGGCTGGCCCAGAATTACAGCCTTGGGTTGAAGAAGGCCAGTGACACTGACGCTGATCCGCCGCCGGGGGGATGGGGGGTCTATGTCGACGAGGCATCGGCATCCTATATCTTGTTTGCGGATAAAAATGCTCCTGACGGAAACAGGATTTATGATAATGGAGAAAAGTTCAGGGAGATTTTTCTCCCGGACGGCGTAATGATAAATACGAACGGCATTTCTGTCGGAGGCGCATCGGCGCAGACAAGCGCTATTGTTTTTTTTCCGCCCGATCCCGTAACTTACATAAGTAATAGCAGCACAACCGATATTTCCATAACCCTGAAAGACCGTAATAATTCAACTTTGGCCGTCAAGGTGAATTTTTTAGGTCTGGTTGAAGTCAATTAGACGCATCAGTATGAAAAAAATAAACAGACAATCAGGTTTCACTCTTCTTGAGGTTATTGTTGTTATTTTTATCGTTTCTCTCGGGCTGTTGGGAGTGCTTTCCCTGACTACGCAAAACATAAGAGTGCAATATATAAACAAGAATAATCTGATAGCGTCCCAGCTGGCTCAGGAAGGGCTAGAATTAGCCAGGAATATCAGAGACACTAATTGGCTCATACCCGGGAATGATTGGAATCAAGGCTTGGCGGACGGCACATATAAGATAGATTATGTAAATGGCATCCAGCCGGCCATAGGCTTAGATGACGCTAAATTATATATAAACGGCTCCGGCCTTTATCAGCACACGCCTTTGTCAGATACTAATTTCAGCCGGCTCATAACTGTTACGAATTCCGCCAGCATCGCCTCTTCAACCATAAGATGCGAAGTGCAGTGGAAAGAAAGGAATAATACTTATAAATACATAGCCGAGACGGAATTGTATGACTGGAGATGATGTCATAGGACGCAGAAAAAATATGGAAAGAAAAATATTCAAGGATCAAAAAGGAATGACGCTTGTTGAAATACTGGTATCAGTGAGTATTTTTTCGCTGATCATGCTTTCGGCTTTGGGAATTTTTAATTTTGTGCTTGAAGACCAGCGTAATTCTATAAGTTCGCAGAATATACAGGAGGGAGTAAGATATGCCCTGGAAATGATGGCCAAGGAAATAAGGACGGCAGTGCAGAGCAACGCTGATTGCTATGCTGCCGGAACCAAGCGGGTTTTTAATTCTCCCGCTCCGCAGGAATTGTATTTTAAAAACAAATATGGTGCCTGCGTTGTTTACGCTTTAAGCGGAGACAGGATACAGATCACCAGGGATGGAGTAAGCGGTTTTTTGACCGGCAGCAAGGTAAAAGTTAGCAATTTGCGGTTTTATGTCGTTGATAATGATATCGGATCGGCTCCCGGCTCAAGACTGCAGCCAAGAGTTACTATTTCAATGGATTTAGAAACAACGATAGGCAGGACAGCCTATGGCAACAGGGTCAAGATCCAGACATCTGTCTCTTCAAGACTTTATGAATAAAATAAGAAAAATAATTGAAGACAAGAAAGGCACGGCTCTCTTTATGACCCTGATGGTCCTGACCGGCGCCTTGACTGTGGCCTTGGGAGCTGCTAATTTAGTCACGCCGGGAATAATTATGAGCCGCACTCAGACCCAGTCAACAAAGGCTTTTTTTACGGCTGAATCCGGCGCGGAAAGAGCTCTATGGCTGTTGCGCAAAAATTCGTTTGATAATTCAAATTGTGATGGCGGAACGAATAAATATGTAAGATTTGAACAGAATCGGTGCGGGCCGTATAACCAGTCTGTTTACAGCCTGTCCAATGGCTCCACGTATTATATTGAATATGATTCCGGAACGGAAACAACTCTGAATTCAAACGGATCTTTCCAAGACACGAAAAGAAGAGTGGAAATTATGTTTTAGCTATGGATAGAAACAAGAAACAGGTCAAAGAAAGGGTGGAAAAATTAAAAAGCGAAATCAATAAATATCGCTATGCTTATCATGTCCGGGATAAATCTTTGATTTCTGAAGCGGCCCTAGACAGCTTGAAAAATGAGCTTTTTAAATTGGAACAAGAAAACCCGGAGTTTATCACGCCGGATTCACCGACCCAGAGAGTGGGAGGAAGGCCTTTGGACAAATTCAGGAAAGTCGAGCATTCCTTGCCGATGCTTTCGCTTTTTGACGCCTTTAGTGAAAAAGATATGGAAGATTGGGAAGGAAGGATGTTAAGGATTTTAATCCTCCAAGCCCCCCTTATCAGGGGGGTGAAAAATGCCCCCTTGATAAAGGGGGGTAGGGGGATTGATTATTACGCTGAATTAAAAATGGATGGCTTGGCCATGAGTTTGGTTTATGAAAAAGGCGTATTCGTCCGAGGAGCGACGCGGGGAGATGGAAAGATCGGTGAAGACGTTACACAGAATTTAAAAACAATCGAGGCGATTCCGTTGCGGCTTTCAGAGGTAAGCGGAAAAGATCTGGAAAAAATAGGTTTGGATGAAAAACAGATCAAAAGAATTTTAAAAGCGGTGATTGACGGCGTAATTGAAATTAGGGGAGAGGCGATCATGCATTTGAAAACTTTTGCCGCGTTAAATAAAAAATATGGAAAAGAAGGAAGACCTCTTTTGGCGAATCCGCGTAATGCGGCGGCCGGATCGATCCGCCAGCTTGATTCAAGAATTACCGCGGAAAGAAAATTGGATTTTTATGCCTATGCCCTGGCGACAGATTTTGGCTTGGATAATCATGAACAGGAGCATAAGGTCGTCGAATTATTGGGATTTAAAATTTTAGAACAAAATAAATATTGCCGCAATTTAGGAGAGGTAATCAGATTCCATGATTACTGGGAGGCGCGCAGGAAAGAAGTGCCTTTTGAATGCGATGGCGTCGTAGTTTTGGTAAATGATTTAAGTCTTTGGCCAAAACTCGGCATTATCGGCAAAGGACCGCGGTATATGATGGCGTATAAGTTTGCGGCCGAACAAGCGACAACGAAAGTCGAGAATATCGTCTGGCAGGTCGGGCGGACAGGCATCTTAACGCCGACTGCGGAATTGGTTCCGGTGAAAGTAGGCGGAGTGACTATCAGCCATTCCACCTTGCACAATATGGATGAGATAAAAAGATTAGGCTTGAAAATCGGCGATACTGTAATTTTAGAAAGAGCCGGAGACGTGATCCCGAAAATTATCAAAGTATTGCCTGATTTGCGTAATGGGAAAGAAAAGGAAGCGCATGTGCCGAAGAAATGTCCGAATTGCGAAAGCGCAGTCGTAAAAGTGCCTGGCGAAGTCGCTTACCGTTGTTCAAATAAAAATTGTTATGCCATGAAATTGCGCGGCTTATTCCATTGGGCGTCGAAAGGCGCTATGGATATCGTCGGTTTAGGACCGCAGATCGTAGAGCAGCTTGTAAAAGAAGGCTTGGTCGGCGATATAGGTGATTTTTATAAACTGACCAAAGGCGATTTATTGTCCCTGGAAAGATTCGCGGAGAAATCCGCTGACAATCTTATCAAAGCAATCGATATTTCCCGCGAAGCCGATTTAGCGCGTTTGATTTATGGCCTGGGAATACGGCATGTGGGGGAGGAGACGGCTTTGCTGCTCGCAAAGCAATTTTCAATTAACAATTTTTCCGCCCGAGGCGGATCCGCCTCGGGCGGACAATTTTCAATTAATGGATTGATAAAATTTTTCCAAGAAACGAAATTGGAGGATTTGGAGAAGTTGCCGGATGTGGGGCCGGTTGTGGCTAAGAGTATTTTTGACTGGTTTCATGATAAGCATAACCAGGAGCTATTGCGTAAGTTAGGGGAAAATGGGGTAAAAATAAAGTTTAAGAAGATATCGGAAAAGGCTAATATTAAAGGCAAGACTTTCGTTTTGACCGGGTCTTTGAGCGGTTTGACAAGAGATGAGGCAAAGGCTAAAATAAGAGAGTTAGGCGGAGATATTTCCTCAACAGTTAGCAAAAATACTGATTATGTCATCGCCGGAGACGAGCCGGGAAGCAAGTATGAGAAGGCGAAGGAGTTGGGGCTGAAAATATTAACTGAAGAGGAATTCCTTGATTTAATTAAAAAATAAAAAATCAAAATATAAAATGACAGATTAAAATGTCAAAATTATTTTTAAATTTTACATTGTCATTTTAATTTTTGATATTTACATTTTGCATTATTATGCAATTAAACAAAGAACAGATACAACACATCGCCAAATTGGCTCGCTTGGAATTAACCGAAGAAGAGCTAGAAAAATATGGCGACCAATTGTCGAATATTTTGAATTATATCGATCAGCTGCAAGAAGTTGATGTTGCCGGCGTTGAACCGACAGCCCAGATTACAGGCCTTGATAATATTCTGCGCGCAGATGAAATTAAAAATTGGGATAAGGAAGAAATTGAATTAGCCTTGAAGGACGCGCCGGATTTAGAGGGCAGGCAGATCAAGGTTAAGAGAGTTATCGAGTAGAATTTTTAATTTTGTAATTTTTAAATAATATCCAAATTTTTAATAATTAAATATTCGGATATTAAAATATTATTTATAAAATTAAAAATTATAAAATTAAAAATTATCATGAATCTAAACGAATTAACTATAAAACAAGCGAGTGAAATGCTTGTAAAAGGAGAAGTGACCTCGGTCGAATTAACCAAGGCTTGTTTGGCGCGCATCAAAGAGGTTGATAACAAGGTTAAAGCTTGTTTGACTGTTTGCGAGAAGGAAGCTTTGGAGGCGGCGAAAAAGGCGGACGAAAGGCGCGCGAACGGGGAGAAGGGCGGATTGTTGGGAATCCCGTATTTATGCAAAGACAATATTTTGACTCGCGGAGTGAAGACAACAGCTTCTTCGAAAATGCTTGCGGATTATATCGCGCCATTCGATGCGACAATCGTAAAAAAATTGAAAGAGGCTGGAGCCGTGCTATTGGGAAAAACCAATCTGGATGAATTCGCGCACGGCGCTTCTACTGAAAACAGCGCTTTTGGCGCGACTCGCAATCCTTGGGATATCACGCGCGTACCCGGAGGATCTTCCGGCGGTTCCGCGGCGGCCGTTGCGGCGGATATGTGTATTTTCGCTTTGGGCACAGATACGGGCGGATCGGTCAGATGTCCGGCTGCTTTTTGCGGGACAGTCGGCTTGAAGCCGACTTATGGACGCGGATCAAGATTCGGTTTGATATCTATGACCAGCTCGACGGATGTGCCGGGCCCGATCACGAAGACTGTCGAGGATGCGGCTATTGTTGAAAAAATGATTGCAGGTGAAGACCGTTTAGACGCGACAACTGTGCCGGCGCCGGTTGATGATTATGAAGTCGGATTGAAAAAGGATCTGCGTGGAGTGAAAATCGGTTTACCAAAAGAATATTTCATTCCAGGAACAAGCAAGGGCGTTACCGAGCAAATTGAAAAAGCGATTGGAAAATTGAAAGAGATGGGCGCTGAATTCAAAGAAGTCAGTTTGCCGCACACAAAATACGGTATCCCGGTTTATTATATCATCACCCCTTCCGAGGTCAGTTCAAACTTGGCCAGATTTGATGGAATCAAATACGGTTATAGTGAAACAAAAGAACAGAATGGCATGCATAGCTTGTTCGATATTTACGCCAAGAGCCGCGGCAAAGGATTCGGTCCGGAAGCAAAGAGAAGGATAATGCTCGGCACTTACGCCTTATCCGCCGGTTATTATGACGCATATTATCTGCAAGCGCAAAAGGTAAGGACGAAAATTAAAGAAGAAATGGATAAAGTTTTGGAAGAAGTTGATTGTTTATTGACTCCGACCTCGCCGCATCCGGCTTTCAAGATCGGGGAGCAGGCAGCTGATCCGTTGAAGATGTATCTGGAGGATATTTTTGTCACCGGCGCATCCTTGGCTGGATTGCCAGCGATTTCGATTCCTTGCGGATTTACAAAACCTGAGGATGGCGAAACTGAAATGCCGGTCGGCATGCAGTTGATTGCGGGCAGATTCAAGGAAGATTTGTTGATGAGGGTCGGGTATAATTATGAGAAAGAAACGGAGTGGAATAAGAGAAAGCCGGTTATATAATTTTAAATTTTAAGTTTTAAATTTAAAATAAAAAAGACGTAAAATAGTTAAAATTTATTATTTAAAATTTTCATGTATGACTAAGAAAAATTTGATAATTGGAATAATCGTAACTATATTATTGATTTCAGGTATCGTGTATTGGGGAGTTAGGGAAGAAGCGAAAAAGCAAGATGATAATCAGGGTGAACAGCAAGAGCAAAAACAGGCGCAAAATTTATCACCAATCAGCAAAAATGATCATTTGATAGGAGATTTAAATGCGCCGGTGCAGATGATAATTTATAGTGATTTTGAATGCCCATATTGCGCCCGTTTCGTGGATACGATTGAAAAGGTAAAAGCGGAATTCGGAGACAAGATTGCAATCACGTTCAGGCATTTTCCTTTAGCTTTCCATAAAGATGCGATGCCGGCGGCAATCGCTTCCGAATGCGCGGCAGAGCAAGGAAAATTCTGGGAAATGCACGATAAGCTTTTTGAAGATAATGAAGATAAGAAATTCAGTATAGCGGAGTTCAAGAATGACGCGAAAGAATTAGGATTGGATCAGGCGAAATTCAACCAGTGTTTAGAAACGGATAAATATAAAGAAAAAGTGCAGAAACAGATGTTGGAAGGGAAGAGTGTGGGCGTAACCGGAACCCCGACAACATTTGTAAACGGAGAATTCGTGATCGGCGCTATCCCGTTTGAGGATTATAAGGATAGCGAGGGTAGACAGCAGTCGGGGATGAAGAAGATCATTGAGAGGAAGTTGAAGTAGTCTGAACCACTGATTAGCACGTGAAAGCACGTGATTACACTGAAAAACCCCCTTTTGGAAAAAAAGGGGGGTATAGGGGGATTAAGGAAGGTTCGCATAGTGGCCGAGTGCGTTCGCTTGGAAAGCGGATAAGGGAGAAATCTCTTCGAGGGTTCGAATCCCTCACCTTCCGCCAATTAATTTTAAGATTTATCTAAATATGCCAATAATCTGCGTATTCGGAGACAGCACTGCTTGGGGTGCTTATGACCTAGAGAAAGGCGGTTGGGTAAATCGGCTTTGGTTTGATTTTATTAAAAAAGATGAGGGGGAAACGGAAATTTATAATTTAAGCATTTCCGGCGGGACTACGGAAACTATTTTGGCAAGATTTGAATCGGAGGCAAAAATCAGAAGGGCAGATACTCTTATATTCCAAACCGGCGGAAATGACGCGGCATATGATAAGAATACTAAAGAGAGCCTTGTTCCGGCTGATCAATTTGAAAAGAATATTGAAACAATTATAAAAAGAGCTAAGGCGTTAACAGAAAATATAATTTTTATTAGTTTTAAGAATTGTGATGAATCAAAAACTGTGCCGGTTTCTTGGTGTGATTTATGCTATACCAATGAACTTATTGAAGAGTATAATAATATAATGAAAAATGTCTGCAATAAATATGATATTAAATTTATAGATATATTCGGCTTGCTGGACAATTCTGATTTTGAAGATGGGCTGCACCCAAATGCAGCAGGACACAAGAAAATATTTGAGGTCGTAAAGAAACAAATTTTTTAAAAATATTATGCTTCAATATTTAGTCTTAATAGGAGCGGCTGTCCAGTTATTCGGCATATTTCTTTATATAAAAGAAACTTTGCGGGGAAATACGAAACCGAACAGGGTTACTTGGTTGATGTGGGCTGTTGCTCCTTTGATCGGGGCGGCGGCTGCGTTTATGGATGGGGCGGGGTGGGCGGCAATTCCTGTATTTGCAGCTGGATTTGGCGCATTATTGGTTTTTATCGCTTCTTTCATAAATCCGAATTCATATTGGAGATTGAGGGGGTTTGATTATCTGTGCGGCTTTTTTTCGGTATGGGCCTTGGTGCTTTGGGGTATAACGAAAGAACCGATTGTCGCGATCATTTTTGCCATGGTGAGCGATGGATTTGCGGCATTACCTACTTTTGTAAAGTCATGGAGGCATCCGGAAACGGAAATAGCGGGCGAGTATATGGCCGCATTATTAAGCGCGTTTACAGGTTTTTTCGCTATAAAAATATGGGATTTCTCATCTTACGCTTTTCCTGTTTATTTTGTACTTATAAATGCATTTTTAATTTTTGCTGTGTATCGCAAGAAAATTTTTAAAATTTCTCCCGCTGTCATTTTGGAGACAGAGAAATAGAAAATGGATAAATAAAAACTATGAACAAACTTAAACTCGCCATCCTTTTTGGCGGACAATCGGCTGAACATGAAGTTTCAATCAGGTCGGCGAAAAATATTTTTGAGGCTTTGGATAAGGAAAAATATGATCCTGTTCTGATTGGGATTGATAAAGGTGGAAATTGGCATAGGGCTGATGATTTTTTTTCCGGAGGCGAGCAGATTGTATTAGTAAAAAATGAGATTGTAAATTTAGCTGATCCGGAAAAACGAGATAAAATTGATGTTGTTTTTCCGGTTTTGCACGGACCATTCGGCGAGGATGGGACTGTGCAGGGCTTATTGGAATTGGCGAACGTGCCGTTTGTCGGCGCTGGTGTTTTGGGTTCGGCTGTAGGGATGGACAAGGATGTAATGAAAAGACTATTGCGCGATGCAGGATTGCCGATTGGGAAATTTTTAGTTTTCAGGAGGTCGGAAAAATTGGATTTTGAGGAAATTACAAAAGAACTTGGGTTGCCTTTGTTTATTAAGCCGGCAAATCTTGGTTCGTCGGTCGGAATTAGCAAGGCGCGGAATGAAGAGGAATTTTTGGTCGGAGCGAGAGAGGCGTTCAAATATGATCGGAAAATAATTATTGAGGAATTTATAAAAGCGCGGGAAATCGAAGTCGCGGTTTTAGGAAATGATGATCCGATCGCTTCTATCCCGGGCGAGATTGTCGTGCATGATGATTTTTATGCGTATGAGACAAAATATTTGGACGAGAATGGCGCGACATTGGAAATACCGGCGAAGCTATCGGATGACCAGATTAAAAAAGCGCAGGAATTGGCAGTAAAAGTTTTTAAAGTTTTAGAATGTAAAGGATTGGGGAGAGTGGATTTTTTCTTGAAAGAGAATGGCCTGCCTGCGCAGGCAGGCGAATTCTTTGTAAATGAAATCAATACGCTTCCGGGATTCACATCTTCCAGCATGTATCCGAAATTATGGGAACATGGCGGGATAAAGTATAATGAACTTATAGATAGGTTAATTAAATTAGCGTTAGAATAAATAAAGTTTATTTTTATAAACAATAATTATTCTGTAACCAATTTCAGCGCCAACATTATCGCGATGCCGATAACGATGGTGATGAGCTGTTTGACTGACTTCGAAGCTTTTGTTTCTTTGTGCAGTTCAGGGATCAGGTCGGCTGTTGCGATATAGATGAATCCGCCGGCGGTGAAGGGGATAATGTAATACATGAAGCCGTCGATTTCCGTGCCGATTATCAAAGTTAAGATGGCGCCGACCATTGCGGCCATTGCGGAAAAGAAATTCAAGAATAATGCTCTGGATTCGCTATAGCCGGCATGGATCAAAACTCCGAAGTCGCTGATTTCCTGGGGGATTTCATGAGTAATGACGGCGAGTGTCGTTGCTATGCCGAGCGGAATGCTTACTAAAAATGAACCGGCAATGATTATGCCGTCCAAAAAGTTATGAAGGCCGTCTCC
>CAYHWE010000007.1:0-31075 GCA_964360445.1 uncultured Gammaproteobacteria bacterium | reverse complement strand
ATTTGCATACATATTAGCCTCCTTCGGAGTCCAATATGTATCTGATCTTATTCATTCCTCTGCCTAATCGCCTCGAATAACACAATCGCCAAACTGACAGAAGCATTCAAAGAATCGATCTGCCCTTTCATCGGGATTTTAATCTTCTCATCCGCCGCCTCGATCCACTTCTCGCTCAGGCCGTCATGCTCCGTTCCGATCAAAATCGCAGACGGGCCGGAATAATCCGCTTTAGTATAAGCCGTTTTTGTGTGCGGAGTGGCCGCGAATATCCTTATATTATTCGCCTTTAACCAGCCCTGGAGTTCCTGAAAATCAGAAACCGCAACCTGGTTCGTAAATACGGTTCCGAGACTTGCCCTGATCACGTTCGGATTAAAAATATCTGTTTTAGGATCGCTGACAATCACCGCATCCGCCTTGGCCGCATCTGCGCTGCGCAAAATCGCCCCCAGATTGCCCGGCTTCTCAACCGCCTCAAGAACGATTATTAACGGTTTTTTACTTAGCTTGATCTGCTCCAATTTTATTTCTTTCGCCTGAGCAACCGCTAAAAATCCATCCGGGTTTTCGCGATAAGCGATTTTTTTAAATACTTCCGGCGTGACATTGATGATCTTTTTCCGGTCAAGAAGCAGGAGAAGCGCGTTGTCTTCTCCGGCCAGCTGGGCGCAATAAAAAAGAGTTTCAATTTCAATTTCCGCCTTAAGCGCCAAGGAAATCTCCTTTCTTCCCTCAACAATAATCAAGCCGCTCTCCTTTCTCTCTTTTGCGTCTTGTAATTTCACGGCTTGTTTTATTTTCGGATTTTGCGTGCTTGTGATAATTTCCATAAGGTTCATAACCCCCTCTTAATCTCCCCCTTGCTAAGGGGGAGATTAGGGTGGGGTCTAATTATTTCTTAAACCACAAAGTAGCCAACAGCGTTGAAACCGGCACGGCCGAAATCAGGCCGATGCTACCCGCCAACGTCCTCACGATTTCTGTCGCCAAAGTTTCATTATTCAACGCCTGCACAGAACTCGAAAAAGCGCTCTGCCCGCTCAAGAAAAGGATTAGCAAGGGGAGGGAGGCGCCCGCGTATGCCAAAAACAAAGTATTAGTCATAGAGCTTATATGCGACGTTCCGATATTGAATGCTTTTTTGAAAAGCTGCGTCCTGGATTGGCTCGGATCAGCGTCATATATCTCCTTGACTGCCGTTACCTGTGAAACGACAACATCGTCCAACACGCCAAGGGCGCCGATAATTATTCCCGCCAACAACAGTCCTTTGAAATTGACGATTTGTCCATCGCCCAACCCGATAAGGAAGCTCGCCTCTTCATTGGCCAACCCTGATAATTGGGTGATCCCGACAAAAATCCAGGATAGCATTACCGTCAAAACCAAGCTCAACAAAATACTGGCAATCGTAAGATGCGAGCTGACCCTAAAGCCTTCTGTCGTATATATTATCAAAAGAAGGATGACGAGAGAACCGATCAAAGTTACCGCGATCGGGTCAGCCCCATCGATGATCTGGGGCAATATGTATTTCATGATTACGACAAAAGTAAGCGCCAACGCAATCAAAGATCTCACTCCTTTCCACCTGCCGATAACCAAAAGAGATAAAATAAAAATAACGCTTAGCCAAAAAATACCGCTCAACCGATAGTAGTCTGTTATAAAATACACGACACCGCCCTTATCATCAAAGCCGGCCTCAACCAAAACTTTGTCGCCCCTCTCATAAACATTCTTTTGTATCATTTCCGGCATCCCGATCCCCTTGTACTCGATTACTTTATCCTTATATTCCCCCTCCAATCCCTTCAATTTCAAATCCTGTTGCTTCATCAAGCCTCCGTTCGAAGCAGGCGCTTTTTCCTCTTTAACAATCTCAACAACTTCCGCAGGAAAAATCTTCTCCGGCAGATTACCTTGGGCGGATGCCAACGCGGGCATAAGCCATAACGCAAAGAGGAATAGTATTTTTATAGCTTTAAACATAAATTCGAGATTGAATTATGAATTATGAATTACGGTTTTTATTTTTTAAAATCAATATGGCCATAATTCCTGCTTCATAATTCGTTGCATCATCCAAGCATTATCAGGCTCGGTTTAAAAATCAACAAGATACCGATGACCAGCATCACGATCCCGCCGATCAGATTCATCCAACGGATCAACTTAGGATTGATCGCTTTCATCCTGAACGTGAATAAGGCGATTGAGAAAATAACGATCTGATTCAAGACAAAAATAAAAGCGTAAAAAGCTAAATAAGCGTAATGCTGCCAAACCGGCAAATCCGCTAAAGCCAAAATCTGAGTATAAACGGCTGGCAATCCGGCGCTGCAAACCAGCTCAAAAAGATTAACTGAAACCGCCAAGGCGATAATACCCAAAAGAGCAAGCGTGATTTTTTGTTCAGTAACGATTTTCCTTGCCCGAGCAAAAATGTGCTTTCTCTTTTCCTCATCAACCACCTCGCAAGACTTATCCTTGTTCACGACATATTCCTTGATATTATGATAACCGGCATAAACAGCGACCGCCCCGATAGCCAATCTGATCCAAAAAATAAAACCGATGAACAATATTATATTCAACCAGGCCGCAAGGACAAAAAAATAAAAAACGGCCGAAGTCATAATAAAGCTGCCGCCTAAAATAAGCATTTTCTTTTTATCGCCAATACCTATGAGCAGGCTGATCAAGAACAAAAGGACCCAAAGGGCGCATGGGTTGAAGCCATCCAGCCCGGCAATGATTATGGTCAAGACCGGCAATGAAAAGCTTTTAACATCAAGACTGCCGAAAAAAGGGACCTTGATCTGTTCAATGCCGGAATTAGTATTCTCCTCTTTTGCCGGCTTTTCTTTATTCAAAAAACTTTCGACCGGATTGCTACATTCTATTTCAGAGCATCTATCAATCGCATCCAAAATCTGTTTTCCTGTCGTCTCATCATTCAAGTACCCCGAAATGGTCTGATTGCCGACAATTGTAAACGGCACGCCCTGGACATTCCACCCGAACTCTTTGCTTAGCTCGGAAAGAAATTTGGCGTTATCTTTATCGCCCCAAATTTCATATCTATGTATCTCCACATCCTTATTTTCCTTCTCTATCCTATCAAGTAAAATCTCTTCTTTCGCGCAGTGGGGACAGCCATCGCCATAAAAAAAATACAAATCAACCTTATGCTCTGCGGCGGCGACAGGCAAGGTAAAAAAGAATGCGGCCGTGAACAGAATTATTTTTAAATATTTCATAATAAACATATTTATTTATCTACTCCTATCATACCCCAAGAATGCCCTTAAAACAACAAAGCTCCGGTCATTTCTGACGGAGCTTTGTCCTGGCTCATGTCCAGCCTTTAAAGAATCAAGCTACTTTTTAAATTTCTCTTTCACTAATTCTTTATTAACCCAGACGATCCAACCGATTATTCCCAGCAGAAATGCTATAAAAATTGTTAAATTAAGCGGAAATTCCTTATCTTTTTCATCCGATTTTATATCTTTGTTTTCTGCTTTATTTTTACTGTCAGCGCTTACTGACTCAGCATCATCCCGTTGTCCTGACACAACCTCATCTTGCGACGGCTTCACTGATTCGTCTTTTTTGACCGCCTCATCCGTTCCCTTGGCAACAACTGGCTGCGTGACCGTAAACCAGATTATATTGGACCAGGAACTTTCTTTCCCCCTGCTATCCGCTGCGACAGTGTATGCGATATGACTTCCGCTTGTCAAACTGACGGCAGGCTTATAGGAAAAACCGACTACCCCTGATTTATCCTGACCGACTTTGAATTGTCCTGATATTTTATGATCGACATAAACTTTGACCAGGGAATCATTTTTCGCAACACCGACAATAAGCGGCTTGGTCTCCTCAGTTCTGGAATTGGCCGCCGGCTTCAGTATTGTTGGCGCAGGCATAGGCGCTTCTATCCTGAAATTCAGGACATTTGAAGCCCCGCTCTTCCTTCCGCTCTGATCTTCCGTAACCGCCCAGACAGAATGATTGCCGCGGCTTAAATTCAGGAATGGCTTATAGGCAAAATTAGCTGTCCCTGACTGATGATTCAGTTTGCTCAGCTTGCCATCATAAACTCCGTCGATATAAATAAGCGCATTCGTTCCGCTCGGAACCAATCCCGTTATCAAAGGCCTTACGCTGGCAGTCACTGTTTTTTCATCAGGACTGACCAGAGTAGGGGCTGGCAACGGACCGACAACGATTTCACCGTAGCTTGGCGCGGAAAGGGCCAATGAAGTCTTGTCTCTGGCCACAACCATTACGGCATGAGAACCTTCAGATAGGAATTCAGTATACTTATAATAAAAATTGTCTGTTCCGCTAGCGCCATAATTCACCTGAGCCAATCCGGCAAAGACACCGTCCAGATAGATCAAAACTTCAGTGCCGGTAGCGTTCAGGCCGGCGATGAAAGGTTTTGCGAAAAACACTCCGTCCTGCGCATATCCGTTTTCAGCCTTGACGATCGTGGGAGAGACTACGCTTGCCTCCGCCTTGCCGACCGCCAAAAAACTCAAAAAGCAAGCAAAAACAATCAAATAATTTCTCATTTTATACATACCTTAAAAACCGTTCCTCCGAACGGCTTAATTCATAAGTTTGCGTTTCTATTTTATCTTTATCTTGGTATCTGTATTTATTTTGTCAAAGAACTCACAAAAGAGCTATATATTTGAAAAGGTCTTTATTTTAAAAAATATCTTTGAAATGCTGGATTTTCGCGCTTTTTTTCAGCTTATCGATATCGATTGCGATAAAATCCGCTCGTATTTCCCTGTAACCGCTATATGTTCTTGCCAGATAAATAGAAATCGCTTTTTGGAAATTTTTCAGCTTTTTTCCCAGGATCGCATCGCTTGCGTCTCCGAATGCGGATGATGTCCTTGTCTTTACCTCAACAAATACCAGGATTCCGTCAATCGTAGCGATAAGATCAATTTCCTTAAAACTTGTTTTCACATTGGAATCAACAATCTTATATCCTTTTTCCTCCAGATACTTCCTAGCCAAAGACTCGCCAAAACTGCCTACTTTTTGGTTGTGATTCATGATTTAATCTTATCACATATCCTGAAATTACGCTAATTCTAGCCCTGTATGTTTTCTAGTCTCCTGTTGACTTCCTCCCAATCGACAATTTCCCAAAAAGCTTCAAAAAATTTATTCTTTTCATTCCTATAATCAATATAATAGGCATGCTCAAAAGCATCAAGTACCATCACTATGCGCAGCGTCGGATAAATATTGACGTTATGCTTTTCAATTTGCATAGGGATCAGCCGCTCTGTCATCTCGCAATAAGCTAGCGCCGCCCAACCCGACCCCTCCGCGCTCATAGCCAGCCTGGTAAAGTCTTCCTTGAACTTATCAAAACTGCCAAAATTTTTTCCTATTTCTTTGGCAATCCTGCCCTTGGGCAATCCTCCGCCGCCCTTATGCTTCGGGGCTAAATTTTTCCAGAACAAAGAATGCAGGACAAAACCGCCGACATTGAAGCCGAATACTTTGCTCGCGCATTTCAGATCCAGCTCTTCGCTTTTTGATTTATCCAATTTTTCAAGGATCAGATTAGCTCCGCCGACATAGCCGGCATGATGTTTCTCATAATGCGTTTTCAGCTGTTCTTCTGAAATATAGGGAGCAAGCTCACCGTAGCCATAAGAAAGGCCGGGAAGAGAATAAAATTTCTCCATATTTTTTTACTTATACCTATCTAAAAATTCTTTCGCTCTATCTTTGCCGCCAAGGCCGAAGGCCAGGCCGAAGGCTAGGGTCGCCGCCGACACGAATCCGGCGAATAAAATCTGGATCAGGTCAGCCGCAATCCTAAGCTGGCTCAAACTTGCCATCACAGCAAAGATAATCACAGCCCATTTTGCCAGACTCGCCAACAAGCCGCTTGAGCCGGAGAATATGGTAGAAGACATGGCGGCCCTTTCCGTTACTCTGGATACCGCCCTGCCTGCCAACAAGCCGGCAACCAATATCATGATAGCTATAAGCACATCGGGAATATATAGAACAACCTCATTCACAAAATTATTTTCCATATAGTTAATTTGATTTAATATTCAGATAATCAACCGACCTGACTAAAAAACCCTGCGTAAAAGCAAGGTTTTTTGTTTTGATTATATTGTTTTCAATTACACACTGCTGCATATTTTTTCAATTAGAAGCAGAGTATAGCAGAAGCAGGAGAATTTTTCAACGCTAAAAACCGGCATTTTTGTGCGTTCTTTGTTGAAAAGCTGTGCTTATCCGATAAAAAAAATCCCCCGGCTTCTTATGCCGGCGGGATTTTCTTGTTGTGGTTCAATATATCAATGATGCTTACGAAGTCATTTCTTGCGTCGCTGCCCCGTTGTCCTTCTGCCAGCCTTCTCTGTTCCAGGATTTCCTTATAATCATACTCGATCTGTCTCTCCGGCAAGCCTTTTGCGGCGTCCGGCAATAGTTCATCATCAGCCATTGCCGCGGGGGCCGGCGGTATTCGCGGCTCTTCCTCATATTTTTCCGGAATATCAGTCTCAAACCTTTTTACATCCTCATCTTTAAGTTCAGGTAAAAACAGGTTGCCTATCCTGTCCACTCCTTCCTTGATGACGCTCTTTTCATAATTATCGATGTTCAGCTTATCGATCTTATCGACCAATTCATCCGCCACCTGCTGTCCCTTGCTGAATTCCGACCGGATATAGTTTATGAACGACCCCATCTCATCGGCGCTGGCGGCAAAATTATTCAGGATGGACAACAATCTTTCCAGGATCAAGTTGTTTTTTATGTATGGATATTTCAGTTCGTGATCTATCTCGCTCCATCCTTCTTCAAAAATCGTCCTGACCTGGATTTCCGCGATAAACTGCCGCTTAGAAAGCCCCGCCCTGACCAAGTAATGCACTGAGCGGTATCCGCGGCTATGTCTTACGATCGTGCAATCATTCTGCGCGAAGCTGTCATCATCATCCCCCTCTTTTATGTGCGCCCGCGGCCCTTCGATGACATCGAATTTATCTTTTATGAACCTATCTATTTCCCGCCAATCTTCCTTAAAAAGATGCAACACCCTGACGCCGACCATGTCCGTAATCTTTTCCCGATAATCAGCAAAGCTGATTTCCGCGTTTTTTTCCATTGTTTTCCTTATTATCTTCTCAATAAGGTGCTCCGGGCTTTTTACTCTGTATTTTGTCGAGTGTGTCCGCGGAGATTTATTCAAGATATGGGATGTAAACTGCGCGATCGCCTCAAGGTCGCCGACAATCGTCTTGTAGTCGTTAAAAATGACAGCCAAATCATTCCAAATAATACCGGATTGATCGAATTTATCCGCATCAATATTATATTTTTTCAGAAAATCTTTTTTCCCGAGTAATTCCATATGTATTTTGCAATTCCTCCTGCCAATATCATTCTATATATTTACTCAAAAATTAGCAAATACAAAAAAAACACCCGTTTTTAACGGGTGTTTTGAAGTCATTTTTATGTTTTACTGTGTAACAGTTGAGGTGGCGGTTGTTGTTGATGTATCCGCAGGAATTGGCGTAGAAACAGGAGATGTAGAGGCGGCATCTGTGGAAATCGCTGTTGTCGGAGCGGCAGCCTGGGAGGATGTGTTACCGGTCGTATTCGCGCCGATCAGATCATTATAGCCCTTAGGAAGGTTAAATTTGAAATTTTGATTCTTAGGAAGATCAGGCATATATTCCGTATCGCCTGTCAATTCCTGGACCTTATTTTCAAAAGCCGATCCAGCTTCCATCAAGGCATCCACCGCATCGATCATAGCGTCCGTATCGATCGGCTTGGCAGCAGCTATTTTCTTCAGCTCGGCAGCCTGCTCCTTGCTTTGCGCAAGCAAGTTTTCCAAATCCTTAGTGTCTATTTTCTGACGTTTAAGTTTCTTGATTGTCATTTCAGCGTCTTTTATGTCGCGGTTCATCTGAGTAAGCCCTTTTTTGATATTCAATGACATGCTTATCACCTGCTCTCCAGACCACATATCATCCATAGCGCCGAAAAATTCTTCATGTAATCTGTCCAAGGCTTCGTCAGGGTCTGTCTTGGCCAGCTCCTTGACTTCCTTTAAAAGCTCTTCCTGCTTCTCGATTTCTTGCTTGAATTCAGATAGAGGCTCTTCAAGATCCAGCTTAGCCTTCTTTATTTTAGCGGCATCGCTCTTATACGCCTTGTTGGCCTTGGCGATTTCTTTTTCAGCTTGTTTTATGAATCTTGGATATTCTGCCAAGCGGGGCAATTTAGGCATCCATTCCTGGATCACATCCATGGAATCCTGGAATTCAGACATCAATTCGTCCAACTCGTCAGCGTTTTTCGCCTCTTTAACTTTTTTTGAAAACTCAGTTGTTTGCTCGACAGCTTCTTTCAGATCAGAAGGAACGGTCATCCCCTTCTTTTTATATGAATTTATTTGTGTCTTTACCTTGTTGATCTCAGAAGTGAACCTGGATAAGCCGCTCTTCATCATTTTGAATCTTTGCTCATCCATTTTTACCATATCATCTTCGCTCGGCCCCTGGTTAAAACCCATATTATTCCCCATGGGCTGTCCGAACCCCTGGTTCATCTGGCTGTTTTCCATGCCATTATATCCGCCGAACCCCTGATTCATATTTTCTGTGCCGAATGGTTTTTGCATAAAGCCTTCCTGTGATGACATCGGCTTGCCAAACATAGTCTGATCCTGCGGCATTCCCGGCTGCTGCATATTATTGCCGAACATATATGGTTGCGCATTACCCATATAAGGAGTGCTTGAGCCCATAGGCTGAGAAGGAAATGGCATCGGCTGTGTGCCATTGAAAGAATTTTCCAAAGCCGGGCAAGGAACGCCGGGAACGCAGGGAGCGCCATTGAACGGCATCGGCTGCATCGGAGTGGAGGTTGAGAATGACGGATCATTAAACGGCTCATTGATCATTTCGGTCTGAGCCAGAACTGTTGTCATGATTAAAAAAGACGACGCGGAAACAGCCGCAATCGCCAACCAGCTTAGCACGTCATGGACAGGATCGTGCAGCTTGCCGTGGACTTTGGAACCAAAATCCACCAAATGTCTTTGGATCTTTTGCATACTTTTGTTTTTGTTTTAATTTTTTATTTTTGTTTTAGGAGTTCTAAAACGATATTTTAAGTATAGCATATCCGCGCGAAAAAATCAACTGTGGATATCTGAAAAATTTTACCGCATAGCCTAAAAAATGGACTGCAATAAAAATACCGGACCTTTGTCCGGTATTTTTATTTGTGGGTGGCTAGAGGGAATCGAACCCTCACTATCGGTACCACAAACCGATGTTCTAGCCGCTAAACTATAGCCACCATGCTATTCTGCTTTAAATCAAATGTATATCCATAAAATCTTCCATAATCTTTTCTTCCGGCAGGACCTCCAATAATCCAAAATAGCCGTTATACCCCCAGCTACAGCCGATAATCCTGTCGCCCAGCATTTCTTTCAATTCTATGACATCCGTTTTTGTGTCAGTAAAATAATGGATATCTTTTATATCAACATTCCAGTCGCGGCAGATCATTTCAACCTTCTCTTCTTTTGAAGGACTGTCCTCAAAAGTCAGGATATGCGTAAAATCCAGGTCCGAGCTGTCCGCCTTATCTTTGACATACAGCTTGGAGCCGCTGGAAACGATCGCCACTTTCTTATTTTCAATTTTTTTGATTTCCGCGATAAATTCATCAAACAGCTTGAATCCTATCCTGGCCATAGCCCGTCCGAACCTATCCGTCCACCGCATCCATTCAGCCAGCTCATCCTTGGTTAGGTTATTTTTTCTGCTGTGTTTCGGGGAAGCGGCATAATCCGACATATCTCTTATTGCCTCTTCCATGGTCAGATTGTCGATTTCCATCACCGCTTTGATCATCGCGCTCCAGGTGTCGCCCAAAACGCCGTCAAAGTCAAAAATAAAATGTTTTGTTTTTGTGCTCATATCCTGTGTTCTCAGTAGGAATCGAACCTACATAACCAGCTTAGAAGGCTGGTGTTCTATCCATTGAACTATGAGAACATATTTTTTCTTAAAAAAAATAAACCTGCCTCCCGCAGGCGCCCCACTCTTCGGCGACAAGTTTAAGATAACAAAATCAGCCGTATTTGTCAATTTCTTGCCCGGGCTCCCGATTTCCAATTTCAAATTTCCATCATCTTGCTTTTTTTACTCTTTTATGTTAAAGTTTACCCATTGGAACGCTGTTTTAGGCGCTCCTGATTATTTAATAAGGACCCTTTCTTGGATGCGGAATTACTGACCGCTTCTCGGATGGGGAAAAGAAGCAAATGTTAGACAAAAAAGTAAAGCAGAGGATTATCGGCAAATTCAAGATGCATGATAATGACACCGGCTCGACCCAGGTGCAAATCGCTATCTTGAGCGAAGAAATCAAGCTGTTGGCTGAACACTTAAAAATCCACAAGCAGGATCGCTCTTCAAGAAGAGGCTTATTGAAAAAAGTAGGAGAGAGAAGAAAGCTCCTGAAATACTTACAAAAAGAGAATGAAGAGGCATTCAAGGACTTGGCCAAAAAACTTAACCTGAAAATCGCAAAGAAAATGGTTGAAGACGAAGAAGAAAGACAAAGAAGAGATGCTGAATTGATGGCGGAACAGAATATCGGCGAAGAAGAAGAGGAAGAAGTCCAGGAAATCAAAGAATAATATTTATTCGTATTAGCGTCATCCATCATACTTGTTATCAGGGCGGTGGATGGCGCTAATTATTTATAGGAGGAAAAAATGATAAAACACAAAGAACAGAGAGTGGGGATATTGGTGGATGTATCAAATATGTACCACTCGGCAAAAAATCTTTACAGAAGAAGAGTTAATTTCAAGGAAGTCTTGAGAGACGCGGTCGCGGGCAGAAAACTTATCCGCGCGACTGCCTATGTCGTTAAGACCGAAACAGAAGAAGAATCGCCATTCTTCGAGGCGCTTGCCCAGCAAGGTTTTGAAGTCAAAATGAAAGATCTGCAGATTTTTGCCGGCGGAGCAAAAAAAGCCGACTGGGATGTCGGGATTGCGGTTGACGCGATCAAACTGGCTGACAAACTAGACGTAATCGTCCTGGTGACAGGTGATGGCGACTATCTTCCGCTTGTAAGCTATCTGCAAAACACAAAAGGATGCCTGGTAGAAGTTATCGCGTTCAGGCAGACAGCGTCTTCAAAACTGATCGAGGAGGCGGACGACTTCCTGAACCTGAGTGAAAACAAAAAATATCTGCTCAGATAATTTTAGTTTTCTGACTTTTAAGCAATGGCAGCATTATTTAAAGGTCAGAAGGTTTAAATTAATAACTTGGTCAATAAATAAATAGCACTGTGGGTTATTCCATAGTTCTGGAATTTGTTGGCCAAGCATAAAGAGGTAAAAGACAAAACATCAAAAACAATAATTTTGCATTTTGATTTTTGGATTTTACATTACAAAAGTATGCAAGAAAAAGTATTTTCAACAGAGTGGCTTGGCCGCACACTCACATTCAAGACTGGCAAATTAGCCAGACAGGCGACTGCAGCTGTAACCGTGCAATACGGAGATACATCTGTTTTGGCCACAGTCGTAGAAGCAAAGACAGAAAGAGATATCAACTACTTCCCCCTTATGGTAGATTTTGAGGAGCGTCTTTATGCTGCCGGCATCATCAAGGGATCCCGCTGGATCAAGCGCGAGGGCCGTCCGACTGACGATGCGATCTTAACGGGCCGTATGATTGACCGTTCGATCAGGCCATTATTCTCAGACGAATCAAGAAAAGATGTCCAAGTAATATTAACAGTGCTTTCAGCTGACCAGCAGAACGATCACGACATTGTGTCTTTGGTTGCCGCTTCAGCCGTATTATCAATTTCAGGAATAAAATGGGACGGACCGATCGGCGGTATCAGGGTCGGCAGAGTTGATGGCAATCTAGTTTTCAATCCGACCTACGAGGAAAGAGAGAAGAGCGACCTAGACTTGATCGTTGCCGGCACAGAGGGAAAAGTTATCATGCTCGAAGCCGGAGCGAACGAGATTAAAGAAGACGAAATGTTCGCCGCCATCCAGGCCGGCCAAAAAGAATTGCAGGGAGCGATCGACCTTATAAAAGAGCTGAAAAGTGGCGCCTCAACCGTAAAACCTGAACTGAAAATGAAATTAGTTAGCCCCGAAGAAACTGAGGCTGAAAAAGAAAAAGAAAAAATGATTAACACGGCCAAGGCCTGGCTTAATGATAACATCAAATATATCTTGTTCGATAAGATATATTACACAAAAGGAGAAAGAAAGGCCGCTGTTGCCGCGATCAAAGACGGCTTAAACCAATATTTATTTGAACAAGGTTTTGGCAAAGATAAAAGGGCGCAAATGATTTCATTATTAGTAGAATCCATGATTGACGCCGAGGTGACCCGCGCAATCATCAAAGAGAAGAAAAGAGTCGATGGCCGCGCGCTGAATGAAATCAGGCAGCTGACATCTGACGCCGGGGTTCTGCCAAGAATCCACGGTTCAGGCCTTTTCTCAAGAGGAGAAACACAGGTATTGTCAGTCGTGACCTTGGGCGCTCCCGGATTAGAGCAATCCTTAGAAGGCATCGAAGGCGCCGGAACAAAAAGATACATGCATCATTATAATTTTCCTCCGTTCTCAGTCGGCGAAACAGGAATGTCGAGAGGGGCGGGCAGAAGAGAAATCGGCCATGGCGCTTTAGCCGAAAAAGCTATTATTCCTGTCTTGCCGGAAAAAGAAGATTTCCCATATACCATCCGCGTAGTCAGCGAGACCCTGAGCTCAAACGGTTCATCATCAATGGGCTCGACTTGCGGTTCATCGCTCGCATTGATGGACGCCGGCGTGCCGATCAAAAAGGCAGTCGCCGGAATCGCTATGGGCCTTGCTTCAAATGAAGACATGAGTGAATGGGAAGTTTTGACTGATATCCAAGATCTAGAAGACGGAAAGGGTGGCATGGACTTTAAAATCGCCGGAACAAAAGACGGCATTACCGCTATCCAGCTAGATACAAAAACCAACGGGCTGACAGATGAAATTGTTGAAAAAACTTTAAAAAGAGGGCTGGAGGCCAGACTACAGATTTTAGACATAATGAACGCGGCAATCGACGCGCCAAGAGCCGACCTATCTCCATACGCGCCACGCATTGTTTCATTTTATATCGAAGTGGACAAGATCAGAGAAGTTATCGGCACTGGCGGAAAAGTGATCAATAAAATCATTGAAGAAACACAGGTTTCAATCGATATCGAAGAAGACGGCCTGGTAATGGTATGCGGCACTGACGCGGAAAAACTGAAGGAAGCTGTTGATTGGATAAAAAATATCGTCAGAAAATTCGAAGTAGGAGAAATTTTCCTAGGCAGAGTCGTCCGCTTGATGGACTTCGGCGCATTCGTTGAGTTAGCTCCTGGCCGCGACGGTATGGTCCATGTAAGCAAGATGGCTCCATACAGGGTCGGCAGACCAAGCGACCTGGTAAGCGTCGGCGACATGATAACCGTAAAGATCGATGAAATCGACGAACAGGGCAGAGTGAACCTGACAATGCAATTACCGGAAAATGAGTCTCTATGGAAAGACCAAAAAGGCAAAGCAGCTGAAGGCGCAAGATTCGGCGGACCACGCGACCGCGGCGGAGACAGATTCGGCGGAAGAAGACAATAAATAAAACGAACTCAAAAAAACCATCGATTTTAATCGGTGGTTTTTTTATATTATTTATTTTTTTCTTTTTTCCCTATTATTCCTTACTTGAACTAATGCGTTTTCTTTAAATTTCATTGCTATGTCAAACAACAACCCTCTCTTCCCGTTCACAACCCTGTCTTCCAGCGTTCTTAAATATTTCTCATGTTCACTGCTTGTTAAATACTCCTCCATAATTTCGTCCATCAGCTCGGGCCAGGCATCAGGACTCTTAACCCATCGTTTTTCCTCTGGAATAATAATATTCAAATCTCTTTCAAGGCGAGCATACATCTTTTTTGGATCAATCAAACTATGCATCGTATCAAGAAGTTTTAGTTTTTTCAAATCAGAGACATCTTCTGCTAAACAATCTTCATATTTATAAAAATTATCCGTTCCATAAACCAGTGTCCATGGATTCATCCTATAAAGCGCTTGTGGATGCTCTTTCATGAATTCTAAAATTTCACCCCTTATTAACTCTCTGTCACTTTTATCTTTATATTTATTACGCAAACCTTTTTCTTCGCCCAGCTCATCTCTGTTGACATAAAAATGTTCTGGCTGCCCTAAAATCAATAGAGATCTTGTTAACATGTGGCTTCCAACTAAATCAATAAATTCGGGAGCCATGCCCTTTCCTTTTTCATAAGACTTGTTTCGGTCAAAAATAACCTCTTCAACACCGACTGCCCCCATAATACATCCAGCCTCAGCCATTTTTGCAAGAACTCCGTCCCACTTATCCGTCCATGACTCTGGCGATTCGCCTCGTTTAAGAACGGGCGCGCTTAAATAAGAAAACCAGCTAATTTTATGGTCTCCTTTTTTATTTATCTCCGACATAAAGCTTACGATTGACTCTAAATACTCTTCGCTAGGATTAAGCATTGCGTCGGCGAATGTCATAAACACATTCTTTAAATGTGGAAATTCTTTTTTGAAATTTTCGATTTCAGTCTTAGCAATCACCTCATTAGACTTTTGGCCTGGTCCAAAAAAATTTCTACTTGGGCAAAAAGTGCAACCATACACGCATCCTGATCCGGCTTGGGTGACAAATGTTCCGTCAAACTTAAAATCAGGCAAATCATTCAATTCATTGAATGGCGGCCTTTCACTTATCTCCTCCTTAGAAAACGGCAAGGCTGGCCTTGCATTCAATATTCCAAAATTACTTTTTTTATAATCAACCCCATCAGCTAAGCGCTCAAATAGCTTATTTTTTACTATATATTGCTTGTCGGACTCGTTAGGGCGATAAACCAGTGAACCGACCTGCTCAATTGGCACTCCAAGGGCAAGGGCTAACATTGCCAATTCTCCCTGACCCAAACAACAGGCGTCTATGCCATTATTTTCCTTATCCGCCAAAATGCGTTTATAGCCCAAGTAATGCTCGCCGCCGCCGACAATCAACTTTTCATCGCCGAATTTTTCTTTTATTTCCCTGCAAACAGAATAAGCTTCTTCAACCTGCCCAGTTAAATGGCTGACACCGACAATGTCGTGTTCTGCCAATAGCTCAGGCGTCAGCTCATCATAATAGACAATTGTGGCATCCACCCCATAATCCCTTAAATAGCCAGCCATCCTGTGCACCCCTAAATTCATAAAATTCTGAAAAGAATAATTTTCATTTTCTGTCACCTTAACAGATGTTTTAAAATCAATAAACAGAATCTTTTTACTATTACCATTAATTTTATTGGCCTCAGCTAAATTATTTAACTCCTCCAACGCAATCAACCCCTCTTCTTTTTCACGAACTTCAAGTTGGAGACTACTTCGCTCGGGAGCTGCTCCGCCAATTGATTCTAGGCTATTTTTTAACATAAATTATTTTTTACAAATAAGTAAAGCAGTGTTAATTTTGAGCAGCGCTTTCATCACCCTAAAGCCACTTTCTTTTAACCACACAGACTGGTCTTCAATAGGAGCCAGCTCATTTAAAAATAAATGATGATGCGCCCAGTCTTTCAATGTTCTGTCATCAGATGCATTTTTTACTAAATGACAAAGGTGAATTGCCTGATTCAGGGCAGCCACCTTTTCATCCTTATAAGTTACAAGGTCCCCAAAAATGAATACTCCGCCCGGCTTTAAAGAGGAAAAAATCTTCTTGAATAATAACCTTTTCCCGACGTTATTTTGATGGTGGACACCTATTACTGACACTATCATATCATATTTCCTTGAAAACCTCATTTTTGAATAGTCTCCAAAAAGATAATTAACATTTTTTGCGCCAAGCTTCTTTTTTGCGCCAGCCAACATTTTTTTAGAGAAATCAACAACATCAAGCTCCAGTCTCGGCAATGCATTTTTTATGATTTCGCTGGTTATGCCCGTGCCCACGCCTAAATCCAAAACTGCATATTTTTTGTTTCTATTAAAATTATTTTTAACATATTTTACCATTTCTTCATGCAGCTCTTTGTGGTGAGGGATTGCATTGATAATATCCCTGTCATATTTATCAGCAGAATAATGATCGTAATTCAATTCACTGGATTGTATATTTGTTGTTTTCATATTTTATGCGGTTATTTCTTTAAGCGCCTCAATCATCCGGTCTACGTCGGCTTCCGTATTGCATAGGCCGATAGAAACCCTGATTAGCGTCGGAATTTTGTCGATCATGCCATCTTTCACGGACGATATAATTTCTGACTCGTCTTGGATGTTTAATAACTTTCTAACGACATGATAAACACAAAAACTTCCTGCTCTCACTCCTATGCCATAATCATCATTTAATCTTTCCGCGACCCTTACGGCTTCTTTATTTTTAACATTAAAAGGGATAACTGTATTTAACTTTTTTTCATCAACATAGATCTCAATCCTAGGATTCGTTTTCATATAGTCAAACAGTTTTTTAGCCAATTCTTTTTCATATTTTTCAATTTTACTTAAACCGATTTTTTTTAATTGCTTCAAGGCTAGTGCGATAGACACGGCGCCGACAGCATTGGGTGTTCCAGGGTCATGCGCTAGTTGATTTTTATGTCTCAAAAATTCACCCTCTTTAGTTATGTATGGCAAGTTACCACCACCTATTTGATAAGGCAGGAATTCATCAAAAAACTTTTTCGGTCCGATCAAAAATCCTTCTCCGAAAGGCGCATAAAATTTATGGCCTGATGCTGCCAGAAAATCAATGCCCATTTTTTGCATATCAATTTCATGATGCTGAATAAATTGGCAAGCATCCACAACAAAGTATGCGCCATATTTATGGGCCAATTGTCCGATTTTTTTAATGTCGGGACAATAACCATTAAGATTTGATGAAGCTGTCACGATTAAAGCTTTTATTTTGTTGACCTGCAACAACTTTTCAATAGAATTTAAGTCAAATTCAAAATTATCATTCACATCATATTGCAACACCTGCTTTCTGCCAAAAATTTGGATCTGTTTATTGATCCTCTCCATTTCTTTTATTGGGTGCTGCTGATGTCCTAAAGCCTTAACTCCTTCCGCCTTAATCCACGGCAACCATGACGAACTGTGTTCAATGGCAGAAACAGCAACTTTACCCGCAAGAAATGACATGAAATAAGAAGCGACATTCATGGCCTCGGTAGTATTTTCTGTAAACGCCACATAAGAATCCTTCGGGGCATTTACAAATTTTTTAATTATTTCCCGACTTTCTTCATAGATATCCGTGGAAATTTTCGATTTAATTCCTGCTCCGCGATGAACCGACCCGTAACTCGTCAAATACCCCTTGATTCCTTCCTCTACGGCTAAAAATGAGGGGGTGGTGGCTGCATTATCTAAATTTACATAGCCCGTATCTCCATATTTTCTTGTCTTAACTTTAAAATCAAGAATTCTTGAAGAAAACAATTCTTTTGGATTTATTAATTTTTTATCCATACATTTTTATTAGACTGCACTTTAGGCAGTTGTTTTTTAGACTCTTTTTAAAACCACAGCCCTCTATGACCTTGAAAAGAGGGGCGAGTTTTTCTTCTCGCCCATTTATTGCCCTCAACTATTTTTTCCTAAAGCCAATTCTTCCAGAATCAGTTTCCAGTTTTTTACATAATTTCCGTCTCCATCCTGACATACAACACCCGTATTCCTTAATTGAATAAGCGTATTGCTAGTTGATTTATTTTAAAGAGCTTTATTAAAAACTCCATCTAACAAGATAATATACCATAAAACAAGGATATGGTCAATAAATAATGACTACATATATTGATATTTTATTTAATATAAGGTAATATAAACATATAAATAAAAAGTGTTGTATTTTTTAGACATATATGAAAGATATAGATTCTTTAATCAATGTGGGCCTGTCAGAGCAAGAAGCTTTGGCATATTTAACCTTGTTGAAGTTGGGTGGGTCAATAGCCAGTGTTGTGGCAAAAAACATGAACGTTAAAAGAACTACTATTTATGCAATCCTGAAATCTTTAGCCAATCAGGGTTTTGTTGATGTTTATTTTAGAAAAAATAAAAGATTCTATTATGCCGCTAAGCCAAGCAAACTCTCAAGCGCGTTCGAAAAAAAACTAGAATCATTCAACAATGTAATCCCGTTTCTTGAATCTATTGAAAAAAAACAGACTCAAATTTTCGGGCTGCGCTTTATCGAAACCAAGCAAGAACTGGAAATATTTTACAATGAAATATTGGATGAATATAAAAATAAAGAATACCGTGCTATTGGCAATACCTCTGCCTGGCAAAATCTTGATCAAGATTTTTTCACACAATACAGGAAAGACAGGGCTAGACTAAAAATAAAAACAAAACTATTACTCTCAGCTGATTCTGAAAAAATAAACCCAACCGACAGAACATTGCTGCGCGAATTCAAATACTTACCTGAAAAATATAAATTTAAAAGCACAATTGATATTTTTAATGAAAAAGTATTAATAGTGAGCCCAGAACTAAGCTCGCTTGCGGTTGTAATTGCTATACCGGCAATGGTTGATATTTTTAGGTCAATTTTTGATATTTTGTGGGACGTAACTCCATAATGATCGGTGGTTTTTTTATATCCTGAATTCCGCTATAATATAAACATGATTACAAAAATAAAAAACCTGATAAGCAAATCTGCGGAAATCCGTAAGGATTATTTCTTGAATCGCTATGTAATAATTTCTCCCGGCCGCGCAAAAAGGCCGCGAGACATAAAAGAACAGACCATCGTCGAGCGGACCGGTTCATGCGCATTCTGCCCTGAAAATATCGATAAAAAAAATATCGTCGACAAAATCGGGAACGAAAAAGATTGGCAGGTATTGAGTATTAAGAATATTTTTCCCGCCGTAACTTTAAAAAACAAAAAGGCTTACGGCGCCCAGGAGGTCATCATCGAAACACCGGACCATGCGAAAGAGCTTGCTCAGTTGCCAGAGGAGCATGTCGAACAGCTCTTACGGATGTATGCGCGAAGAACGGCAGCAATCGCGCAGAATAAGAACATCGATTACATCCTGTGCTTCAAGAACCAAGGCTCAAAGGCTGGCGCCTCGATCGTGCACGCCCATTCCCAAGTTTTCGCCACCCACATCCTGCCGCCGGACATAAGAGAAGAGTCGGCCGCCGCTAAAAACTATCAGACAGAAACGGGGACATGCCCTTACTGCGACATCATCAAAAAAGAATCTAAATCAAAAAGAAAAATCTTTGAAGATAAAAATATCCTTGCCCTTGCCCCTTATGCCAGCCAATATCACTATGAAACTTGGATTTTTACAAAAAGACACTTAGATAATATTACCAAACTCAATTCTGACGAATTCAAATCATTTGCCCGCGCCCTCAAAAAAATACTTGCCAAGCTCGATTCTCTCGGTCTCGCCTTTAACCTCTTCCTGCATCAGGTCGTCTCTGACAAAGAACAGCATTTTTACCTGAAAATCCAGCCGCGCGGCAGCGTCTGGGCCGGAGTAGAGCTCGGATCCGGACTAGTAATCAATTCCATCCCCCCGGAAGAAGCGGCAAAATTCTACAAAACAAAATGAAATAATAAAAATCCCACGCAAACCGGTGGGGTTTTTTGTTTTTCCATCACCACCCTCTAAACGCTAAACACTCCGCCCTACACATGTGAATAACCTGGGCATAGTTTGATTTTTCTACTCAAAATCGGTATAATAAACTCATTATTTTAATAATAAATTAGTTTATGCCCATTTCTCCATTAAACCATAAAAATTGGACAGAAAAAAACTGGAGCGAGAATAAAAAAAACACTAACATTCCAAGAAATAATGGCCAACGCAATCAAAAAAGATGGCCGGTGAAAAGGATTGTCTCTTACGCGCTGGGCGCCATGGCTATTTTTGCCATTTTCGGCTTTATCAGCCTATTTTGGATTACCCGCAATCTGCCGGATCCGAACAAACTGATGGAGCGTCAAATAGCCCAAAGCACAAAAATATACGATCGGACAGGAGAAGTGTTGCTCTATGAAATCCATGGCGAAGAAAAAAGAACCCTAGTAGAATTAAGCGATCTACCTGATTACGTTAAACAGGCCACCATATTAGTGGAAGACAAGGATTTCTATAAGCATGGGGGGTTCAGCTTGTGGGCGATTTTCAGGACAGTCGTAACTAACGTGTTTTTCGGGAAAAAGGCGGGCGGATCAACTCTCACCCAGCAATTTGTGAAAAACTCAATCCTGACAAACGAAAAAACTTACACCAGAAAACTAAAAGAATTGATCTTGGCATACCGGCTAGAAAAAAAGTTCTCAAAAGATGAAATCCTCCAGATGTACTTCAATGAAATCCCTTACGGCTCAACATCTTACGGCATCGAGGCCGCAAGCCAGCGCTATTTCGGCAAAAGCGTCCGCGAGATAAATTTGCCTGAAGCCGCCATTTTAGCCGCGCTGCCGCAAGCGCCATCCCGCTATTCGCCATATGGAACACACAAAGACCTATTGATCGCTCGCCAGCAGCACATCATCGACCTGATGGCAAAATACAATTACATCAGCCAGGATGAGGCGGAGGTATATAAGAAGTTCGAAGTGAAATTCAAAGAACCTAAAGAAAAAATGATCGCTCCGCATTTCATAATGTATATAAAAGAACAACTATCTGATAAGTATGGAGAAAAAACAGTAGAGCAGGGCGGACTAAAAATCTATACCACTCTTGATTTATACAAACAAAAAATCGCCGAAGAGGTCATAACGGAATACGCGGACAAAAATGAAAAAAACTATAAAGCCACAAACGCCGCCCTAGTCTCTATCGACCCCAAAACAGGCCAGATCCTAAGCATGGTCGGTTCGCGCGATTATTTCAATGACGAGATTGACGGCCAGGTCAACATAACAACATCTCTCCGCCAGCCCGGATCGTCGATCAAGCCGATCATCTATGCGGCCGCATTCCTAAAGGGGTTTTCGCCAAACACCACTCTCTATGATGTGGTTACAAATTTTTCTACGGACGGATCCAAACCATATGAGCCGCACAATTACAACGGCAAGGAGTATGGGGCTGTTACGATGCGCGCGGCGCTGGCCGGGTCGCTGAATGTGCCGGCGGTAAAAACAATCTACCTGGCCGGCCTAGACAACGTAACAAAGCTCGCCACCGCGCTCGGATATTCATCGCTGAACGACAAGGATCGTTTCGGCCTATCCTTGGTTTTAGGCGGAGGCGAGGTCAAACTGCTTGAACACACCAACGCCTATTCAGCCTTTGCGAGAGAAGGGGAGCTTCATAAAATTTCAGCCATTCTCAAGGTTGAGGATAATAAAGGCGCTGTCCTGGAAGAATTTAAAGACAAAAAGGATATTGTTTTGGACGGGAATGTGGCAAGGATGATAAACGATATTTTATCTGATAACGGGGCGCGCGCATATATATTCGGAGAAAAAAATTGGCTGACATTGGGGTCGCGTCCTGTTGCCGCAAAAACAGGAACAACAAATGACAATAAGGACGCTTGGACTGTCGGCTATACTCCGTCGATAGTGGCCGGGGTTTGGGTCGGCAACAACAATAATTCACAGATGAAGGCTGGGGCTGATGGTTCGGTGGTGGCGGCGCCGATCTGGAATAGCTATATGAAACGGGTCTTGGGTGACACCCCCGTCGAGCAATTCAAAAAACCAGAAATAAAAACAACCAACAAGCCGATGCTTGATGGCGTCAGTGGAGAAATAAAAGTAAAAATAGATAAAGCCTCAGGATTATTAGCGACAGAATACACGCCCGCAAACTATGTTGAAGAAAAATCTTTCAGAGAAATCCACTCCATCCTTTATTATATAAATAAAGATAATCCGCTCGGCGACGCTCCAAAAAATCCTAGCGATGATCCGCAGTTCGTGTTGTGGGAAAGCCGCATTCTTGCTTGGGCTGAAAAGAATAATATATCAACAACAACCCCGCCAACAGAATACGATAATGTGCATAAACCAGAAAACAACCCAACCATCACCATCACCTCTCCTCAAAACAAAGAAACAATCATTAATCCAAACTTTATTGTTATGGCGGAGTTGTCGGCCCCTCGCGGCATAAACAGGGTTGAATACCACCTAGATAATATATTAGCCGCAACAATCACATCCTATCCATTCAGTTTTGAAAAAAATATTTCATTCCTTAAAAATGGGTATCACAACCTTACGGTTAGAGCTTGTGATGATATTAATAACTGTTCAAACCAAAACCTAGAATTCAACTTATTATTAGATGGGGAGCAGGGCGACACAAATATAACCCTATTTTGGACAGACCCCATAAGCCCCGAAATCGCCACCACAAGCTTCCCGGCGTTATTTAGGTTCACAACTACCAATCCCAACCAAACAGCCAAAATAAACCTATTTTATTCCAATCTAGATAATACCAATAACAACCTCGTCGCATCAGTGGTGCCAATTATCAATAATCCGGAAACTATTATTTGGAACACGGCTCCGGCAAGCGGGAATTACAAAATTTACGGGGAAGCAATTGGGTGGAACGGGCAAGCAGCAAAAAGTGAAGAAAAATATATAACAATAAAATAATCTCCGCATATAAAAACAGGGGCGCACGCCCCTGTTTTTATATATCACAATTGTTTATATTGGGGGGGTTATTGGTTGATGGGCATTATCAAATAAAGACACCCCGTCTTTTTTTCCGGTCTTAAAATACAGGGGGTATTATTATCAATAACCTCAATTAAGACATTCTCACTGTCAAAGTTATTCAGCCCATCTAAAAAATACCTATAATTAACCACCACCCCATTATCATCGCCACCAACATCGGCACTCAATTCTGTTATATTCTCGCCAGTCTGTCCGGAAACAGATGAGATGATGACCGCATTTTTGCCTTTTGGAAAATCTAAATTTACATCATTAATGCCCGCTTTAGAGAATAAAGAGGCCATCTTTATCGCTCGAACCAATTCATTCTTATTAATAACCGCCCTTGTTTTATTGGTATTAGGGATTATTTGTTTGTAGTCAGGGTATTGTCCCTCTATTAATCTTGAAATCAATTCAACCGGACCGAAGTTGAACATTATTTGGTTTTCAGAAATATAAAATCTCACATCCTTCATATCATCTTCAACAACATCGCCATCTCGGACGCCAGATAAGATCCTAATCACCTCCTGTATTGTTTTGGCTGGGACGATAATTTTTCCAATATTATCATTCTTAATACTAACCTCAACATCAATCTCTCTTTCCGCCAAACGATAACTATCAGTTGAAACAATAGATAATTTTCCTTCATTAAAAATGAATAACACGCCGCTCAATTCAATTCTTGTCTCGCTTGTAGATACAGCAAAAATCACCTGGCTTAATGCCTCTTTAAATTCACCGGCATTCACCTTATAAAAATAATCCTTTTCTATGCTTGGAATCAATGGAAACTCTTCGGCCTCCTGGCCCAATATTTTTGTCTTATAGTTTTCAGTTTCAACTATCAAGTATTTTTCATCTTTTTTAATGTCTATTTTTTTATTCGGCAATAGAGAAATATAATCAGACACGACTCTTGAGTCAACTGTGAATACCCCATCCTCTTCAACCTTCCCCCTAACGGAATACACAATCCCGATTTCCAGATTAGTTGTCACTAGTTTTATATTCCCGTTTTTAGCTTCGATTAAAATATTATTTAAAATAGGAAGGGTGGAATTCTTTCCCGTTATATGGCTGACCACCAATAATCCTTGTTTTAAATTTTTTTGAAGGCTAGATATTCTCATATATTAATTAATTATATATAAATATAAAATATAATAATCATAATAAGGGGCTGGATAATTATTGATTTGCTTGATTTTGTTTTAATGTAAGGTAAAAAATGATGTGATAAATTGTTGATTGTGGTGTAGATTAAATTTAATAAGGTGTTGATTGAAAAAAAATATCCAGGAAAAGGGGAAAAATATCAACAACTTATAAAATTAATTAATAGGTTATTAACAAGATATTTTATAGGGGGGTGTTGTATAGTGATTGTTTGATTGACTCAATCTCCCTTTTTATCTTTTCATTATCCTCAACCTCTTTTGTTATTTTTGTGCATGCGTGCATTGCTGTTGTGTGGTCCCTTCCACCTAATTCGTGGCCGATGGTTGGGAAGGAGATGTTAGCCTCCTGGCGCATTAAAAACATAATAATCTGTCTTGGTTTGACTAGTTCCTGTTTTCTTCCTTTTCCTAAAATATCTTTAATGTCTATATCATAAAACCTTGAAACAGCCTCAATGATTATTTTTGGCGTAATTGATCGGGATTGGATGTTAGAAATTATATTATTAAGTATGTTTTTTGTTGTTTCTAATGTTGGTTTGTAATTATTGAATTCATGGTAGGCGATCAGGCGGTTTAGGGCCCCCTCTAATTCACGGATATTGTTTTGGATGTTGTTGGCGATGAAATATAAAATATCGCGCTCAAGCGGATAGTTCTTGTCCTTGCATTTTGATTCAAGAATAGCCATCCTTGTTTCAATGTCGGGCTGCACCACGTCGGCGATCATCCCCCACTCAAAGCGGGAAAGAAGCCTTTTTTCTAGGGCTGGAATTGATTTTGGCGGCCTGTCTGAGGTTATTATGATTTGTTTGTTGGTTTGGTGCAGTTCAT
Source organism: uncultured Gammaproteobacteria bacterium (assembly GCA_964360445.1). Lineage (GTDB taxonomy): Bacteria > Patescibacteriota > Patescibacteriia > Patescibacteriales > JAKAJF01 > CAYHWE01. The sequence continues at coordinate 6,186 of CAYHWE010000007.1, read as the reverse complement.
TGAATGTGTGGAAAAATTCTTCCTGAGTCCCATCTTTGCCGGCCATAAACTGGATGTCATCAATCATCAATAAATCAACATTGCGATACCTATCTTTAAATTCTTTTGCCTGGCCGTTGCGCACAGAATGTATATAGTCGTTTGTGAATTTTTCACAGCTTACATACATGATCTTGTCTGTTTTTTTTGATAACTCATGTCCTATCGCCTGCAAGATGTGGGTTTTGCCAAGACCGACACCGCCATAAATGAATAATGGATTATAGGCTTTGCCTGGATTGGCGACAATCGCCTGCGCGGCGGCATGAGCCAATTCATTGCCCCTGCCGACAACGAAGTTTTCAAACGTATATCTGGCATTTAGCCCGAAGCGGTTGATCGGCGTCGGGTTCTTTTCGATTGTTGAGGTTGGGTTAAAATTTGGCGTGGCTGAGGGACATTCTTTTTTGGTTTGATTCGAGGTGTTGGTTTTTTTAGTCTCCACTTTATAGATTATTTCTTTGATCTTTTCCCCTTTTATATTCTCTAGGGCTGAGGAAATTTCTTTGTGATATTTTTTTTCCAGCCAAGCCCGCGTAAAAGTGTTTGGAACGCCGATTATGATTTTTCCATCTTCGTAAGAAGAGATGAAGGTGTTCTTAAACCAAGTGGTGAAGTTGGCTTTTGATAGGCTGAGTTCTATTTCGCCTAAAACTGCCTGCCAAAGTTGCTCGTTGTTCATAGGGAAAAGATTATTTGAGCCCCGCAAATCATCCGCCGGATAGCGGGAGATTTTAAGGCGTAAGCGCCTCATCACCAGCTAGGGGCCTGGCGTCTTCCGGTTGCGCGGGGCAAATAAAAAAGAAGACTTTTGAATCTCATATAAAGTATAGCAGGGTAAAAACAATAATAAAATATCCCCAGTGTTTAAAAGGTGTTGATAAGGGGTGGATAATGGCGATGGGTTGACTTGTCTTATAAGAATATGTTAGATTAAGGATATAAATACTGAGTCTGTTGTCAGACTTGTTTGTTTTAAAAATATGCCAAAAAGAACGTATCAACCAAATAAAAAAAGAGCGAAAAAGAAGCATGGGTTCCGCAATAGGATGCAGACAAAGAATGGAAAAAATGTGATAAAAAGAAGAAAGGCGAAAGGAAGAAAAAGACTAACAAAGTAAATCCTACAAATGTACTCCGATAATTCGGAGTGTTTTTGTTTAAACGATACTGTGAAAATCGGAAAAATAACAAAAGATAAAGAATTTGACCGTGTTTTCAAAGAAGGGATGTCCAGCTATGACAAATTGCTGGGCATTAAGACGATTAACAATAAAACGGGTGATGTTAGGCTGGGCGTTATTGTTAGCGGCAAGATAAGCAAGAAGGCAGTGGATCGCAATAGGATCAGGAGAAGGCTTAAAGAAATTTTTAGGCTAACATTAGATAAAATTAAACCAAATGATTATGTCGTGATCGTTCTGCCGGAGATAAGGGATAAAAAATTCCAGGAAATAGAAAGTTCAGTCATGTCTAACCTTAAAAGACTAAGAGCATTAAAATGATTTATTATTCCGCAAAGCATATTATGATTATTTTAATAAGACTTTATCAGAAGACGCTATCTTTTGACCATGGCATTCTGAGCGTCTTTTATCCGCACGGCTTTTGCCGTTACAAGCCGACCTGCTCTGAATATGCCATTGATGCGATAGAAAAACACGGCATATTCAAGGGGGGATCAATGGCGGCCTGGAGGGTATTGCGATGCAACCCATGGAGTCATGGCGGCTGTGATCCGGTGGAATGAATCAAAAACAAAAACCAGATATCCGTAAATTGCGGATTGATAAACTAATTAACCAACTAATCAAATATAATTATGTCAAATCTATTCCACGCCTTTCTTTATGCGCCGATCCTAAATCTATTGGTTTTTCTTTATAATATTGTCCCTGGCCATGATTTAGGGGTGGCTATTATCTTGCTTACGATAATTATCAAATTGGTGCTTTTGCCGCTATCAAAGCAGTCGATAAAATCACAAAAGTCTCTGCAGGATCTTCAACCGAAAATTGACGCGATAAAGGCGCAGTACGCTAATAATAAAGAGGAAATGGGAAGAGCGATGATGAATTTATATAAAGAGAACAAGGTTAACCCGTTCTCATCTTGCCTGCCCCTGTTGATCCAGCTGCCCTTCTTTTTCGCGGTGTTCAGGGTTTTTAGGAATGGGATCAATGAAAACACATTGGGCTTTGTTTATCCGTTCATTGAAAAGCCGCAAGCAGTAAGCAACATGTTTTTGGGCTTGGTTGATCTGTCTAAACCAAGCGTTGTCTTAGCGATTTTAGCCGGCTTGGCTCAGTTCTGGCAGGCCAAGATGATGATAACGAAAAAAGCGGAAACAAAGGCTGAGGGAGCTAAAGATGAAAATATTATGGCCGCCATGAATAAGCAGATGCTTTATTTTATGCCGGCGTTAACGATTTTTATTGGCGTTACTCTTCCTGGCGGATTGTCTTTATATTGGTTTACTATCACCGTCTTAACTATATTGCACCAGGTTTATATTTTTAGAAAAGACAATATCGGCAAGAGCGATGTGATAAGCGGAGAGGTCGCCAAATAGTTAAAAAATCCTATCTTTTCCGACGATTATATTCAAACTGTTTTTACTTATGCCGATATTGATCGGAGCAGATATATTACGGACGCCATCCGCTAACACCGGGTGGTTTTTTGTATTTATGATGGTGAGATGACTAACAGGCAGTATGCTTTGGATCGTTTCTTTGGATTGGAGACCGAGCCTACCGGATTTTTGGGTTTTTATGACCAACTCCATGTTGCCGTCCTGTGGACTGAATGGGAAACTTTTGGGCAGCCCCCTTTTGTCTGTCGGCAAATTGACGACTATGGTTTCCCCCGCCGCAGCGCTCTCAATCGAATATTCTTGATTGATCTGCACTATTGTCCCATCATTAGGGATTGCCAGGCTTGAAATGAAAAAGGAGTTGTTATTGATCGTTCCTAGATCGATTTTTTCTATTCTCCTTGCGGACAATATATCACACGCCTGTTCAGACGAAGTGATACCAAAAGCCCTGGAAATCGCATTTTTTCCGGTATTTATCGGGATTATGCCAAGGGGGATTCCTGTATCGGCGATACTGTCGACCACCTGGTTCACTAAGCTGTCGTCGCCAACCGCTATTATTGTTTTTGCTCCCCGCCTGATTTCGTTCTCAACCGTTTCCCGGACGTTTTTTATCGGGCCGATCCTAATGACCTTCCCGTTGAGCCCCAGGTCTGTTATCCTTATTTCTGTTTTAGCCAATAAAGATCCGTATTTCTTTTGATTGAGAAATGAGTCGTAAATATAAACATGCATATTTATTTAGCCGCAGTTTTTTCCTGGGTTTTCATAGAGCACTTGCCGTTTAATATGGCCCCCTTGGCGATAGAGATATCAGAACACTCTATATCGCCTAAAATTTTAGCCGAAGAAGATATCTCCAAATGACCGTTTACCTTTATATTCCCATCGAGCTCGCCCCCGATGCGGGCATCTTTGGCTTCGACGTCGGCCTTGATTTTGGCCTTGTCTCCGACATACAGGCTGCCGCTGGTTTTCAGGCTGCCATCAAAAGTCCCCTCAATGATGATATTGCCGTTGCCGTTGAAATCGCCGCTTACCTTTACCGACGGACCGATAATCGTTTCCGCTTCTTTGTGGTTGATTTTTTCTTCTTTGCTGAACATAGGTTTGAGAGATTAACAAATTTGATTGTTAATTGATAGTTATTTTAATATTAATTTAATATTACCTCATAATTTGACTGAATGTCAAAAGTAAAATATAATTCATCTTAGACGCCAAGAAGGTGTTTTATTTTTTGAAAAATAGATTAGCCCCGATAGCTCAACAGGATAGAGCAGATCCGTCCTAAGGATAAGATCGAGGTTCGAGTCCTCGTTGGGGCACATTAAAGAAAAGTCTACAATATTGTAGACTAAAAAAGCACTCTTCATGATAACTTTATTTTTATTTTATAATTTATTTATCTGGGCCTATAGTATAGTGGTAATACACGTCCATGGCATGGATGAGTCTGGGGTTCGACTCCCCATAGGTCCACAGTTTTATTTTGTATAAACTAACAGTTTCTCATAGAACAGAAATGTGTTTTATGGAGAACATAAAAAATATGCAATTCTCAGATCAAAACTTTCAAGGTGAAGTAGAGCAGGCCTCCGGCCTGGTTGTGGTGGATTTTTGGGCACCGTGGTGCGGACCATGTAGGATGATGGCGCCGATAATAGACGAACTTGCCGAGGAAATGAAGAATGATAATAGGTTGAAGGTCGGTAAATTAAATGTGGATGAGAACCAGGGTATGGCAGAAAAATATGGTATTATGAGTATTCCGGCATTAATAATATTTAAAAATGGTAAGATCGTTGAGCAGTTAACCGGGTTTAGGAGCAAAGAGGAGATAAAAGATTTGATCCAGAAGCACATCTAACTGATTGATTTTTAAACAAAAGAGTCCACAAAAATGTGGACTCTTTTGTTTTTACATCGTCTGGGGATAAAGTCCACAAAAATGTGGACTTTAGTTTTTATGTCTGCTAATGTTAGCCAAAATAAAAACAGTGGATAACTTGTGGCTAACTGTGGAAATGTGTAAAAAATCTTGATAATTTCTTTATAAAAAATTTATTTTAAATTCATATGGCGAATGTTGGTTATTTTATTAAGGTTTTTCAATTAACAAGTAGGCCCCAGCGGTTTGGCTGGGGCCTACTTGTTGTGTTGAGTGTTTTATTTGGGTAGGTATTTGTTGTATTTTTTTTCTTTTTCAAATTGTTCTTTTCTGATCGGTATTTCTTTCGCCGACTTTGCTATTAGGTGCGTCCAGACTCCTATTTCTATCGCCCAGAGGATAAACCAAAAACGGGCAGAGAGCAGGGGAACGGCTTCATAGTTGAAGAATAGCAGAAGCAACCCCAACCCGAAGTTGGTAAAAAAGAATGAATACATTTCATTAAAAATCCGGCTGTAAATGTTTTTTTGGTAAGCCTTTTTTATGAAAAATGAAGAGATAAAGGATAGTCCTAATAGAACGACAAAGCCGGTAAAGATCTTATCATATATCGGCAACAATGGAATTGGTCTAAGGCTAAACCAAAAGCTCAATTTTAACAGGTTCATAAGTTTTTATAATTTAGTAAATATTAATCCGTAATGATATTGTCCAGCCTCAAATTCTTCCTCTAATTTTAGCCCAAGTTTTGGCGCCGCGGAAATCAATGATTCGGGCTTTACTCTTTCTTCGGCCGGAGGCCCCAATGGCGTCGCTATGTTTTCCCATTCAACGACAAGCAGCTTGCCATCCTTCTTTAACATCCTGATGGATTCTCTTAAAATTTCAACTCTTTTGTGCGATTGGTATAGGGTGTTGATAAGCATCGCCACATCCAAGCTGCCTGATTCTATTTTTGTCGCTCCGAAAACCTCTAAGTCCGTCCAGACAATTTCTATGATATTGTCCAAGCCCTCTTGTTTCGCTCTTTTTTGCAGATTCTCAAGAATTGTTTTTAAGATGTCGACCGCATACACCTTGCCTTTTTTTCCTACAACTTTCGCGGTCGGAAAAACAAAATGTCCTAGTGCCCCGCACCCTAAATCCGCGACTTTCATCTTTTCTGAAATTCCGGATTTTTTTATGATGAGCTCTGGGTCTATCAGGACATTTCCTCCTGTTAGTCTATACATAAATTTATTTAAATTACCTACTCTTATTATATGTTATTTTTTTCCTGGCAACAAGCTTTTTATCGGCTCGAAACCTTTTCTGTGTATCGGCGACGGGCTGAATTGTTTAATGTATCCCATTGTGTAGGGGTTGAGATGAACTTGATGCTATTTCGGTTTTGAGTGGTTTTTTACGCTCCTATCCAGGACGACCGCCGTCTTTCCTTTTTTAAGCTGTAGATATTGATAGGCGGCAAGCGCGGCGATTGTTCCCTGTCCTGCTGCTGTTGTGATTTGCTTATATTCGATTTGGGTCACGTCTCCGGCCGCAAAAATGCCATCTGCGCCGGTTTGGCATTTTTCATCAACAATAATCTGTCCGCGCGCGTCTCTTTTGACCAGCTCGTCAACCAGGTCCGTATGGGCGATCCTTCCGACCTCTATGA